>CAZJVM010000019.1:0-28493 GCA_964549305.1 uncultured bacterium
TTTTGATTATTTCCATTTTAATCCTCTCTCTGACATCCATCCCCGCTAAATGCGAAGACAGGGATTTAACAACCGGCCCCTATGATTCTCTTCGCGACTACATTGAGGCGCTTGATCAGCACGGGAGACTTCTGCGCATAGATAAAATCGATCAGGACAGATACGAAGCAACTGCTCTTCTGTACAGAATATTTGATAAGTTAGGCCAAGACAAGGCTCCTGCTGTTTTGTTCGAAAATATAAAGATAAACGGAAAATGGATGAAAGGTCCGGTCCTTGTAAATGCCTATCCCGGATGGGACGCAGCTGCAATGATATTCGGTGCAAAAGAAATAAATAACAATCCGGGCGAAATGTACAGGGCGGCGCGTGATGTTCTTGTCAAATCCGTGGAAAGCAACGACGGAGAATGGAGGAGAATAAAACCGGTAGAACTGGGAGAGAAAGAAAGCAAAAAAGCTCCCTGTAAAGAGGTCATTCTAAAAGGTGATGATGTAGATATAATGAGTTTTCCCTGGTTTAAAAACAATCCTAAAGATGCCTCTCAATATATAAACTCCGGAAATGTTTTTATGGAAGACTCCAAATTCGGAAGAAATGTGGGAACATACCGGATTCAGGTAAAAGGGAAAAACAAGGTAGGCGTCAATACTGAACCGGGACAGCACGGATGGCGTTTTATGATGAAGGCAAAGGGGATGGGTCAGCACGCAGTTCCTGCGGCAATAGCAATAGGTACCGATCCGATTCTCTTTTCGATGAGCTCTACAAAAGTCGCGGATTTCGGAGAAGATGAACTGGAATTTACAGGAGGATTGATGGGAAAACCGGTAGAACTTGTAAAATGTGAGACAAGCGACATTCTTGTTCCTGCAAATGCCGAGATCGTTATTGAAGGCGACATCATAACAGAACAGGAAGATGAAGGGCCTTACGGCGAGATGTTCGGCTATATGGGGAAACCGCACAAAAACTGGTATATGGAAGTAAAAGCCATAACACACCGCAAGAATCCTGTTTTCGTAAACAATTTTACAGGTATTGTCCACCCATCGATAATGATTCCGTGGTCTATCGGTTCATATATCAAACTTAAAACAGTAATGCCCTATCTTGTTGATATGTACAATCCAAGAGACCTGACAGGTGTCAGCATACTCAGCATAAGCAAGAGATTTCCGGGAATGGGAATTAATGCAGGCCAGCTTCTTCTCTCAACAACCTCTTCCAAGATTGCAATAGTCGTTGATGACGACATAGATGTAACGAATCTGCCGGAAGTTCTCAGGGCCGTATCCACAAGATGGCAGCCCCATCCGGCAACTCTTATCATCCCTCAGACTTTCGGTATGGGTATTGACCCCAGTATGGCGCAAAGGGGAATAACAAGCAAAATCGTGATTGACGCTACAAGGAGAAAGTCCATTGAAGGAGGCCCTGCAGAATGGCCTGAAGCTCTCAGAAAACTGCTTGAAGATAATGCACCTGATTCGTTCACGTTAGTAGATGAAAACTGGAATGAATACTTCAAAGGATGGAAGGAGTAAAACGCTTTACAACAGCAGGACATAAGTTTTTGACAGGTTAGATTTTTTTGAGATGAATGGAAATTACGGTCTTATTACGCGGGTTTACTATCTCAGCGTGAAAGCTGTATCTTTTTTACAACAGGTAATCACTCTTCCCTTTGAGGCATTCTGGCTTGGTTTGATGGACAGGCGCGCCCTTTACGACGTGGACAAATACTACTACGATATCAATCTCTTCTACCAAAACGATGAATACATCAATCAGGGTTTCTTTGAATGGGAAGAAAAAGCCGTAAGAGAGCACTTTGGGGAATGCGGGGAAATACTCGTTGCAGGCGCAGGTGCGGGCAGAGAGATGCTTGCCCTTTTGAAAACGGACTTCAGGGTGTCGGGATTTGAATGCAACGGACATCTTGCCGAAATCGCAAACAGGACCTTTTTACAAAAGGGATATAACGCAAAGGTGGCAATATCAGAAAGAGACGGCGCGCCGGACACAGAAGAGATATACGACGGGATAATGGTGGGATGGGCAGTTTATATGCATATCTGCGAAAGTGAAAAACGAATAGAGTTTTTAAAAAAAATAAGACAAAATATTGCAGATGGCGGTCCTCTTCTCATCTCATTCTTCACGAAAAAGGGAAATCCAAAAATTTATCGAATCATAGCATCTTCGGGAAATGTTATAAGAAGACTGCTCGGCAGGAAAAAAATCGAAGCAGGCGACCGTCTTGCGCCTAACTTCATTCACTACTTCAGTATCGGTGAAATCGAAAAGGAATTACAGGCGGGAGGATTTGAGCTTATGGAATTTTCCGCAAAGCAGTATGGTTATGCCGTTGCCCGTGCAAAATAAAATTAATTTCTTTTATTGATTTAATCACCAATTAGATATATTTATCTTTCCCCGAGGGTTTTCACAAAAACCATAAAAAACAGAATAAAGACAATGGCATACAGGGATTTAAGGGAATTTATAAAAAAACTCGAAGACGAAGGAGAGCTTCACAGGATTAGCGCAGAAGTGAGCGCGGAGCTTGAAATCTGCGAAATTACCGACCGGGTGTCAAAGCAGGGAGGAAAAGCCCTGCTTTTCGAAAATGTGAAGGAAACGAAGATGCCCGTCCTTATCAATATGTTCGGCTCTGAGCGAAGGATGGAAATCGCGCTTCAGGCAGACTCCATTGACGCGCTTGCATCGGAAATAACAGAAATCCTCGAGACAAAAACTCCTGACTCACTCATCGAAAAGATTAAAATGCTTCCCAAGTTAAAGGAAGTGGGCGGCTTTTTCCCGAAAAAAGTGAAAGACGCCCCGTGCAAGGAGATAATTATAACTGACAACCCCTCTCTTGACGCTCTTCCCGTATTGAAATGCTGGCCTGATGATGCAGGTAAATTCATCACGCTTCCCTGTGTCTTCACACACGACCCCGACACGGGCGCGAGAAACTGCGGAATGTACAGGATGCAGGTTTATGATTCAAAAACCACGGGAATGCACTGGCACATACACAAGGACGGCGCGTCTATATATAAAAAATACGCCGAACGTAAACAAAAAATCGAAGTTGCCGTCGCCATAGGCACAGACCCGGCAGTCTCCTTTTCGGCAATAACTCCCCTTCCCGAGGGAATCGATGAGATGATACTTGCCGGTTTTATCAGGAAAAAGCCCGTTGAAATGGTGAAGTGCGAGACAATAGACGTGGAAGTGCCGGCAAACTCTGAAATTGTCCTCGAGGGTTATGTGGACCCTGCTGAAATAAGGACAGAAGGACCATTCGGCGACCATACAGGTTTCTACTCCCTTGCAGGCGAGTATCCCGTTTTTCATCTCAAGGCAATTACAATGAGGAAAGACCCCATCTACAACACCATTGTTGTGGGGCGACCTCCGATGGAAGACTGCTTTATGGGCACGGCAGTTGAAAAGCTTTTTTTGCCTCTTTTAAAGAAACAGTTTCCCGAAATCGTAGACATACATATGCCCTATGAGGGCGTTTTTCATAATTTAATCCTCGTTTCAATCAACAAACGCTATCCCGGGCACGCGCGGAAAATTATGCACGGACTATGGGGTACGGGACAGATAATGTACACGAAAGTAATCATCGTGACAGACAGCGATGTCAACCTTCGCGACCCGAAGGAAGTCACGTGGAAAGTGCTGAGCAATATGGCGCCCGGGCGGGATATCGAATTTGTCACGGGACCAACGGAAACCCTTGACCATTCCTCGGAGTCGCACACCTACGGTTCGAAAATGGGAATCGACGCGACGAAAACCTGGAAGGAGGAGGGGTTTGACAGGGATTGGCCCGATGAGTGCAAAATGACCGAAGAAGTCACCTCAATGGTTACAAAGCGATGGAAGGAATACGGTTTTTAAATGGAAACAATTCGCTTTGGCTGTCACTCCTTTCTCAACGCAAAGCCGGTAATCAAGTATCTTACTGAAAACGAAAAGCAGAGGGAAGGCATAAGCATAGAGCTCGGGTCGCCTGCCCAAATTGCAATGGCACTTTCCGAAGGAAGAATAAATGTGGGATTCATTCCCTCAATAGAGTTTCTGAGAGATAAAGATCTCTTCCTTGTCCCGGGTTTTTCAATTTCATCGCAGGGAAAAGTGATGAGTGTTCTGCTCGAGTCCAGTAAATACATAAAGGACATTCAAAGCATTGCCGTGGATTCACGTTCGCGAACATCGATTGTGCTGCTTAAAATAATACTTCAAAAAAAATACGGAATTTCTCCTGTTTTTCTTTCACCTGATTCGCAGATTGGAAACTACAGGGCGGACGCGCGTCTTATAATCGGAGATGAAGCTCTCGAGCTTACTTACGGCGGGAAATTGCCCTATCATCTTAAAATAATCGACCTTTGCGAAGAATGGTACGATATGACGAAACTCCCATTTGTCTTCGCGCTCATTGCAAGCAAAAGAAAGACGGTGCCCGCGCAATTCGTGAAACTTCTCACAAAATCACGGGACAAGGGGGTAAGGCGGATAGGAGAAATTGCCGCAGAAGAATACGAGAAATGTGCCGTGAGCAGGGATGCAGTTGTGGATTATCTCGGAAAAAGAATCTCCTACACACTCTGCGAAAAAGAGCTTGAAGGAATGAAGATGTTTCAGAAGCTTGCTTTCGAAGAAGGCCTGATTGACTTCAAACGCCACATAACGCAAGTCGAAACTGTATAGGCACGCAACAGACATTTCACATATTCTTAAAAAAATCTTTTTACAACATTAAAATATGTAAGACGCTTTTTCAGGAAAAAAGCTCCAGCGCGCTGAAATAGAAGGGAATTTCTATACTCGCCGACTCCGGTGAATCTGAACCGTGAACGGCGTTTTTTTCTATATCCGTCCCGAATTGCGCCCTCAGGGTTCCTTCTTCTGCTTCTTTTGAATTTGTTGAGCCCATAATATCTCTTACCCTCTTGATTGCATTATCTCCCTCAAGGGCTATGGCAACCATTTTTCCCGAAGTCATAAATTTTACAAGGTCATTGTAAAAGGGTTTGTCGCTGTGCACCGCATAGAAAGCGCGCGCATCCTCTACGGAAAGTTTTCTTACCTTAAGGGCAAGAATATTGAGCCCTTCCTTCTCGAAACGGCTGATAATCGCGCCGATTGCGTTCTTTTCCACTGCGTCCGGCTTTATCATTACAAGTGTTCTTTCAGATGCCATAGTTTGTCTCCTGATTTTTTTTTTGATTTGAAGTGCACTCAATACTTGATAAGAAAAGTGTTGTCAAGGCGCAATGAATCTATACTATTTACAAATATTTTACAGGACACCAATAAATATCAATTAACATTGTGTTTTAAAAAAGGTTACAATTGCAAAAATGTTCGCAAGCCATATTTAAATTAATAAAAAAGGAAATTTTATGGATTCCAAAAACGGCGCGCCCCTAAGAAAGATTGTGGGAATAGAAATGCCCCCGGACCTGCATAAGTACAATTTTTACGCACTTTTCTGGTGTTCAATGGTAATGCTCATCGCCATAACGGCACCAACTGTAATACAGCCCATTTATCTGAAAGAAGTAATCGGAATCGCTCCCAAAAATTTCGGCAAAATTAATACCGCTCTCGTTGTAATGAATGAAGTGGCATCAATTCTTCTAATCGGTTACGTGGGGCTTCTTTCGGACCGTTTCGGCAGAAGGAAAATTATGACTTTCGGTCTTGCCGCAAGCGGAATCAGCTTCATAGTTTACGGCTATTCTCACAACATAGCGGCACTGATAAGCGTCAGCCCCATCATATTGGTTTTCATTTTGAGAACACTTTACGCGCTTTTTCTTCAGTTTGCCTGGCCTCACGTCTTCACCATTATCGGAGACTATACATATCCCTCAAGCCGTGGTAAGGGCATGGCGGCAATAGGACTGACATCTGCTTTAGGCGCTCTTTTCGCGTTCAGCGTATTATCTGTCATACCGAGACAGTTCAGCATACTCGCGGCTTTTTATACCTGCGGAATAATTTTTCTCGTAAGCGCACTTGTCTCCCACTTCGGAATAGTTGACAGAACGGAAAAGCCGTCCGAAAGCCACAGCAAGGGAGAGCTTCAGCTTTTAAAGGAAGCGTGGCAGGTGGTGAAGGACAGCTCGCCTCTGAAGATGAGCTACGGCGCGGGATTCATATCGAGAGCTAATGTGGGAGTCCTGGGCACAATAGTGATGATATGGGCGGTAAACTCGGCGCAGGATTTCGGATTGTCCACGACAAAAGCAATGGCTGTGGGGGGAATTTCCGTGGGAATATCAGGAATATTCGGAATAATAACGGCTCCTCTTTGGGGAATCCTCACCGACAGGTGGGGCAGGATGAAGACGATATCGTTAAGTTTAGGATTGACGGGAGTGGGTTTTCTGCTTCTCTATCCTCTCGAAAGCCCTTTCGGTACAGCACTTAAAGTAATTGTCGTTCTCATAGGGGGAGGACAATTCGGCGCGATGACTGCCGCGACCACCCTTACCACGGATCTTTCGCCGAAAAGAGTTCTCGGTTCGGTGCTCGGGGGATTCAACACTTCAGGCGCTCTGGGCATTTTCGTTCTCACGTCATTAGGCGGAATACTATTTGACAGTTTCGGATATACAAGTCCCTTTCTAATCGTCGGGCTTGTAAATCTTGCCGTTGCCCTCTGGTGCGCGGTAATTTATTTCAAATACGGCGAGAAACAAATTTCATAAAGTCATCGGGGTGCGCGCCATATTTTTCATGGAAAAGCTTCGCTTAATTTAAAAATTTTATCTGCAAACCCGGCACCTTCCATAAAGAACTGTTTTGGCAGCACAACTAAAGTTGTAACGGATTGCCTCGCCCCGCTTTATGTTATGGTTATTGCGAAAAAAAAGAAATGGCAGGTCCGGATATTAACTCTCTCTTTTGTTTTTCCCCAAAAGTCTGATATTATATAATTCCGATTTTTTGATTTGCCATAAAAACAGATTAATTCGTTGTTAAAAATGGATTCTCAAAAAAAACCTTTATACCATTATGTAATATTAACATTCGTTATTCTCGCGGGATTAACTTTTAGATTATGGGGTATCGGTTTCGGTCTTCCTTTAAAATACGCAAGACCTGATGAAGACCAGATAGTGGAGTCGGCGCTTTATCTTTTCACCGGTGATTACAATCCGCACTTTTACTACTATCCCCACATTTTCATCTACCTTAACCACATTATTTATCGCATCATATATTATGCTGGCCTGCTTTCAGGGGTATATGCCGAAAAAGGGGATTTTCTTAAAAATTTCATTCTTGCACCATCAATTTTTTTCTATGCGGCTAGATTTATTTCAGCAATTGCCGGCACTCTTACCATATGGTTTACCTATATCACCGCGCGCCGTTTTTACGATTCAAAGGTCGCTCTGTTTTCGTCCGCGCTCCTCTCCTTTGCCTTTCTTCACATAAGAGACTCGCACTTCGGCACAACGGATATATGTTTTACCGCGGCAATATTGCTTACCGCCTACTATTCCCACGATTTAATGACAAAGGGGAAAGGTTACATATCCGCTGCAATTGCCGGAGGAATTGCCGCAGGGTTTAAATATAACGGAGCGCTTTCGTCAATCTTCATTTTCCTTGCCCACGTCATTTACAATATAAAAAGCGGAAATGGTGTGAAAAGAATGTTTCTTGACATCAGACTCTACATATCAGGCGCGCTGATGACGGCTGTTTTCATTGCCACATCTCCGGGACTTATCGCCGATTTTTCAAAGTTTTTGAACAGAATAACATTTATGGCACAATGGATAGCAAAAGGTGTCGAAGTAAATGACCTGATAGGATGGGCATTTTATCTCAAAACATCACTGTTGTCGGGCATAGGAATCCCCTTTTTGGTTTTGGCCGCAACGGGAATCCTTTACGCCCTGTTCAGGCATGGAAAAGAAGATATTCTAATTTTAAGCTTTCCTCTCATATATTTCATAAGCATCGGCGACGGATACGGCGTCTTTTCCCGATATATGATTCCCCTCATTCCTTTCCTTTCAATCTACGCGGGAAGACTGCTTCGATACATTTCTTCGCCGGAAAGTGTTTTCGGAAAAAAAGGAAAAGCCGTTGCCCTCGCTTTTTTAATAATTGCCCTTATACCCAATATTTCAAAGAGCGTTCAATTCGATATACTTTGCTCAAAAGAAGATACAAGGGTTGAGGCAAGACATTGGATAGAAACAAATATCCCTACCGGAAGCAGAATCTTTATGCTTGGCAACTACATATACAATCTTCCTTATCTCGATATGGGAAAGAAAAGTCTGGAAAGAGAGGTAAATCTTCTTGAAAAGGCTTCAAAAGGAAAAAACCGTTACAGACTTTACCTGCTTGCCTACGACTATATACTTTCAAATGACATTGTCCCCTCAACGGGCACATACGAATACATAATAGGAAACCACTTCAGCGAAGAAGATATCGAAAAGTATGACGCAGAATACTTTGTAACGGGAGAAGGTTTCCTCAAATTTTATTCCGGAAAATCGGAAACTGTTGCGCCTCTTCTCGAAAAAAGATTCCGGTTAATTAAAACTTTTTCTCCGCTTTCAGGAAACATCGAAAAACCTGAAAAAGCGGTTTTTGATCCCATAGACGCATTTTACCTGCCTCTTTCGGGATTTGGAGAGTTCGAACGACCGGGTACCGTGATAAAGATATATGCCTTAAAAAAAGAATGAATAAAAAAGCTTATGGCAAACCTTCTAAATGATGTACTTCAGCTTTTCCGTAATATCCTTCATACGTTTATCCGAGCTTTTTTCCATATCTCTGAGAAAAGCGAGCCTTTTCTTGGAAAGATTGTACTGCTCGACGGCATTCTTTACGAGAAGCAAAAGTTCTTTGTGATCAAAGGGTTTATTGAGAAAACCGAATGGTTGAAGCTCATTCACTATGACATTCTCGTCCATATCGCCGGGATAACCGGTTACGAAGATAAAGGGGATGCTTCTTGTCTTTCTTGCTCTCTTTAAAACGGTAAATCCGTCAATACCCGGCATTTTAATGTCGCAGACAACTGCTGCATATTCATTCGCGGCAATCTTTTCAAGTGCTTCGTCGCCGTTGCATGCTTCGGAAATTTCATAATCGGTATTTTCAAGTGTGTTGCATATTGTCTGTCTTGCTATTTCGTCATCATCTACTACAAGAACTGCGTTAACCTCTTTCATATCTGGTTCTCCTTACTTTTACTTTATAAAAATTCCTTTTTTTTCAGTTCTGTGATATGCTTATTAATTTAAGAAATACATAAATGTCAACAACAAGTTTCGCGTAAACTAACTTCTTGACATATTTTGACCCCTTATGTTAGCTAATTAGCCCAATTTTTAAATTTTTTCAAACTGTTAAACCAAAACATTAAAGTTTAAGGAGAAGGAGAGACAGAAACAATGAACAATGAATTTTTGTTTTTGGCAAACCCCATAATGGGAATTATTGGAATAATAATTGCCTCATTGATATATTTCAATATAAAGGGGCGTCCCGCGGGAAATGAAAAGATGCAGGAAATAGCAAGCGCCATTCACGACGGCGCAATGGTATTCCTTTTCAGGGAATATAAAATCCTCATCTTTTTTGTGATTATAGTAGCCGGACTGCTCGGCGCTTTCCTCGATATCTATACCGCAGTGGCATTTACCACAGGCGCGTTTTGCTCCGCTTTTGCCGGTTTCTTCGGTATGAAGTCGGCAACAAGGGCAAATGTGAGGACTTCACAGGCGGCAGGCGAAGGACGCGCAGACGAAGCGCTGAATGTTGCATTCAAAGGCGGTACCGTAATGGGACTTTCCGTGGCAAGCCTCGGCTTGATAGGTGTTGGTCTCTATTATCTTGTTTTTCAAAAGGTTTTCGGCGGTGACCCTGCAATGGCAAAATTCATAAACGGCTTTGCCATGGGAGCAAGCTCAATAGCGCTTTTTGCAAGAGTGGGCGGCGGTATCTACACAAAAGCTGCCGACGTAGGAGCAGACCTCGTTGGAAAGGTTGAAGCCGGAATCCCCGAAGACGACCCGAGAAACCCCGCAACCATTGCAGACAACGTGGGCGACAACGTGGGCGACATCGCGGGAATGGGCGCGGACATCTTCGAATCCTATGTTGGTTCGATTATCGCCACAATAGCAATCGCGGCGACTTCCGTATCATTCGCGTTTGACCGCTCTGAGGGAATGCTTCTGCCCCTCATTCTCGCCACAGTGGGACTTATAAGCTCACTCATAGGCATTGCGTCTATGTCGGTGCTTAAAAAATTCAATCCGCAGAGCGCGCTTCGCTACTCTACATTTATTGCCGCAGGTATCTTTCTCGTTGCCGCGTATGCCATCGTAAACACCTTCTTTAAGGGAAACGTGAGCATCTTCTGGGCAATCCTTTCAGGATGTCTTGCAGGTATCATAATCGGTCTTCTCACGGAATATTTCACATCGGCAAGCCCCATAAGAAGAATCGCGGAGTCCTGCAAAACCGGTTCGGCGACAAACATTATCACAGGCCTTGCCGTTGGAATGGAAAGCACTGCGCTTCCTATTCTCACAATCTGCATCGCAATATTCGTTTCATATAAATTCGCCGGACTTTACGGAATAAGCATCTCAGCTGTGGGAATGCTCGCAACTGTTGGAATCACAATGTCCGTTGACGCATACGGTCCTATCGCCGACAACGCCGGCGGAATCTCGGAAATGGGCGGACTTGGACCCGAGGCAAGGAAGATAACCGACGGACTCGATGCCCTTGGAAACACCACTGCCGCCATAGGAAAAGGTTTTGCAATAGGTTCCGCGGCTCTTACGGCAATTTCACTCTTTGCCGCATACAGCTCCGCGGCAAAACTTGAGTCTATCAACATTATGAACCCGATGATTGTAATCGGTCTTTTTATCGGCGGAATTCTTCCCTTCTATTTCGGCGCACTTACAATGAGCGCAGTCGGTAAAGCCGCCGAAGATATGGTGACCGAGGTAAGACGCCAGTTCAAGGAAATAAAAGGCATAATGGAAGGAAAGGCAAAGCCGGATTATGCGAGATGTGTTGACATCTCAACGACAGGCGCTCTGAAGCAGATGATATTCCCCGGACTTCTTGCAATACTCGCGCCGGTTATCGTAGGATTTACACTTGGCAAAGGACCTCTCGGCGGACTTCTCGCAGGCGCAACGGTTACGGGAGTCCTTATGGCGCTCTTTATGTCAAACAGCGGCGGCGCATGGGACAACGCAAAGAAATACATAGAAGAAGGTAATCTCGGCGGCAAAGGTTCGGATGCTCATAAAGCCGCGGTTGTAGGTGATACGGTAGGCGACCCCTTCAAGGATACGTCAGGCCCTTCGATGAACATTCTCATCAAGCTTATGTCAATCGTTTCGCTGATACTTGCTCCTCTGCTTTAATAAAAAAAGAAACCGTGAGTGCCGGGCGCTTTTGTGTCCGGCATTCTTTTTTTAAGGGGAAAGATATGAACGATGAAAATCTGAAAGAGCTTGCACGCAGCACTTATCTGAAGGGCTTTAACTGCGCCGAGGCGATAGTGGCTTTCTTCAATGAAAAATATTCCTTGAACATAAGCCCCCGCATAGCGACGGCAATGGGCGCGGGCATAGGAGGAGCGAAAAATCTTTGCGGCGCGTTAAACGGCGCTGTAATCGTGTTGGGGGCAATCTTCGGAAGGGATAATCCCTCGGAAAATTCCGCTGATGTCTACAAGATGTCCTCTGAATTCTATAAAAGATTCAACGAAAAAATGAAGACCACCATTTGCTCGGAAATCACTTCGGAAATCGAATGGAAGACTCCCGCGCACAAAGATCTTTGCTCGGGGATTGTAGCCGAAGCCGCGTCAATACTCGATGAAATAATAAAAGAGAAAAAAGAAAGTCCCGGCAAATAGGTCTTCTTCAGTTTTTCTTCACAAAAATATCCCGCGCAATCTCATCATCCATTGCAACGGTAGTTTCGTCAAAGCATACCACAAGAGAAGGCATTTTCTGGTGCATTTTTACTATTGTTCCCGGCACCAGTCCCATAGACGCGAGTTTGTCTATTCTTCCGTGGTCATTGGAAAACATATAGGCAATTCTGCCTTCCTCCCCCACGTCGAGAGAAGCAAGGGATTTCACTATGCTTTCAAGCTTGTTGCTGTTTTTTACACAGCATTCTCCCGGCGGAATCGGTTTTCCGTCTGGACAAAACTTGGGATGTCCGAGAAGAGTGCATATGTTGTCGGCGACATTTTCTTCGAGAACATGTTCGAAATCGCAGGCGTGCCTCTCAGCCGCTTCCTCGTCTTCAATCCCGAGTACATCGTGCAGAAGACGCTCTGCAAGGCGATGCCGTCTTATAATCTGACGGGCCTCCTTTTTTCCCTTCCCCGTAAGACAGAGATTTCCCGAGTCGTTGACTTCTATCATTTCAAGCTCTTGAAGACTGGCCAATAGCTTATCAACCTCTTCTTTTCCGAAATACTTTTTCAGCTCGTCTATTTTTGCAGTGCCGTCATCGGAAATGGATTCAATAAGCTGAAGCATCTCTTCTTTGTATTGATTGTTCAACATCGCTCATTCCCTTCTTTAAAATTATTCCCCATTCTGATTAAAAAACATTCAGAATCCTTAAAATCTGATTTAAAAGAGCGCCCGATAAAACCGCATATATAATCACAAAAAGCGTAATAGCCGACGCGACCTTAATTCCGAGCTCTTTTATCATAACGAAAAGATGCGCCACACAGGGGACAAAAAGCACCATTACCGTAACGGAAACAGTTGTCTGAAGAAGGTCTATATACCCTTCGCGGGCAAGTCTGAAGAGTCCTGCCGCGCCGAAATCACGCCTTAAAAAACCGACTATAAATGCCTCTGCAGTCTCAGGCGGCAATGACAGCAGGCCTGAAAGAAGCGGTTTTACCCCATCCTGCATCATTGCAAGAATCCCGGTTTTTGCAAAAAGGAAAAGGCAGAATGTGCCAAGAAGAAAAAGCGGCACCGCTTCCTTCATAAACCAGACCACGCGGTGAAAAGTCTTCACTATTATGTTATCAATCTTTGGAATTCTAACGGGAGGTATCTCGCTGAGAAAATCCGAGGATTTTCCCGGAATTATCTTTGCGGCAAGAAGACCCACGACGAAAAGCTGAATAATTACCGTAACAACGACAATGAGAAGCGCCTTCATTGACATCGAGCCGAGCATTCCCATAATTACGCCAAGTTGCGCCGAACAGGGCACTCCCACTGCAAGCAGAAGCGTGGCTATGATTCGCTCCCTTCGCGTCTCGAGAATTCTCGTTGTAAGCGTTGCCATCGTATCGCACCCAAGCCCTAAAACCATTGGAAGCACCGCGCGCCCCTGAAGTCCTATTTTCTTGAATATGCGGTTTGACATTATTGTAAGGCGGGGAAGATATCCCGAATCCTCGAGAATTCCGAAGAAGATGAAGAAAAACCCCACGATGGGAAAGACGATGGCAACGGCGTATGTAAGGCCCATACTTATAAGTCCGTATTCTCCCATTAAAAGCTCCATAAGAAACCGCGGGGTGCCCATCGACTTTAAAAAGCCGGAAATAGCGGGATTCACGAATTTTCCGAAAATTATTGATTCGAAAAAATCAACTGCAATCCCTGCGCCTGCTACTCCGACAAGCTCATAGAGCAAAAAGAGCACGAAAAGAAGCACCGGAATTCCATAGACGGGATGAATCATAATGTCCCCGATACGGTTTCTGAATTTATCGCTTTTTTTCTTTCCCGCATTTACGCACTGATTGTATATCTCGTTGACAAAAACAAACCTCTCCCTGCTGATTATGAAGTTCAACGGGTCCCTGAAATTAAGCTTAATCCCTTCGGTGATTTCTTCGACAGTTTTCCAATCGCACTTCGGATAACGAGCCCGCAAATCTCTTAACAGGGACTTGTCGCCCGCTACGAGCATAAGCGCTAAAGACCGTCCCGATATGGACAATTCCTCTTTTGGTAAAAGCGTTTCAATTTCCGCCACTGCCTTTTCGATTGCCTGATTGAATTTGAAGGGCCCTTTTGGAACGGAAAAGGCGGTGAGTGATTTTTTAAGCTCGTTCATTCCCTTCTTCTCCGTTGCAACCGAGGCAATCACGGGCACACCGAGAAGGGATGAAAGCTTTTTCGTATCTATATTGATTCCCCTTTCCACCGCTTCGTCAAAAACATTGAGGACAAGGACAATGGGAATGTTCATCTCCGCAAGCTGAGTGGTAATCAGAAGCGAGCGTTTCAGGTTTTTGGCATCTGCTACCTGAATTACTCCGAGGGGTTTTTCCTCGAGGATAAGGTTTCTTGTCACTCTTTCATCTTCAGAACGGGGAATCAGAGAATTCACACCGGGACTGTCAATAAGCCGCACATTTAATTTCCTGTTTTCCTTTTCATCAAAAAACGCAATATGACCTTCGCTCACATCAATGGTGGTGCCCGGATAATTTGAAACAATTACATAGGTGCCGGTGAGATTTCCGAAGATTACACTTTTTCCAACATTGGCATTACCTACAAGGAGAATGGAAGGTTGTGCTTCCTCTTCGAGTTTTTTAAGATTTGTCTTCATATTACCCATTATCGTCAAATTGTTATTGAGAATCAATTGCAATATTAGATGATTAAATATTTTTGTCAAGAAATTTTCTTATATGAGCAAATATTCATATAAATTCCTGTTTTTGCCATAACCGGAAAGAGATTTCATCACTTGACAAAAACACTTATAAATATAAAAATAGCTAAATTAATACAAAAAAGGGGTTAGGTTTGCTTTCAAGAGTTGAGAGTTCATCAACAGTGGGAGTTGAGGCATATTCAGTACACGTTGAGGTGGACGTCGCGCCCGGAATGCCCGCATACAGCACTGTGGGGCTTCCCGATACTGCTGTGCGCGAAAGCCGTGAAAGAGTTAAATCGGCAATACTAAACTCAGGATTCCGTTTCCCCGCAAAGAGAATTACCGTAAATCTTGCCCCCGCGAGTATCAAAAAGGAAGGACCCGTATTCGACCTTCCCATAGCTGCAGGAATTTTAAGCGCCAGCGACCCTCAGGCAAGAGTTTCAAGAGAGGGCTATGTAATAGCCGGAGAGCTTTCACTTGACGGAAGTATCAGGGCTGTAAAAGGAGTACTTCCTATGGCGATAAACGCGAAGAAAAACGGCAGGCGCGGAATCATCATTCCATATCACAATCGTCTCGAAGCGTCGATTGTGAGGGGAATCGACATAATACCCGTCTTTCGCCTTTCAGACGCTGTCGATTTTTTAAGCGGAAATAAAAATATCACGCCATTTGCATCTCAAATAGATAAATTATTCGGTGAAAAGGAAGAAAAAGTACCGGATTTCTGTGAAGTCAAGGGACAGGAACACGCGAAAAGGGCGCTCGAGATTGCCGCGGCAGGAAACCACAATATTCTTATGATTGGCTCCCCGGGTGCCGGCAAAACTATGCTTGCACGCCGCCTTCCCTCGATTTTACCTGCAATGACATTCGATGAGGCAATAGAATGTACACGAATTCATTCGGTAATGGGATATATTAATCCGAAATTTCCCATACTCAGCAAAAGACCCTTCAGAAGCCCTCATCACTCTATTTCAGACGCGGGGCTTATCGGGGGAGGCACATCTCCAATGCCCGGCGAGGTAAGCATTGCCCATAACGGAGTCCTTTTTCTCGATGAATTGCCGGAGTTTAGAAGAAATGTCATCGAAGCGCTGAGACAACCCCTGGAAGACGGCAATGTAACAATATCGAGGGCAAAAAGATCGCTTACTTTTCCGTCGAGGTTTATGCTCGTTGCGGCGCTGAATCCCTGCCCCTGCGGATACAGGTTTGATGAAAGGAAGCAATGCCTCTGCACTCCCAATCAGATACAGCGCTATCTGGGAAAAGTTTCCGGACCAATGCTTGACAGGATTGATATTCATATCGAGGTGCCGTCGCTGAAATTCCGGCAGATGACGGAAGAAGCGAGAGGGGAAACATCGCGGGAAATCAGAAAAAGGGTTAACGGGGCAAGAAACATACAGATAAAAAGATATGAAGGAAGGGGAATAAATTTCAATTCGCGAATGAATCAGAATGAATTAAAGGAATTCTGCGCGCTGCATCAGGAATCGAAAGATCTTCTCGAGGCAGCAATAAAAAAATTCTCACTTTCCGCGCGCGCTTTTGACAGAATACTTAAAATCTCACGCACAATTGCGGACCTTGAATCATCGCAAGATATAAAAACCGAACATATTGCCGAAGCAATACAGTACAGAAGTCTTGACAGGGGTGAATATCAGTGAAGTTTTCATTTTTAGAAACTCATAAAAGGTCTGAAAAAAAAGATATAAAATGAGCGGGAACAAGCTGGTAAAACATGATGAAATTAAAAACAGGATTTACACAATTCGCGGTTTGCAGGTAATGCTGGATGAAGAACTGGCAGAGTTATACGATATAAATACAAAAGTGCTTAACCAAGCTGTCAAAAGGAACAATGAACGATTTCCTGAAGAATTTATGTTTCAAATTACTGATAATGAATTCAATAGTTTGAGGTCACAAATTGTGACCTCAAACCAGAGAGGTGGAAGACGATATCTGCCTTATGTTTTTACTGAGCAGGGTGTTGCAATGCTTGCCGGAGTTCTTAAGAGCGAAACGGCAGTAAAAATGAGCATTCAAATTATCAATGCCTTTGTCGCCATGCGCCGCTTTATTAATGCCAATGCTATGATTTTTCAAAGGTTGGATACCCTTGAAATCAAACAGATTGATACGGATAAAAAAATCAATAACGTGTTAAACGCCATTGAGAGCAAAGAAATTAAACCCAAACAGGGTATTTTCTTTGACGGACAGATTTTTGATGCTTATAAGTTTATTTCTGATTTAATCCGATCCGCGCAGAAATCAATTATTTTAATCGACAATTATATTGATGATAACGTACTGACTCTTTTTTCAAAACGGCAAAAAGATGTTTCTTTCACGATAATGACAAAAACCATATCAAAACAGCTGAAACTTGATGTTAATAAATTCAATAAACAATACTCACCTGTTGTATTAAAGGAATTCAAAAAGTCGCATGATCGTTTTTTGATAATTGATGATTATATAGTATATCACTTTGGAGCTTCCCTAAAAGACCTTGGAAAAAAATGGTTTGCATTCTCAAAAATGAAGTTCGAGGCATTGGAAATGCTTACCAGATTGGAGAATTTAGAAGAGAAATAACTCGGTCCATAATTAAAAAACAATTTCTCACATAGAGAAAATATAAATCCCATAAATATAAATTACCTAATCATCAAGCTTTCTTCTCTTGCCTAAATCTGTTTTTGCAGCCAATTCTTCAGGATAAGGATTGAGAAATCTTTGATTTAAAAGATATTTTTCATCAAAACGAAGTGCCAGGGAACGAATCAGATTACAGGGGACACTAAGAGATATCTTTTTATTCCTGAATTCTTCAACAATGCTTAAAAATTTTTTTTTCTCTTTATATGAGAGTTTTTTTGAGACAAAACCAAAAGCGTGAAGAAGAACATTAATCCGGGATTTCCGCGACGGTTTTTTCGATAAAAGTTCATTCATAACATTTTCATAGTTTAAAATCACTTTTTTAACAGATTTCTTCTCTAAATTTGCAGTAATCAATCCAAGTTTCCGCATATTCACCTCATTATAGGAAAGAAACAGGAATTTACATTCATTTTGAAAATTTATTAATGATTTCATAGATAAATGGGATTTAATTCTTCTAAATAAGGCATTTATAAAAATTCTTGTCAAAAAATTTTCTATTATCTCGTATTTTTTTAATTTAATCTCATCTTCTACAGGTAGAGTGGGATATGCAGACATAACACATTCAGCAAAAAGGCCTGCGCCTTTGGTTGTGCCGGCTCTTTTTTTTATACTCTCGTAAATTTTTACATCCCTCAGTCCGCAGGAGGGTGAGCGGCTTTTAAGAATTGCGCCGTCAATCTCTCTTAAATTCGATAAAAAATTCTTTGAAAATGATACAATTGACCTTGTGTGGTATTTTCCTGTTCCCGGCTGATATATCTTTCTTTTTCCGTTTTGAGATACAATTCGAATCGGTTCACGGGGCACACCCAATCCTGCTTCCGTCTCAGGGCACAGGGGAATGAAGGTTACATATTTCCTCAGAGATTCGACAAACGGGTCATCTATTTTTTCTCCGTTATATCTGCAGGCGGCAAATCCGAGGCATTTACTTACAAGAATTATTGGTTTATTATCATTCATTATTATATGATATATTATGATAAAATAAGCACATTTGCACCGCGGATATCGCCCTTTTTTATCTTTGCAAGAACATCGTTCGCATCTTCGAGAGGAAAAGTACTTATTTCGGGCCTGAGTTTCATCTCATCTGCAAGAGATAGAAACTCTTTTACATCCCGTCTTGTCACATTTGCAACGCTTTTAATCTCTTTTTCAAGCCAAAGATGTTCGGGATAGTCAATATTTAGCAGATTATCCTTATCGTTTTCCTCTTTTCTTATAGCATTTATGACAAGACGTCCTGAAGGACCAAGCTTTTTCATAGATTCTACTACAGGCATCCACGCCGGTGTCGTGTCGATGACAGCGTCGAGTTTAGTGGAAGGCGCATCTTGAATACCTCCCGTCCACACTGCACCCAATTCGAGGGCAAAACGGCGTTCTTCTTCACTTCTGGCAAATACATAGACAGGACTTTCGGAATATTTGTGTCTTGCCATCTTCAAAACGAGGTGTCCCGATGCGCCAAAACCTGTCAATCCAAGCTTGTCGCCGTTTTTTATTCCTGTAAGGGCAAGAGATCTGTAACCGATTGCGCCCGCGCATAGAAGAGGCGCCGCTTCAATATCCGAAAGATATTCAGGTATTTCATATGAAAAATCCGCCCTGACTGTCATATATTCGGCATAACCTCCGTTTACATCCCTCCCCGTAGCTTTGAAATGAGAGCAAAGATTTTCCCTTCCGGTTATGCACAACTTGCATTTTCCACAGGCGGAATGTATCCAGGCAACACCTACACGCCTTCCGTACACATTTTTTTCAACATTTTTCCCCGCTTTTTCCACAATCCCCACAACCTGATGCCCGGGAACCACGGGGAATTCAGGAGGTGGAGTTCTTCCTTCGATTTCATCAATTTCCGTATGGCACACAGCGCAGGCATTCACCTTTATCAAAATCTCGTCATCCTTTGGTTCGGGAATCGGCAAATCTTTTATTTCAAGAGGGCGTTCATCTTCATTTAGTGATGATATCTTATTTAAAATCAATGCTTTCATCGTATATCAGCCCTTTCGCGGTTAAAGACTGTGCACCAGATCAACGAGAAATTTAACTTTTTCAGGCGGAGTACCCCTTACAATCCACCCACCGAGACTGAAGATGTGGGAAAGCGCATTTTTTCCTTCTTCCACAATCCCGCGCACCCTTTTTTCGATTACATCTTCCGGGGCAAAGAGGCAGTGAGGTTCGAGATTGCCCTGCACAACCTGATTTTCGCCAAGTCGTTTTATTGCATCGGACATCTTTATAGTCCAGTCAAATCCGACCACATCGATATCAAGCTCATTTAACGGCGCGGACATAAAACTCGTGCCGTCTGAGGCGAAAAAAACTGCCGCACCTGCGTTCTTTATAGATTTTACAAGGCGCGTCGCATAGGGATAGCAGAATTCAAGGTAATTATGAGGTGACATCGACGAAGGTGAGAAAAGGTCCAAGACCATAATGATGTCAGCGCCCGCCTCAACCTGCGCGGGAATGAATTTCTCATACATTGAGGTTATTTTATCCAAAAGCTTGTGAAAAAGGGCGGGTTTTTCATAAATCATCCGTTTCAGTCTGTTAAAAGGCGTAACTCCCGAAGGAAAACCGCCTTCCACAAGGAATGCCGATGTGCTAAGCGGCGCGCCAACCCATCCGATCAGGGGGACTTTTCCCTGTAGCGCCTTTTTCCCCAGGCGCATTCCCTCAAGCCATACCTTCATTGCCTCTTCAGGTTCGGGGATAGAGAACTTTTCTATATCCGATTCGCTCCTTATGGGATTTGAAACAACTCTCGAAGGGTCTTTCAGTCCAAAATTAATCTTTGCGCCGAATGCCTCGAGAAGAATGGAGAGGTCTGACATATGAATTGCCGCATCAAATCCAAAATCCTCGATGGGTGCAACGGTGCATTCAGCGCTCAACTCCGGATTTTTACAGATTCCTTCAAATCCATACTTCTTTTCAAGCTCGAGAAAACGCCGTGTTATTAGCATCTGAATTTCAATGACAATGGGCATTTTCGAAGGACACCTGCCCTGTGCCGCCTCCATATAAATCATTTTATCCTGCGACATTTTAACTCCCTCCCTTTTTTTGAGAAAGGATAAAATAAATTCCCTGTCAATGCAAGATTCAAAAGGTGGCGTGAATTAAAAATGTTCCACGTGGAACATTTCACCCTGTTAAAAAGATGTTTAAAAGTTTATATTTTTATAACCGAAATCTTTATCTATTTGATTTTAAAGGTTTTTTATTGCCAAAACCCTTTTTTTCTTTATTAACAGGTTATCAACACTAAAAATATCTGAAACAAAAAAAAGACCTTTGCTTTTTTATCTCCTTTGTGCTTATCTTGTGAAGGAGCTTTTAAAATATTTTAAATGTTCCACGTGGAACATTTTTCAAGCTTGTATTTTTCTGTTGCCCATATTTTTTGAGTTCTGTAGTATGGGCTTGGTTTTTAATTTCCTTTGACTCATAGATGGCTTATCAAAAAATGGGAAAGGTTATTGCCATAGCAAACCAGAAGGGAGGAGTGGGTAAAACCACGACCTCAATCAACCTTTCTGCCTGTCTCGGTAAAAAAGGGATAAGCACCCTTCTAATAGACCTCGACCCTCAGGGAAACGCAACAAGCGGACTTGGACTGAATCACGCAGGCACCACTAAATCCATTTATCGCGCTATTCTCGGCAGGAAAACAATATCGGAAGTGCTCGCTGACAGCGTTTTTCCTCAACTTAAGGTAATTCCCTCCACAGACGAGCTTTTCGGCGCGGAGGTAGAACTTATGGATGTTTCACCGCGCGAATCCCTTCTGAAAAGCTGTCTTGGCGACATAATCGACGATTTCCAGTATATCATCATAGACTGCCCACCGTCACTTGGCGTTTTAACCGTAAATGCCCTTTGCGCGGCGGATTCCGTCCTAATTCCTCTTCAGTGTGAATACTACGCCCTCGAAGGCGTTGCTCAAATTCTCACCACAATCGGCAAAATAAAGGAAGCGCTCAATCCCGGACTCTACATTGAAGGAATTCTCCTTACAATGCAGGATTTAAGGACAAATCTTTCCGGCGAAGTATGTGAAAATGTGAGGGAACAATTTGGGGATAAAGTGTTTAAAACGGTAATTCCGAGAAATGTACGCCTCTCTGAAGCGCCGAGTTATGGACAACCTATTATTCTTTATGACCCGAATTCAAAGGGCGCGGAAACCTATAAACAACTTACAGAGGAAATTATAAACAATGAAAAGGAAATCGCTGGGTAAGGGACTGGACGCGTTAATATCGCCAAAAGGCAAAATAGACGGTGATAAAAAAGATTATGTTTCCAATATTGAAGTAAAGGATATAAAACCGGGACCTCATCAGCCAAGAAAAAGCTTTGACGACGACAAGATGAAAGAGCTCATATCTTCAATCAGGACAAAAGGCGTCATTCAGCCGATTCTCGTGAAGAAAACAGGGAAACACTTTACCATTATCGCCGGTGAAAGAAGGTGGAGAGCGGCTAAAAAGGCAGATCTCAAGAAAATCCCCGCAATTATAAAGAATATTTCAAATAAAGAGCTTGAGGAGATAGCGCTGATTGAAAACATTCAGCGCGAGGATTTAAATCCCATCGAGGAAGCACAGGCATACAAACACCTTATGGAAGACCACAACCTGAACCAGAATGAGCTTGCATCGTTAGTTGGAAAGGAAAGAAGCACCATAACAAACTACCTAAGATTACTGAAACTTCCAAAAAAGGTGAGAAACTATCTACTTGAAAACAAAATATCGATGGGGCATGCACGCGTTTTATGCGGTGTCGACGATGAAGCAAAACAGACTGACCTTGCGGAAATGATTATCAGAGACAATCTGTCCGTACGACAAACCGAAAAAATTGCTTCTAAAGGAATTAAAGTCGAAAAAAAGAAAAAAGAACACAAAGGCAAACAGGTTTCTCCGGAAATTCTTTCCCTCGAGGAAAAGTTGAGAAGCGCTCTTGCAACAAAGGTAAAGCTTTCTCATAACGAAAAGACAAACCACGGAAAGATTACCATCGAATATTACTCCCTTGATGAATTGGACAGGATGCTGGACATACTAACTGAATAACCAATGCTGTAGCTCTTATGCCCATACTGGCTATATAGTTGATATAACAGCTAAATATTTTCCATAAGTTTTTTATGGAGATTCCCGAAATCGCCGTTGCTCATTACGATGACAATATCTCCGGTTTTTACAATTTCGCAAATATACTTCACGATTGAATCTGCATTTTCAATAAAATGCGCGTCTTTCCCCCTGTTTTGAAGCGATTTTACAACATTCTGTGACGAAAAACGGGTTTTTTCATCAAGCACGTCCTTGTTGAACGGTTCGGCAAGTATTGAAATATCCGCTGAATCAAATGCTTCCGAATATTCTTTCTCAAAGATATTTCTCCTGCTCGAGTTTGACCTTGGTTCAAAAACGGCAATTATTCGCTTCCCCGTAAATCTTGCCCTGAAACCCTCGAGAGTTTTTCTCACAGCAGTTGGGTGATGGGCAAAATCATCATATATTTCAATATCATTTTTCACTCCGAACAACTCCTGCCTCCTTTTTACTCCGCTGAAACCGGAAACTTTTTCACAGGCATTCTTCAAATCCAAACCCATTAACCTAATTACAGCAATCGCACCCGTAAGGTTCGCGTAATTATGTTTTCCCATAAGTTTTGTATTGAATGCAATTTCACCCTCTTCTTTCATAACGACAGAAACTCTTCCCTTTTTCTCATCAATATCCTTTATAATCCAGTCATTTGAATCATCATAACCGTATGTAATTACCGGGCATTTTGCCCCTGAAAGCACTCTTTTTACATTTTCGCTGTCACCGAATGCGGCGATCGCGCCATTTGCCGGAATCAAATCGATAAGTTTTGAAAAATTGGAAAGAATATGCTCCAGGTCGCGGTAAATGTCCGCGTGGTCAAATTCGATATCGTTTAAGAGGAGATAGTCAGGATAATAATGCAGAAACTTCGGACCCTTGTCGAAAAATGCCGTATCATACTCGTCACCTTCGCTGACAAAGCAGTTACCACTTCCGATTCTGTAATTTTTCCCGAAATCTACGGGCACTCCTCCTATCATAAATCCCGCGTCCTCCCCCAACTCATTCAAAAGATATGCAAGCGCTGAAGATGTGGTGGTCTTTCCGTGAGTGCCTGCGGCGACTACCGACTTTTTTCCCTTTATGAAATTATTCCACAGCGTTTCAGGAAAGGAAAAGCAGGGAATTTCCCGCCTCTTTAACTCAACTGCATCGGGATTGTCACGGGAAACGGCATTGCCGATTACGGCAAAGTCAACTTCTTCGGGGATATTCTCTTTCGAATAACCGATTTTAACAGGAATCGACAACTCTCTGATAAGCTCGCTCGTAGGATAATAAAGCCCCTTGTCAGAACCGGAAACGTCAAATCCCGATGTCTTGAGCATTCCCGCAAGAGCGCTCATTCCCGTACCGCCTATGGCAACAACATAAACCGATTTCCCCTTTTTCAGCGTCAACCCTCCGTCCTAAGGGGTTTTGGCGGATAAATTTTTGAGGCGCCCAGCACATTCATTACGGCATCGTGAATAACAGGGCGCGCCTTTACGAATTTCCTGTTAGCCCTGTCAGGATGCACTCTGTTTGAAAGAAGGGCAACAACAACCTCCTTTTTCGTATCAATCCAGAGAGATGAGCCCGTATATCCAGGATGCCCTATGGACTCCTTGGAGAAGAAATGTCCCGACGTGGAAAATCCCTCTGAAGGGGTGTCCCACCCTATTGCCCACGATGAGCTTCTGTCAATGAGCTGGCGCTTTGAAAACTCCCTTACAATTCTCTGATGAAGAAAATCGCTCCTTCCGTGAAAGCAGTCAAGGATTACCATGCCGAATTTATAGACATCCGCCGCAGTGGAAAAAAGCCCGGCGTGTGCCGACACACCGCCCATGGCGTAACAGTTATCATCGTGGACTTCTCCGCGAATGAGGCAGTTCCGCCATTTGGAATCCTCCGTAGGCGCGATTCTTTCAAGCCGGTCACCGGTCAATGTTTTTTCTTTATCTTCAAGGTTGATAAAAAAAGTGTCCTCAAGCCCCAGGGGCGAAAATATCTCCCTTCGGCAAAATTCATCGAAGGCCTCGCCGGTTATCATCTCTATTATTTCGCCTAAAATTATAAATCCTATGTCGCTGTACTTCGTAACGGAAAAGTCTTTATTTACAAGCTCCTGCGAGTTTGCAATGGAATAGACCAGATTCTTTCCCCGCTTATTCGCGAGCAACCGGGTCCCGCCCACTGTTTCCTTCCTTCTTATCTCCTCAAAAAAGGGATACCAGTCGGCAAGTCCCGACACATGGCAGAGAAGATGCTTCAGTCTGACCGCGCTTTTCTCCTCTTCACGAAACTCATCGATAAACTCAGAAACTTTCATTTCGATATTGAGTTTTCCTTTTTGCACAAGAAGCATTACCGCCGTTGCAGTTGCCATCACTTTTGTCACTGAGGCAATATCGTAGATTGTGTTGACGCTGTTTGGCAACTCCTCGGGAACAAGCTGTTTTTTCCCGTATGATTCCAGCAGAAAATTTTCGTCCTTCCTGCCTGCGGCAACTACCACGCCCGGCATTGTCTTATCATTCAAAATCGATTGCACGGTTTCCCCGAGCATTTCAAGATTAAGATTTGTCAATTACAGATTCTCCTTCTATTTCAATGTTTCCCTTGTCGCCGTCCATTGCAACGATTCCCCCCACGGGCAGTGTGAGCGACCCTTCGCCGTGCCCCGTGGGAAAGTTGCAGCAGACCGGATAATCGTATTCTTTTGTAAACTCCGCTACAATTTCTTCAACAAGACTGTTCCACTCCTCTTTTTTCCGTCCCAGTCCGTTCACTATCTGGCATATTACAAGGCCGGAAAGTTTAGCGAGTTTGCCTTTCTCCTTCAACTGCCAGAGCATTCTTTCTACCCTGTAGGGCGCTTCGGCAATATCCTCGAGAAAAAGAATGTTCCCCCGCGTTTCTATTTCCCACTTGGTACCTATTACGGAATTCATAACAGAAAGGCATCCGCCCGAAAGCGTGCTCCGCCCCTTTCCGCCCTTCAGAAATTTGATTCCGTCCTTCTTTCCCAGCTTAAAAGATTTCCCCTTAGCGGCAAGGTCGAAAAAGAACCGAAACTCTTCTTCATAATTTTTAACAGTGCTGTTTCCCGCGGACATAGGCCCGTAGAAGGAAACCATCGCGCATTTTTGCAGAAGCGCGGCATTTATAAGGGTTATGTCGCTCGAACCGCAGAAAACCTTGGGGTTTTTTCCAATGGTTTTAAAATCAAGAAAAGGGAGAATTCTGCAGGCGCCGAAACCGCCGCGCGCAGCAATTATTCCTTTTACTTCTTTATCCCTGAACGCGTTGTTTATAATCTCGGCGCGAAGTTTGTCGCTTCCGGCAAAATATCTTTTTTTCTCGAAGATGCGCTCATCGTAACAGGTTTCAAAACCGCACTCTTCGATAATCTCGATACCACGGAAAAAATGCTTCTCTTTAAAAATTCCCGAAGGCGCCACAATGCAAAGAAGGTCTCCCTTTTTAAGCCCTGCCGGTTTTATAATTTTATTATGCATAAATCCTTACGGCAATTAAGCCTGTGGCATATTGCGGAATTGAGTAAATTAGAAATTCTAAACACCCCGGGTTTAATGACAATAAATTCAAATCAAATTATAATTACAACTGCGATTTATAGAAAGAAAATATATACTATTATCTTACCAAAGTCTATTTCGCCATGAAGAAAAAAAAAGAGATAAACTACGACGAGAAACGCCTCTTTGATTATGCCTGCTGGTATATTACGAGATACCCGTCTTCGCGCCTCAGGATGAAGGAAAAACTTTCCGAAAAAAACGAGGACCTCTCTGTTGTTGAAAAAGTGCTGATGCGCCTGGAATCCTTTGGATATATCGACGACAGAGCAGTGACGGAATCGGTGGTGAGAAGTTTCTGCAGGCGCGGTTACGGAAAAAGCAGGATTATTCTCAAACTTCGTGAGAAAAAAATCACCGACAGAAAAATGATAGATGATGTACTTCAAAGCGAAGGCGCTGAAGAAAAGGAAGCGGAAGGTTTGAAAAAAATCATAGAAAAACGGTATGAAAAATACGACACAGGAACACCGCCGGGCAGAAAGAGATTCATCGACTATCTTCTGCGAAGAGGTTTCAGGATGGAATCAATATTAAATGAACTTAGGACACGTGGAATTATCTGAAAAATGAGCTCTTTTATAGCTCCCAAAATGTATTTTAGAAGTATTCCTCACATCCACGTGTTCTGTGTATTCCGTGGTAAAAAATTAAAATCAAAAACATTAACCACGAAACACAGTGACTGCACAGAAAAAAGAATATTGTGGTGGTGACATTTATTTCAATAAACAACCTCGATTTTCATAAATTTAATGACTTCAATAAAATCAAAATGTTAAGCTTTCTAAAAAGCCGTTTTTAATATTTCCTGTAGAGCAGCGACCGGATATGGATAATAAAAATAATCAAACTCTCTATTCTGAAATAATCAACAAAGAAATTTTGGACCAACTGCCTCGGGTGCTGGGCGAGGAAAAATCCCGAAGGATTCTTGAACGGGGAACGCTCACAGAAGAGGAGGCAAAAGAGATTGCCGCAACGCCCGAAGCCCCATCTGACCTTCTCGCCCTCATTGCAAAGACGACGGACTACGAGGACCTTTACACAATAAGGCGCGCGCTCATATCAAATCCCAAAACTCCGGTACACGTTTCAAAAAGCCTCATCGCATATCTTAACAAACACGACCTGATACAACTCCTCGACTCGAAAAACGTTCCCTTCTCCCTCAAAAACATCGTTCTTGAATATTTAAGGAATAAACTTCCGGAAATTCCCGCAGGAGAAAAAATATCTCTTGCAAGAAAGGCGCCGCGAAATCTTCTGCGTCTTCTTCTTTATGATGAAGACATAATGGTTTTTGAGGCATCCTTATGGAATCCCAAGCTAACGGAAGGCGACCTTCTTGTGCTTCTCCAGAAAAAAAGGGAGCATTCGCGTCTTCTTTCCGTTATTGCTTCACATCCTAAATGGAAAAACCGTTATCCCGTAAAACTTGCCCTTGTAAGAAATCCTTCAACTCCCGTCGATGTTTCACTGAGGTTTATTCCCCAGCTTCTTCTTCAGGACCTCGTTTCCCTTAACAATATTCCGGCCCTCAACAGAAGAATTCGTGAATCCGTCAAAGAATTCATCGCCTTAAAAAAGCACAAAAAAAATTATTGAGAACATGAAAATTTTATAGGCTTCTTGCCTGCTGTGTTAAAAATAATCTTCAATGATAAAAATATTATTTTGTACAGATATAAGGAAAAATAACATATGAAACCCGAAGGATCAAAAGGCGAAATCATTATCTATAAACCGCAAAAGGGAGAAGGCCATATCGAAGTACATCTTGAAGATGAAACCGTATGGTTGACACAGGCACAGATGGTAAAACTGTTTCAAAAAACAAAGCAAAATATAAGTCTTCATATTCGCAATATATTCAAAGAAGGTGAATTAAATAAGAAATCAGTTGTCAAGGATTCCTTGACAACTGCCAAAGATGGAAAAAGATATAAAACACAATATTACAACCTGGATGTTATTATTTCCGTAGGTTATCGTGTCAGGTCAAAACGGGGCACCCAATTTCGTATCTGGGCAACTACCGTGTTAAAAGACAACCTTATCAATGGGTATTCCATCAACGAGAAGCGGCTAAAAGAACAAAACATCCGGTTGCAGGATCTTCAAAAAACCGTGAACCTGATGGGACGCCTTCTCGATGTCAAGGAATTGGATCAAAACGAAACGGCTGGACTGTTTAAAGTAATAACCGATTACTCATATGCTCTTACTGTTCTTGACCGCTATGACCGGTCAAAGCTTAAAATTCAAAAAACTACCTGCAAAAAAGAATTTGTTCTGACATATGAAAAAGCATGTTCGGTAATTTCACTACTCGGCAAAGAACTCAAAAATC
>CAZJVM010000019.1:28593-43379 GCA_964549305.1 uncultured bacterium
GAGGAAAAAGCGGCCCATCTTCTTTATTTTGTAACAAAAAATCATTCCTTTGTAGATGGCAACAAACGCATTGCGGCTTTTCTGTTCATCTGGTTTCTGGATGCAAATGGATTGCTTTACGGCAGGGAAGGCAGAAAACGCATTGCAGATAATGCTCTTGTTGCTCTGACGCTTATGATTGCAGAAAGCAATCCCCAGGATAAAGAGATTATTATCAGGGTAATTGTAAATCTCATCAATAAGGAAAATTAAAAACAGGCTTCTTGCCTGCTGTGTTAAAATAATTTTCAACGATAAAAATATTATTTGGGACAGATGTTATAAATATATATAATGAGGAAATTATGGGAATATTGAAAAAGAAGGAAATTGCCTTCATTGGCGCGGGAAATATGGCTGAAGCCATTTTGGGCGGACTCCTGGGCAATAAAGCTCTGCCTTCGGGAAATATCACTTTAGGCGACCCTTCCGAAAAAAGGCTGGCGCACCTCAAAAAAAAATACGGCACAAAAACTACAAAATCAAATTGCGATGCCGCAAAGGGCTCGGATATAGTAATTCTTGCCGTAAAACCGCAGGTAATGGCGAACGTTCTTGACGGGCTGAAGGATTTCATTCCGCCAGAAAAACTTGTCATCTCCATTGCCGCGGGAATAACCACATCATTCATAAAAGAGCGCCTCGGAAAAAAAACAAAGGTCGTAAGAGTGATGCCAAACACTCCCGCACTTGTGGGAATGGGAATCTCGGCAGTTTCAGCGCCAGGGGGAATCTCCAAATCCCATATGTCTGCGGCTAAAGAAATTATGAATACAGTTGGAAAAACCCTTTTTCTTGATGAACGCTATCTTAATGCTGTTACAGGGCTTTCCGGAAGCGGACCTGCATATTTTTTTCTTATGATTGAAGCCCTCATTGAAGGCGGTGTGGCATCAGGACTTTCAAGAAATGTTTCAAAAGAGCTTGCCGTAGAAACGGCAAGAGGTGCCGCCGCGCTTCTTGTCGAAACAGGAAAAGACCCGGCAACGCTCAGAGAAATGGTAACATCTCCGGGCGGAACCACTGTTGCGGGACTCAAAGTTCTTGAGGACGGAGCGGTGCGCCCGGCATTCAAAAAAGCGGTGAAGGCGGCAACTGCTCGTTCTAAGGAGTTGTCGGGAAAATAAGCCACGCACCCGCCATCGTTAAAAACGACAAAGCGCTATTATCCACACAAAAACTCAAACCAGGTAACCTTGTAACACATAGAAAGCACTGATTATGGCTGCTACGTTCCCGTCCTGACCAGATTCTCAGGTTTCTATTGTACAAGACCCGGTTATCAACGCCCTGTATGAACATGCTGACCTTCCCCGAATTTATCTCCGGCGGGAATTCGACCTCGCTGTAGCGAATTGCGAGTTACAGGGTATCGCTAACTCCCCGTCTAGCATGGCTTAAAAAGAACGGAGAGGGAGGGATTCGAACCCTCGGTTCCTTTAAAGGGAACACACGATTTCCAATCGTGCTCCTTAAGCCAACTCGGGCACCTCTCCAGTTACAAAAAAAAATATAGATTTTTAAAAGCGGAGAAAGGGGGATTCGAACCCCCGGTACTCAAAAGAGTACAATTGATTTCGAGTCAACCGCCTTCGACCTCTCGGCCATCTCTCCGAAAAGGGATTGTAGTCAAAAAGTTATGATTGTCAACTACGGTTATCGGATAAGATTAATATTGAGGTTTTTCCAGGGCGCGCCCTTCTATGCTGAAATCGGAATAGGAAATGAAATCCACCTCGAGAGTCATACTGTCTATCTTCTTGAAACCGCCCTCGATGGTGTCTGCGTTTTGAAATGACTTTAGAGTGTCCGCAAATATGACTTTTACCGGAAAAGAATGTCCGCCTATCAGTTTTCCTCTTAAATCAAAGAAGCTGATATTCAGGTTGAGCATCTGAATATCTCTTTTTGTAATCACATTACCGCCATATGCGGCAATGTTGCCGACACCCTTGTAGCAGTTAAAATCAGTAATTTTTATCTTATACTCGGGAAATTCAAATTCGGAGGGAAATCTACCTTTGTTTGCTTTCGGAATCTTTATCTTGGCGGTACCCTGTTCTTCAGCGGGATTCTTGACGGGAGTTGTATCCTGTTGCCTGTTTTTTGCCGCTTTGTAGAGGCGCTCTTCAATGGATGTCAACCTGTTCGAGAGTATGCGCATCTGTTTTTGCATACTTTCCATATCCTTCTCGAGCCTGATGTTTTTTTTATCCTTACAGGAAAAAAAGAAAGGTATGAAAAGGAGCATTATAAAAATGGTTTTTTTACCGGCTTTCATCTCTTCTCTCTGAGAAAAATTTCTTTATCATCTCTTCGCATTCTTTTTGCCTTATTCCTTCTATAATTTCCACGCGGTGATTTAATTCCGGTTCGTCAAATATTCTGAAAAGTGTCCGTATCGCGCCTTTTTTTTCGTTATAAGCCCCAAAGATTAATGTCTTTATCCTTGCAAGCTGAATCGCTCCCGCGCACATTACGCAGGGTTCAAGGTTAACATATAATAATATATTTTCAAGGCGCCAGTCACTCTTCAGTGAGAAGAGCTTTTTGAGCACAAGCATTTCGGCGTGCGCCGTGCAGTCACCTCTCTGTTCGACTCTGTTATGCTCTCTTGCTATGATGCTCCCGTTTTCAACTGCCGCGACACCTACGGGAATTTCTCCTTCGTTATATGCTTTGCGGGCTTCTTCGAGGGCTTCCGCCATAAAAAACTCGTGGCTTTTTATATCATTTCCGCTATATGTCAAGGTTGCGGACCTGCTTGCCGTAAAGCTGGATAAAATTCTTTCGCGGTTCGACCTGATCGCCCATTAAAATCGTGAAAACCTCGTCCGCTTCCACTTTGTCGTCAACTTTGACCTGAAGAAGACGTCTTGATTCCGGATTCATCGTAGTTTCCCAAAGCTGTTGCGGATTCATTTCGCCGAGTCCTTTATATCTGGAAATTGACAATCCTTTCTTTCCTATATGAGTTACATACTCGAGAAGTGATTTTCCGTTTTCAAGAGTAACGCTGTTGCCGTTATCCTGCACCATTATGTCGTCGTTTTCAAATATCCCAATATTTTTATAGAGAGAAATGCATTCCTTTATTTCAATCATATCCGCGAACTGCCGGTCAACGCGAAGCGTGAATTTCCTTCCGGACCTCGTGATTATAAAATCGATAAAAAAGGTGCCGTTGTTTTCATCCCAATCCATGGCGTAATCGAAAAAGAACATTTCCTCCTTTTCGCTCTTCTTCCTGATGAATTTTTTCACCCTTTCCGCCATTTCTGAAACCTGTTCTTTTGACGTAAAGTCCGTTTCCTTTTCTGACATAATCTTTATTATCTTTTTAAGGAGCATTATATCCATATTTTTGCGCGCGAGTTTGTCGAGGAGAAAGTAAAATCTCTTTATTTCCTTGAGAAGTGAAACGAGTTTTTTATTGGTGAATGTGCTCGTGTCATTCTTGAGCGCAACTTTTATTTTTTCCGAACCCTTCGAGAGCAGATAGTCGTCGAGCTCTCTGTCGTCCTTCAGGTACTGAAGAACTTTGTTTCCCTTCTTAATTCCGTAAAGAGGAGGTTGTGCTATATAAATAAAACCTCTTTCCAAAAGTTCGTACATCTGCCTGAAGAAGAAGGTCATAAGAAGCGTACGGATATGGGCGCCGTCAACATCGGCATCGGTCATTATTATGATGCGGTGGTATCTCGACTTTTCCGAGGTAAAATCGTTTTCACCTATGCCCGTACCGAGCGCGGCAATAAGCGTTTTTATCTCATCGCTGTTCAACATTTTGTCAAAACGCGCTTTTTCAACATTGAGTATTTTTCCCTTGAGAGGAAGTATTGCCTGAAATCTGCGGTCCCGACCCTGTTTTGCCGAACCGCCGGCGGAATCTCCCTCGACTATAAATATTTCCGATAAGGCAGGGTCCTTTTCCTGGCAGTCGGCAAGCTTTCCCGGAAGCGTGGATTCATCGAGAGCGCCTTTTCTTCTTGTAAGCTCTCTCGCCTTCCTTGCCGCCTCTCTTGCCTGCGCCGCATTGACCGCCTTTGCCACTATCTTTTTTCCCGCAGTGGGATTTTCCTCGAGAAAACGGCTCAGATTATCGTTCACTATTGATTCAACGGCGCCTTTGACTTCGCTGTTTCCAAGCTTTGTCTTGGTCTGTCCTTCAAACTGCGGCTCGGCGATCTTTACGTTTATCACGCCTGAAAGTCCCTCTCTCGTATCATCACCCTGAATTCCGTTTTTCAATCCCTTGATGAGGTTTCTCTGCACGGCATATTTGTTGATTACCTTCGTAAGCGCGCTCTTGAAGCCAATCAGATGGGTGCCCCCCTCGATAGTATTTATATTGTTTGCGTAGGTATAAAGAGATTCCGAAAAAGCATCATTGTATTGAAGCACAACTTCAAGCTCGAATCCGTCTTCCTGCTTTTCGAAATAAATCGGTTTATGCAGCGGATTTTTGTTTTTGTTAATGCTTTCGATAAATGAAACAATTCCGCCCTTGTAGTGAAATGTATGCTCCTTTTCATCCCTTTCGTCCCTGATTGATATTTCAATTCCCTTGTTAAGGAAGGCGAGCTCCCGAAGGCGTTTTGATATTGTATCGAAACTGAATTCCATCGTTTCCTTGAATATCTCGGCATCGGGTTTAAACCGAACCGTCGTTCCGGTCTTTTTAGTTTTTCCGAGAGTTTTAAGCTTCTCTTCCGGCTCGCCTCTTTTGTACCTCTGGGTGTATATCTTTCCCTTGTATCTCGTTTCCATTTCAAGCCATTCGGAAAGGGCGTTTACAACCGATACTCCAACTCCGTGAAGCCCGCCGGAAACCTTGTATGAATCACGGTCAAATTTCCCTCCCGCGTGAAGGCGCGTCATTACCACTTCCGCTGCTGGAATACCCGCCTCCTTGTGCATCTCCGTTGGAATTCCCCTTCCGTTGTCATCTACGGTTACACTTCCGTCGATATTTAGTACAACGGAAATTTTGTCGCAATGCCCCGCCATTGCCTCATCAATGCTGTTATCTACCACTTCATAGACAAGATGATGCAGTCCTCCTACACCGGTATTGCCTATATACATTGCGGGCCTTTTCCTTACAGGATCAAGCCCCTCCAAAATTTTTATATTTTCTCCTGAGTAATTTTTCTGAGCCATTGATTTATTTATCCAACTCCTTTCTGTATCTTCTTAAAAGATTGGCTGTTTCGAATTTTGAAAATTCAACACTGCCATCCTTAAAAACGATTACACTTTTAAATTTTTCTAAACCCTTCTTTTCGAGTTTATTCAAAAAGCTTTTCTCCTTTGAGAGAGAAAGAGATTTCAAACCGAATATACCCACCACTTCTCCGGTGTTTACCACTCCATTATACCCTATGTGGAAGTACATTTTCCACCTGTAATTTTAATAATTTTACCGCGGAATATATCTACATATTCTTTGGACAGAGTTGTTGCAGTTGCCATTACCTGCATATTCTTCTGAATAAGCGAACTTATGAAATTCTTCTCTCTTAACTCGTCAAACTCCGACGCAATATCGTCAACGAGAAATACCGGATATTCATCTCTTTTTTCCTTTATAAGCTGAGCTTCCGACTCGAGGAGAGATAGTACTCCGGCTCGTTGCTCGCCTCTTGATGAAAAATATCTCATATCAGCGCCCGCGCTTATAATTTTTATCTCGTGCCTGTGTGGACCCGATGTGGTGAATCCTCGAATTTTGTCATTATGCCTTGTATCTGACAATTTTTTTCTGATTTTCTTTTCTATTTCTTCAGATGATAAATTTTTCCCGGAAAATCCGCAGTAGACGAGCTCTATATTTTTTTCTTTTCCGAAAATTCTGGAATAAACCGTTGATATCATACTATTCAAATCATCAGTATAGAGCAGTCTCTTCCCAACTATCAAAGACCCGTATGATGATATTTCCCTTTCCCAAACCTCGAGCATATCGTCCTTTGCCGAGGTTCTGAATTTTTTAAGCAGGGCGTTCCTTTGAAGCACAGCCCTTTTATATCTTCTCAGAATCTTTATAAACGAAGGTTCACATTTGACTATAACGGAATCAATAAAGAGGCGTCTTTTCTCCGGTCCGCCTTCTATTAAACTTACCGAACCCGGATAAAACAAGACAACGTTGATAATATTTCGCACGTCGCTTTTTTTAAGAATTCCTTTTTCACTTTTAACGGTAAGCCCGGATATTCTGTCAAGAAGGGCGTTGCAAGATAATGTTGTTCCAGAATTTCCAATTTTAAGTTTTATAAGGGAAGATTCGGTTCCGGTTTTTATTATTTCGTTTTTTGACGCTGACCTGAAAGACTTGAATATAGAAACAATATATATGGCTTCGAGAATGCTGGTTTTTCCCTGAGAGTTTTCGCCTGTTATTAAAACATTTCCAGACCCGGTATGAAACGATAAATCTTCGATATTTCTGAAATTGTTTATGCTTACACTTTCAACACGCAACTCTATACCCGCATCGGCATAATTATTCCTATATACTGTTTATCTTCAACACCTTTCAGCATACAGGGACTTGAAGGTTCGTTAAGTTCAATTTTTATTTTCTTTCCGTCAATGGCTTCAATGGAATCAAGGAGATACTTTGAATTAAAACCTATTGATATTTCATCGCCATTGTACTCACATCCTATCACTTCGTTCGCTTCACCAAGCTCAGGGTCATTAGCGCTTAACTTTATCTCGCCTCCGGAAACATTGAGTTTTATAGCTCTTGTCTTCTCGTTGCTCATAAGACTCACCCTTTTTACACCTTGCTTCAGGACATCTCCGTCAACTGAAACTACCAGGTTTCCCTTGCTTATTATAACTCTTTCATAATCAGGAAACTCAGTTTCAATAAGCCTTACAACCACCTCTATCTCATCCTTCTTCATAAGAAGATAATTTTTTCCTACACTGAATGACGCGTCACCTTCAGTATCCTCTATGAGTCGCCTTATTTCCTGGATACCTTTTCTCGGAACTGTAACCCTGAATTTTGATTTTACTCCTTCAACCTTTGAATTTACCTTTGCCAGTCTGTGCCCGTCTGTTGCAACAAGTTCAAGATTGTCACCGTCAACATTCCAGAGCATTCCTGCAATATTTATCCTGCCTTCATCAGTCGACACTGCGTAGAATGTCTTTCTCATAAGATTAGACAAAACAATGGAATCAATTGTTACGGAAGACTCTGACTCAAACTCAGGAAATTTTGGATAATCCTCAGGATTTATTCCGGACATCTTGAATTTAATATTTTCACATTCAATGTTTGCCCAGTAGTTTTCGTCAACATCCATTAAAATATCCGATTCAGGAAGTTCCTTGACTATTTCGTAAAGTTTCTTGCAGGGAAGTGCAACTGCACCGGACCTTTCAACATCACATTCATAGTTTCCCCTTATTCCAACCTGAAGATCAGTACCGAATAGAGTAAGGTCATTTGATTCGCAGTTAAAGAGAACGCTTGAAAGTATTGGCATCGTAGTTGTCTTTGCGGAAATGTTTTGAATCCTTAACAACCCCTTAAGGAGGTTAGCTTTACTAATCTTTAATTTCATAATATCCCCTTAATTAGTAACAGATAATAGTAGTAGGCTTTGTTGATATCTTATAAACCATATTTTAATCAAATAAAACATTAAGTTGATAAAGGATAAATATATTAAAAAAATATTGGTAAGCTGTTTATAACTCATTATAAAAAAAAATGAATACACAATTTTTTAAAAAAAAATTTTTTTCTCTGGAAAAAGTACATTTTGACCATAAAGTAATTAACATTTTATTCACAACTGTGGATAAAATAATATGTAACAAACTGATTTTAAAACGGATAATCTTTAAAGTATAAAGGTAAAAATTAATTTTTTGTTATATAAACAGGATATATTAAGTCCTTTTAAAGAATTTAACTATTTGATTTATAATCACTTTTTAACTTTTAAAGAAAAATCATACAATAGTCAGTTAATTTTGAATATTAACAGGGTTTTATACAGTCTGAAATCTCATTTTTTCACGCTTTTATCTGCTATTTTTTTCAATATTTCCCTTGTAATTTCGGATTCTCTTATCCTTGAAAACGTTGTAATCGCGATATAAAGGAAAAATGGAATCGAAAGTGAAGCGGTAAGTGTAATCGCGAACATTATCTGATTTGACATAGCGAATGAATACAGAATGTTGTTGAATATAAAATATGACGAAAATGCCAGTATTATAGAAAATGCCAGTATTTTAAAAAATGATGTAATTGTTCTGTGAATTTTGATTTTGCTAACTCTCTTCATTATAAACAAAAGCGCGATAAAGTTGAAAAGTGAAACCATAGATGTAGAGAGGCAGATTCCCGCATGTCCCCACCTCTTCATAAAAATCCAGTCAAGAAAAGCGTTAAGAAGGATATTGAATATACCTACATATGCGGGAAACCAGTTTTTTTTGAGACTGTAAAATCCTCTGTTCAAAAGAGTGTTTGCGCTTGTAAAGGGAAGTCCCACCGCGTAGAAAACAAGTGCGTTTGCCACAAATATCGTATCAGATGAAGTAAAACTTCCACGCTCAAACACAATTTTCACAATGGGAACAGAGAGCATTAAGAAAAGACATGCACATGGAATTGTAAGGTAAAAAATCTGCCCTATTCCGGACTCCAGTGTGTTTTTAAATTTTTCACTTTCGCCATTGGAAAATTTTGCAAGCATTGGAAAAAGCGCTGTTCCGATTGCGACTGCGAAAATCCCCATGGGAAGATGAAATATCCTGAACGCCGAATCTATTGCCGCAACGCTTCTAGGACCGAGATAAGAGGCAAATATAGTATCCACGAATACATTGAAATTGACGATTCCGAGTGTAATCGATACTGGAATGATGAGTCGGAATATTTTTTTAACATTTTCATTTTGAAGGTTAATTTTAAGATGGTACTTAATGCCGTATTTTCGAAAAGGAATTATTAATACGGAAAACTGAGCTGCTGTGCCTATTAGAATTCCCCACGCCGCGGAATATATTCCTATCTCTTTTTGAAACATCACGATAAGAAAAATAATTATTATATTCCATAGCACCGGTCCTGCGGCAGGTGCGGTGAAATGATTGAAGGAGTTTAGCATCCCAATAATAACTCCGCTTACGGCAAGAAAAATTATCGTGGGAAAAATAATAAAGGAAAGATTTACAGTTTCATTGAAAAGCTCAGGGTTATCTGAAAATCCCGGCGCGCAGATTGATATTACAAGAGGCATAAAAAGGGCGCAGACTGCTATGATGAGCGTGAGAAGTATGGCAAAAAAATTAATTATTGTAGATGAAATCCTGAATGCCTCGTCCTTTTTGCCGGCGGAAATAAGGTCTGTAAATACCGGAATGAACGCGGCGCTTATGGCTGTTTCCGTAAGAAGAGTGCGCAGAAGGTTAGGAACTTTGAAGGCAACGGTAAAGGCGCCTCTTATGTCAGTCAGCCCGAAATATTTTGCAAGCACAATTTCCCTTCCGAAACCCAGAAGCCTTGAAAGAAGAGTGAGTGCCGAAATTATAAAAATTGCGCCTGCCACTTTTCGTGTTTCGTTCATAGCTGTTGATTGTAATGTCAAAGGTCAGATGTAGTCAATTTATTCTCATTCTGAAGAAAAGGGGTAAAATCTCCTTTTGGTTTTTGACAGTAATTTTCATTCATTGTCCAATTGTAATTAATCTGAATATTTTTTGTTTAATAAATCTTTCAAATAAGTATTTCATCTGATAACTTTCAGTGGAGTGATTCATTTTTTTCAGCTGAGAAGCGCTCAATTCCAAAAAAATCCGGGAGGGGAAAAAGATGAAGGTTGCTTTTATGTCTTCAGAAGTTATCCCGTTTGCAAAGACAGGCGGTCTGGCAGATGTGAGCGGAACTCTTCCCATAGAACTTAAAAAAAGCGGGATTGAAGATATTATAGTTTTTATGCCCGCATACAGAGAAGCAAAGAAAAAGGGAAACGAAACGACGCGGGAAGGGGAAATCTCCTTCGACTTTGCTGGAAAACAAGTTTCCGCGGGAATTCTTCGCGGAAAACTGTCTGACAATGTGGACATTATTCTGATTGAGAATGACGATTACTATGACAGGGACGGGCTTTACGTAACTAAGGGCGCGGACTTTCCCGACAACGCGCAGAGATTTTCCTTCTTTTCCCTCGCCTCGCTCACCTATCTAAGGCAAAAAAATTTTCGTCCCCACATAATCCACTGCAACGACTGGCAGTCCGGTCTTGTGCCTCTTTTTCTCAAAACTCATTTTTCGGGCGATGATTTCTTCGGCAAAACCGCAACATGTATAACCGTGCATAATCTCGCCTATCAGGGAAATTTCAACGCCGAACAGATTTCATTTCTCAATCTGCCATCTGAATATCTCACAGACGAAGGAATCAAATTTTATGATTCCTTCAGTTTCCTTAAATCAGGCCTTTTGTATTCAACTGTGGTCAATACGGTGAGCAAAAAATACAGTGAAGAAATACAGACAGGGGAATTTGGGTGCGGAATGGAAGGCATTCTTCAAAAAAGGTCGGATACCGTATTTGGCATCCTGAACGGAGTTGATTATTCTGCGTGGAATCCCGCAACGGACACACTCATACCTGCAAACTTCGATGATGGAAATCTTTCCGGAAAAGCGCAGTGTAAAAGAATCCTTCAGGAAAAATCAGGACTTGAAATCTCTGCCGAAAAACCACTTCTTGGTGTAGTTACACGCCTTGCCTACCAGAAAGGAATCGACATTCTTTCAGAAGCGGTTGATGAGATTGTATCAGAAGGCGCGCAGTTCGTGGTGCTTGGTACGGGCGAGAAGAGATATGAGGATGCCGTAAGTGCCTCTGCGAAACGACACGCAGGCAGGTTTTCTGCCACAATCGGCTTTGACAACGCCCTTGCCCATCTGATTGAAGCAGGTTCGGATATGTTTCTTATGCCGTCGCGGTATGAACCCTGCGGACTCAATCAGATGTACAGTCTGAAATACGGTACCGTGCCCGTGGTGCGCGCAACGGGAGGTCTTGACGATACGATAAGGGATTTTGATTCAGAGGCTGAAGCCGGAAACGGCTTTAAATTCGAAGATCTTTCCGCAAAAGCATTTTCTGAAAAACTTAGGAGCGCAATCTCTCACTACAGGGGAAAAGAGTGGCAAAAAATAGTTCTAAGCGGAATGAAGTGCGATTTTTCGTGGGAGAAATCGGCGCGCGCCTATATAGCCCTTTATGAAAAAGCCATTGCCCTTAAAGATTAAATGACAGTCCGCGACTGCGTGGCGGTATTTTTGACATAAACTTTAAATTCTTGACATTCAGCAGGATAAAGTGTTTAAAAACAAGACTTTTCTGCCGCCACAGGGCATTCGTTTTATAGGTGAAACTCTAATACTCAGGGATGATGTCTGTAAGGGAAAAACAAATTCTGGATGCCGCGGCAAAGGTATTCAGAGAAAAAGGTTATCAGCGGGCGACAATCGAGGATGTTGCAAAGGAAGTAGGCATTTTAAAGGGCAGTCTCTACTACTACATAAAGAATAAAAGCGAGCTTCTCTTTAAAGTCGGAATCGTCCCACTAAAGACTACGACGGAAGAGCTTAAAAGAATCGTCAGCAGTGATAAAAACGCTTATGAAAAGTTAGAGGCGGCAATAACGGGAAGAATTCGGGCATTTGACAATCACCGCACGGAAATGACCGTATTCTTTCAGGAAAAATTTGAAGAACTTCCCGAAGAGGAGCGTGAATTTTTGCGCGAAGGTCAGAGGGAAGACGAGCGCCTTTGGACCCGGATTCTAAAAGAGGGAATAGACAAAGGGGAATTCAGGCAAGACCTCGATGTAAAAATTGTTACAAAGGCGATAATGGGAATATGTCATTGGCTTTACAAGTGGTACCGCGATGACGGACGCCTTAGGGCGCAGGAGATTGCAAAAATATTTATGGATTTAGTTTTAAAGGGAATACAAACAACAGAAAAGGAAGGATGATGAAAATATGACGCAGCTTTTAAAAGGAATCAGAGTGCTTGACCTGACACGCGTAATATCGGGTCCCTACTGCGCAATGATGCTCGGTGACCTTGGCGCGGATGTAATAAAAATAGAGCAGCCCGGTTCGGGCGATCCTTCGAGAAAACTCGGCCCACCCTTCAAGGACGGTGAAAGCGGTTATTTCATAAGTATTAACCGCAACAAGAAGAGTATGACTCTCAACCTGAAAACACCTGAAGGACTACGGGTATTCAGGGAACTCGTGAAAAAGTCTGATGTGATTCTCGAAAACTACAGAGCAGGCGTGGCGGACAAGCTTAAAATCGGCTACAAAGATATGAAAGCCGTCAACCCGCGAATTATCTACTGCTCGATTACCGCCTTCGGAAGTGAAGGCCCTTACAGGGATATTCCGGGCTATGATCTTACAATGCAGGCGATAAGCGGAGAGATAAGCATCACCGGCGAGCCCGACGGAATGCTCGCGAAGATGGGTGTGCCTATGGGGGATCTGGGAGGTTCGTTTTTCGGCGCATCGGGAATTCTCGCGGCACTCTACGCTCGTGAGCGCGACGGCGAAGGGCGCCACATAGACATAGGGCTTTTTGACACACAGCTTGCGCTTCTCTGCTATCATCAGGCACCTTACTTCATCGACGGCAACAGAGAGAAGAAGCCCGAAGGCACAGGACACCCCAATATCGTGCCCTACAAGATGTATCAGACAAAGGATATAAAAATTGTTGTCGCCATCCTTGGCGAAAAATTCTGGGTGAAGCTTTGCGAAATTCTCGACATACCCGAAATTGCCACTGACCCGAGATTTGACAAAAACGAAAAGCGCGACAAAAACCGCAAAGAGCTTGAACCGATACTCGAGGAGGCATTTCTCAAAAAAAACGGCAGGGAAATCGTGAAGAAGTTTTATGAAATCGGAATTCCCGGAGCTCCCGTAAATTCCATTGCCGAAGCGCTGGAAGAGCCGCAGGTTGCTGTTCGCGATATGATTGTGGAGGTGGACCATCCGAAATGCGGAAAGGTCAAATTTATCGGCTCTCCCATAAAGATAGACGGAGTGAAGCATGAATATACCCATCCTCCAATGCTCGGTGAGCAGAATGAAGAAATCCTGCGCGACCTTCTCGGTTACTCCGAGGAGAAAATAAAGGAACTCAAAGAGAAAGGTTCAATTTAACTCTATAAAAGGGCTCAAGCCGGATTTTGTTGTATTTCCCTCTCTTTAAGGGGGAGGCCGGGGTAAGAATGGGGAAGGTAAGCCGCAATATTACGAATGAAAATATGAAAAAAAACATTGCATTAAAGCCCGAAGCGCGGGAAATCCTTAAAGCCATTGTTTCCATTATGCCTTCCATTCTCCAAAGAGTGTGGCGTAACCGTATCATCACGCAGGCGGAAAAAAATGTCATCTACGACGGAAGAAAATCTGTATCTGCTAAAGATATACTCGGCGCGGCGCGAGAGGTTATGCCTTCTAAATTCAGCCCGCTTTTCGTTAGAATGTCCAACCCGTCGAAATTTAAGGCAATCGCAAAGAGCGGAATCGAGGGTTATCGCGAAGGCTCGAGGCGATGGGTTAAAATCGATGTTAAACAATCGTCAGCAGGAAAGAAATTTATCACGAGAAAATCCGCGAATCCCTATATCCTCGCAATCTGCGGAAGCCCGCGAAAAGGCGGAAACACACACCTTCTCATAGACAAGTTTTTGGAAGGGGCAGGTGAAAATGCCGCGCGGTGCGAAACAGTCTATCTTCATAAAAAGAAAATCGGGTATTGCGTAGGGTGTCGCAAATGTCGCGAAAATAATGACGGCACCATATTGGAGGATTACTGCACCATAAAAGACGATATGACGGAAATCTACAAAAAGCTCGCCCTTGCTGACGCGGTGGTAATCGGATTTCCTATTTACACGGCGCGCGAATCGGCTCAGACCGCGGCATTCTGGGACCGCCTTGACTGTATGAGCAACAAGTACAACCGTGAGAGATTCGGGGGACCAAAGGCAGGCGCTCTGATTACAAGCTGGGCTTGGCCCGAGGCGCAAACCTACAGGGACCATATGGAGGGAATGATGATGCTGATGAGGTTGCGCGGTATCGAAACCCTATGTTCCGTTGCCGCCTCGGGATGCAGGGGCAGGGCACACGGGCGCGGAGTAGTCGTTCACGATGAGCGCGGAATGAAGAGGGTATTTTCCGCAGGCGCGAAGGTCGCGGAGATAATAACAATAAAATAATTTTTTTCAGGAAGGGTTTAAAAGATGTCATTGGAAATGAGTAAAAATGAAATAGATGATCTTATGAATACCGAAAAAATCGGTACACTTATGCTTGTGGACGGCGAACGCCCCTACGGTGTCGTCTGTTGGTTTGTCTATGATTCAGGCAGTGTGCGTATAGGCATAATACCCTCCGGACGCAAGTTTGACTGCATCAGCGCAAACGACAATGCCGCATTCAGCGTCTGGATGGCAGGCAAGGGCGGATGGTGCTCGGTTTTCGTAGAGGGAAAAATCCGCCAGATTACAGACATTGCAGAGCTTAAGGGAAGCCTCAAGCTTGCTTCGGAAAAATACGGCGTACCGTCTTCATATATGGAAAAGCAGATTGCTTTGGTAAAAGAGTCGCCTGAAAAATCGATGAGTTTCGTAATAGAATCTACCAATGTCTCGGGAAGAAAATCGGGATA
>CAZJVM010000019.1:43479-45658 GCA_964549305.1 uncultured bacterium
TTTCCGATAAATCCCGGCGCTGAGGGTATCATTATCCCGATGCTCACTACGATGAAAACAGTCAGTGCGGCGGAAAAATCAAGCCCCATATGAAACGCGAAGAAAAGAAGATATGTATTGAAAACCGGAATAATCCAGAAAAGCACGGACACAATCACGGCAACGAAAATCGCCCCCTTGTCGGGCATTATGTCAAAGCCCTTTTTGAAGGAATCGAATAACCGGAGAATTTTCTCCTGAAAGGGTTTCAGTAATTTCACCGATGTGACCTTCGACAAAAATCCCCTACCCTTCCATATCACTGCCGCAAATACCGCGATGAATACAAGTATCCCCGCAAGGGCGCTTTTGCCGGAGGTTATTATCCATTCGGGAAGAGGCGCGTAAACAATGGCAAGCACGATGAATATGAAAAGCGTTCCCGCGTCGAGTATTCTTTCCACCACCGTGGTTGCAAGAGATGTGGAAATCGGTATCTCCTCCTGTCGCGCCATAAGATAGGGGCGAAGAAGGTCGCCGAGGCGAAAGGGAAGTATATTCACTCCCATAAACCCGATGCAGTGGATGTAATAAACCATTGCAAGGCGGATTTTCTTAACAGGGGAAAGGATGATTTTCCAACGGTAGGACTTGAAAAGCTGAAGGATTACGCTCAACCCAACCATGGGAATGAGATAGTAATAATCGCACGATTCGAGAGCTTCCTTCAACTCCGAGAAAGGCACCTTCGATACGGCCATATAGATAAAAAATGCGCTTATAAGTATCCCTATGGCGAAACCTTTTTTTCTCAATTAGTATTCCTTTCTTTGGTTATTTCCTTTATTCCCTCTTCGTAACTTTTAAGGGACGCGGAATAATAGTTCAGGTAATCTTCACTTTTTACCGCGTCTTCATCCATCATTGCAAGCTGGTCGAAGGATACGGGATAGAAGGAAAACCGTTCAAGCATTTTAGTCACCACGCGAAGAGGCGCCTGCGGCACATTCAAAAATCCGGGGTTTCGCTTTTGAAGTCTTGCCACAGTTTCGAGCATCTCCCTGTATGTAAGCGATTCGGGACCCTCGAGGTCGAGGGTGCGCCGCGATAAAGTTTCCTTTTCAAGGGCGTTGCCGATTGCCCTCGCAAGGTCGTCCACGAAAAGCGGCCTTATTTTCTTTCGCCGGTTTCCAATCACAGGCACAACTGACATTTTTACGAGGTCTAAAAAATGCCCTGTCGAGTTATCCCCCTTGCCGTAGACCAAAGGCGTTCTTAAAATAAGGTAATCGAGCGGAAAATTTTTTATGAGCTCTTCGCAAAGAAACTTGCTTCTTAAAAACTTCACATTCGATTCAGGCGATGCCCCCACAGAGCTTAAAAAAATGAACTTGCCGGCGCCGATTTTCTCTGCAATCGAAAGCGCGTGCTTTGTAGTCATGAAGTTTGCGGCATCGAAAGTCTGCCCACGGCCTTTAAACTCCCTGAATATTCCCGCAAGGTGTAAAAGAGCATCGGTTTTTGGAATTTCCGCCGAAACCGACTGCGGTGACGATATATCAATGGGGACAATTTCGATATCTTTGATATTTATCAATTTATAGACTGACGATTTTCTTGCCATGGCATATACGTGATGACCCTTTTTTGCAAAGTATGCGCAAAGCGTTTTTCCGATAAATCCCGTTGCTCCTGTAACAAGAATATCCACCGCGAAAATCACCTCCTAAAAATCAGATAAATTGCAGACACCTTAGGATAATTCAGAAAATGCCATCAGACAACCTGAAATCACACCTGTAAGAATATCTCCCTCTCTTGCGGGAGAGGAACTAAGGGAGGATGAAAAGAGGGTGAAGGTCCCGGCGCCTGTCCTGCGTTGCGCCGGAGAAACATTTCCTCTGGAAAGACGGGCGTATTTTTTGTAGAAGTAAGAAGCGGGAAAAAAAAGGAGACATAAAATATGGCGACAGAAAAGGAGACTGAATCTGAAATTGCACTCCTTCTTGATGAACTTACAGAGGGGGTATACCTGATAGAAGAGCTTAAGAAGGATATTGCAGACAAGATAAGCGGTGTCAGAAATGACGGTTCGCTTGTTGAAAAGATACGCATTAAAACAGGAAAAAATCTTATCACCAATCCGCGCTTTATGATTCTCTTTATGCGCTACTGGGATTGCGTTGACAGGGAATTGAAG
>CAZJVM010000020.1:0-41263 GCA_964549305.1 uncultured bacterium
AAGGGAAGGCGGAAGAACAGTAGGCGCAGGCGTTGTAAGTGAAGTTATAAAGTAAAAACAAGGGAACTAACGAGAAAAATCAATGGCAGAACAACGAATAAGAATAAAGTTAAAAGCTTACGACCACAAACTTCTTGATAAGTCTGCGGAAGAGATAGTCAGCACGGCAATACGTACGGGGGCAAAAGTAGCGGGCCCGATTCCTCTTCCTACGAGAATTTCAAGATATACTGTGTTGCGGTCACCTCATGTAGACAAAAAATCAAGGGAACAGTTTGAAATAAGAACGCACAAAAGGCTTCTTGACATTCTGCAACCCACACCGCAGACAGTTGATGAATTAATGAAGCTGACACTTTCGGCAGGCGTGAATGTTGATATAAAGCTTCCAAAAATCGGTGCGTAGAGGAAAGTTTAAGGCAGGTAGGAAATTAATAAAATGAAGACAATTATTGGAAAAAAACTCGGTATGACTCAGGTTTTTAACAGCGCGGGAGTGGTTGTGCCGGTAACTGCTATTGAAGCAGGTCCCTGTACAGTTGTTCAGGTAAAAACTGAAGAAAAAGAAGGGTACAGGAGTTTGCAGATAGCTTTTGGCAAAAAGATTAAAAAGCCCGTGAAACCCATAGAAGGTCATTTTAAAAAGGGTAACTGTGAACCTGTGAAGGTTCTCAGAGAAGTAAGAGTTGAAGATACGAAAGATTACAGTGCCGGACAGAAGATTTCCGCTGAAATCTTCAAGGAGGGCGACCTTATAGATGTGGTAGGTACATCGAAAGGTAAGGGGTTTGCCGGTGTCATAAAGAGACATAATTTTTCCGGCGGTCCTGCTTCTCATGGTTCAAGATTTCACAGGGCTGTTGGTTCAGTGGGATCTCAGAGCCCTTCAAGAACGGTAAAAGGGCGCAAGAATGCCGGACATATGGGCAATGAGCGCGTCACCGTTCAGGGATTGAAGGTTGAATCCGTCAATCCCGAAAAAAATCTTATTTTGGTAAAGGGAGCGGTACCGGGCCCCAGAGGCGGAATTGTCTTGATACAGGAAGCAGTTAAATCTAAATAGCGGGTTAGACAGTTATGATTCAGGTAATTAACAGTAAGAATGAAAAAATTGATGAAGTTAAGCTTCTTGATATTCAGGGAAAAGAAGAAACAAATAAGAAGCAGTTAAAGCTTGTTCAGCAAAGCATAGTTAATAAACTTGCCGGCGAAAGAAGCGGAACGGCATATGCAAAACCAAGAGGTGCTGTTTCTTATTCATCAAAGAAAATGTTCAGGCAAAAGGGAACCGGAAGAGCAAGAGCAGGGTCTAGAAGATCGCCTCTGAGAGTGGGCGGCGGAACGACTTTCGGGCCATTGCCGAGAGATTATTCCTACAATATTCCCAAGAAAATTCGCAAAGGCGCTCTGAGAAGCGCATTTGAGATTAAACAGAAGGAAGAAAACATTCTTGTTGTTGATGATTTTGGCTTGAAGGAAATTAAGACAAAAGTTATGAGAACGGTACTGAAAGATATAGGTGTCGGTAAGTCGGCGCTCATTCTCCTGAACGAGAAAAATGAAATTATCGAAAAATCGGCACGCAATATCAGCGGCGTTACCGTAATGAATTTAAAACATCCGAATGCTTATGATGTATTAAGGCACGAGAAGGTGATTTTACTCCAAAAGGATGTTGATGTTTTGAAGGAGGAATTAGCTTGCAGTTGAATAATTATGAAGTTGTGAAATATCCGATTTTGACGGAAAAGAGCAATTTGCAAAAAGAGACCTGCAATAAAGTTACTTTTCTTGTTCACCGTAGTGCCAACAAAATTCAGGTGAAAAATGCCGTTGAAGCTATATTCAACGTGTCGGTAAATAAGGTCAATATTCAGTGTCGCAAGGGCAAGAAAAAGAGATTCGGCAAATATGAAGGGAAGAGGCCGGATACGAAAAAAGCGGTTGTGACATTGAAGGAAGGCCAGAAAATAGAAATTTTTGAAGGTGTATAGAATAATCAGAGGACTAAATAAATGCCAGTATTGAAATATAAGCCAACGTCGCCGGGAAGAAGATTTCAGACAAGACTTGTCAATCCCGATATCTCAAAAAAAGCTCCTGAAAAGTCTCTTCTTGCTCCCTTGAAGAAGACAGGAGGACGCAATAATAACGGAAGAATTACATCGAGGCATATCGGTGGCGGGCACAAAAGAAAATACCGCATTATAGATTTCAAGAGGGATAAGACAGGAATAACGGCGAAAGTCACGGCAATAGAATATGACCCTAACAGGACGGCTCTCATAGCACTGCTTTGCTATAAAGACGGTGAAAAAAGATATATACTTTGCCCCATTGGCGTGAAAGTCGGCGAGGTGCTCAGCAGTGGCCCAAGCGCAGAGATTCGTGACGGAAATGCAATGCCGATCAAGAGGATTCCTTTAGGTTCGATTATCCACAATATCGAAATGAAGCCGGGTAAGGGCGGTCAGTTGGTGCGCAGTGCAGGTTTGGGAGCACAGCTCCTTGCAAAGGACGGCCCCTATGCGCAGATAAAACTTCCTTCAGGCGAAATCAGAATGATAAACAAGGAATGTATGGCAACAATGGGACAAGTAGGTAATTTTGAACAGGAAAATGTTTCTCTTGGTAAAGCCGGCAGAAACAGATGGTCCGGAAGAAGGCCTCACGTAAGAGGTGTGGCGATGAATCCCGTGGATCATCCCCATGGCGGCGGTGAGGGCAGGACATCGGGCGGACGTCATCCCTGTACTCCGTGGGGCAAACCAACAAAGGGTTATAAAACAGCAAAAAATAAATCCAGCAAAAAATATATAGTTAAGAGGAGGAAGTAATAGCGCTATGGCAAGGTCGATTTCAAAGGGTCCGTTTGTTGACGGTCATCTTTTAAAAAAAGTGGAATCATTATCCGGGTCCAGAGGAGGCAGAGGGGTAGTAAAGACCTGGTCAAGGAGAAGCACTATTATTCCGGAATTTGTGGGATATACGATTGCCGTGCATAACGGGAAAAAGTTTATTCCGGTATATATCAGTGAAAATATGGTCGGTCACAAGCTTGGGGAATTTGCTCCCACAAGGATATTCCGGGGACACGCGGGAAAAAAGACCGAGAAAGTTACAAAGGTAGGAAAGAAATAAATGGCAAATAAGAATAATACAATAAGCGGTGAAATAAATTCAAAAGTTCAGGCAAGATTTGTTCGCATTGCTCCGAGGAAGGTTCGCCTCGTTGCGGATATGGTAAGGGGTAAAATGGTCAACGACGCCCTTTCAGTGTTGGAGTTTTCACCAAAGAAATCGGCTGTAACTATGAGGAAACTGTTAAAGTCCGCAGTCGCAAATATTATGAATTCCTCTGAGATTAAAAAAGTTGATATAGACCCTGACAAGCTCTTCATCAGGGAGACATTTGTTGATGAAGGTCCCGACATGAAACGGCTTAGCCCGAGAGCTTTCGGTAGGGCGGATATTATAAGAAAAAGAAGCAGTCACATAACCATAGTACTTGGTGAAAAATAGCAGGAGGATAAAAGTTGGGTCAAAAGGTTCATCCTATAGGATTCAGACTGGGAATCAGTAAAGAATGGGATTCCCGCTGGTATGCTGATAAGGAATACGCGGAAAATGTTCATAAAGATTTGGCAATTCGAAAATTCATCAAAAAAAGGCTGGAAAGAGCCGGTGTTTCAAAGATAGAAATTGAAAGAGCGTCTGATAATCTCAAGGTGGACATCTATTCTGCAAGACCGGGAATAGTCATAGGAAGAAAAGGGCAGGAAGTTGACAAGCTCAAAAATGACCTTAAACGGTTAACGGGAAAAATAGTAACTGTCAATATTCATGAAATAAAGAAGGCGGAGATTGACGCGCAGTTGGTGGCAGAGAATATAGCAATGCAGATATTAAGGAGAGTCTCATACAGACGCGCAATGAAAAGGAGTATAACTAACGCCCTTCGTTACGGAGCTCAGGGAATAAAAATCTGTTGCGCGGGAAGACTCGGAGGCACTGAAATAGCGCGGACCGAATGGTTCAGGGAGGGTAGAGTACCCCTGCATACATTGAAAGCGGATATTGATTACGGATTTGAAGAGGCAAAAGCATCATACGGAATTATAGGAATTAAAGTGTGGATATATAAAGGTGATGTAGCTAGCAGAAAGAAAATTAATAGATCAGAGAGTGGCAAGAAATAGTTTGCTGAATGATTTTAGAATAAAGCGGAGATAAATTAAGATGTTAATGCCAAAAAAGACAAAATACAGAAAACAGCAAAAGGGAAGGCTGAGAGGAAAAGCTTCGAGAGGAAGCCATATCAGTTTCGGAGAATTTGGTCTTAAAGCTGTTGAACAGGGGAAAATTACGGCAAGGCAGATTGAGGCAAGCCGAATTGCAATAACAAGAACGGTAAAAAGAGGCGGGAAAATCTGGATAAGAATTTTTCCTGATAAACCGGAATCAAAAAAGCCCGCAGAAACGAGAATGGGTAAGGGGAAAGGCGCGCCCGAATATTGGGTTGCTCCCGTAAAGGCGGGAAAAATACTTTTCGAGATGAGTGGAGTGAATGAAGCAGTTGCCACTAAGGCATTGACGCTTGCATCTCACAAACTTCCCATTAAAACAAAAGTAGTTTCTCGCGGATGATATAAATTCGGAGTATTAACGATATGAAAGCAAAAGAATTAAGAGAGCTTACTGACGAAGAATTGGGAAAGAAGGAAACGGACCTCAGAGAGGAGATTTTTAATCTCCGTTTCAGGAACAGTTCGGGGCAGGTGGAATCTCCTTCTAAAATAAGCCATGCGAAAAAAGATTTGGCAAGAGTAATAACGCTTATCAGGGAAAGGCAGTCAGGAATAAAGAATTAAACTGAGCGGAATAATAATGGGAAAAAGAAAAGAACTTATAGGTACGGTAGTAAGCAACAATATGGATAAAACAGTTGTTGTCACTGTTGACAGACTGGTTCGTCATCCAAAGTATAACAAAATACACAGAAGGAGTTCTAAATATAAGGCGCACGATGAGAAAAACGAATGTAAAATCGGAGATCGCGTCAAACTGGTAGAAACAAGACCATTGAGCAAGGATAAAAGGACGACAGTCAAGGAAATCCTTGAAAGAGCTGAAGGATAAGCAGTTTAAGACAGAACAGGAACTAATAAAATATCTGCAAGAGAGTAAAAGATGATACAGACAGAAAGCAACCTTCGAGTTGCCGATAATTCAGGTGCAAGAAAAATTCAGTGCATATGCGTTTTAGGTGGAACAAGGCGCAGATATGCGAGGATAGGAGATATAATCAGGGCTTCCGTCAAAGAAGCAATGCCCAACGGTGCAGTAAAAAAAGGTGAAATCGTGTTTGCTGTCGTAGTAAGGTCGAGGAAAGAGATTGGAAGACCGGATGGCAGTTATATAAGATTTGATGACAATGCCGCAGTTATTATAAATGCTCAGAAAGAGCCGGTAGGGACAAGAATATTCGGTCCTGTCGCAAGGGAGTTAAGAAGGAAGAAGTTTATGAAAATTATATCCCTTGCTCCGGAAGTTTTGTAGGAGATATTGGTTAGAATGGAAAAAACGATAAGATTATTAAAAAAGAATGATGTGGTTCAGGTTACTTCCGGAAAAGACAAAGGGAAAAAAGGAAAGATTCTTTCTGTCCTGAAAAAGAAGGAAAGGGTAGTTGTGGAAGGTGTGAATGTGATGAAGTATCACACACGACCCTCACAGTCACAATCACAGGGTGGTATTATTGAAAAAGAAACGGGAATAAGCTGGTCAAATGTAATGATATTCTGCGATAAGTGCCAGGTCCCCGTTAAAATAGGGAAAAAAGTATTGTCTGACGGTTCAAAAGTTCGCTTTTGCAGAAAATGCGGAGAAAGTGTAGAGGGAAAATAAATGGCCAGGATAAAGGATTTTTATAAAAATGAAGTAATTGCCAAACTCAAGGACGAGGGCGGATATAAAAATATTATGGAAGTTCCCAAAATGGAAAAAATAGTCCTTAATATAGGCGTGGGGGAAGCTATACAGAATTCAAAGGTGTTGGAATCCGCAATGAACGATCTCACGGCAATAAGCGGGCAGAAACCGTCAATAAGAAGGGCGAAGAAATCTATTTCAAATTTTAAACTGAGAAGCAAGATGGCAATCGGATGCAAAGTGACTCTCCGGGGGGAAAGGATGTATGAATTCTTTGACCGACTGGTGAATGCTGCAATCCCCAGAATAAGAGATTTTCGCGGAGTTTCCGGCAAAGCTTTTGACGGAAGAGGGAATTATACTCTTGGCATTAAAGAACAGATTATTTTTCCTGAAATAGTATATGACAAAATAGATAAGCTGAGAGGCATGAATGTTACGATTGTGACAAATGCCAATACAGATAAGGAGGCAAAGCTTCTCCTTAAACATCTTGGCATGCCTTTTAGAAATTAATTCAGAGAGAAAGTGAATGGCAAAAAAATCATTAATAAGTAAAGCTAACAGAAAACCAAAGTTTAAGGTAAGGCAATATAACCGCTGCAGAATTTGCGGAAGACCAAGAGGGTATCTGAGAAAGTTTCAGATGTGTCGTATCTGTTTTCGTAAGCTAGCCCATGAAGGTCAGTTGCCGGGACTTATGAAGGCCAGCTGGTAGATTTAATTAACTTTTATACAAGCAGGAGATTTTTTCGGCTATGATGACAGACCGGATTGCTGATTTATTAACGAGAATTCGTAACGGATTAAGGGCGAAACACGAAGGTGTTGAAATTCCTTCTTCTAAGCTGAAGATTTCTATGGTGAAAATTCTTCAGGAAGAAGGATATATAGCGGGCTTTTCCGAAGGAAAAGATAAAAATGACCATCCCGTAATTAAAGTGAAACTGAAGTATGACAGCGAAGGAAATTCGGTGATAACGGGACTCAGGCGTTTAAGCAAACCGGGAAGACGCTCATATGAGAAATCTTCCACACTGCCCAAAGTCCTTGGCGGTTACGGAGTAATTCTTGTTTCCACATCAAAGGGAATAATGACTGATAGAAAATGCAGAGAAGAGAACCTTGGTGGCGAAATTCTTTGTGAAATATGGTAGGAGGAATTTTACAATATGTCGCGGATAGGTAAAAAACCCATTCTTTGCCCTGAAGGGGTGAATGTTGAAATAAAAAATTCGGGAGTTCACGTTAAGGGACCTCTCGGGAAACTTGATATGACCGTTCCGGAAGGAATATCGGTTAAAGCCGAAGCCGGCCAAATCCTTGTCAATATCGAAGACGGCAATATTGAAGGTATAAGCGCAAGACAGGGACTTGTGAGAAGTCTTGTAAATAATATGGTGATCGGAGTGACAGCGGGTTTTAAGAAAAAGCTTCAGATAGTTGGTGTTGGATATAAGTCACAGGTGCAGGGGAAGGAACTGGTTCTCAATATTGGCTTTTCGCATCCCATTAATTATCAGATTCCCGAGGGAATTAATATAGAAGTGGATAAGCAGACCGAAATTTCGGTCATTGGAATTAATAAGGAAGTTGTAGGACAGACTGCAGCTGAAATTCGCGGTTATTATCCGCCGGAACCTTACAAGGGAAAAGGAATAAGATACGAAGATGAAATTGTAAGGAAGAAAGTTGGAAAAACGGGCGCGTAAAATTGTCGGAGGAAGATTTCATTGAATTTTGAAAGAAATAAAATCAGAAAGGGAAGGCATACCAAGATCAGGAAGAAGGTAATTGGTACTCCCGAAAAGCCAAGATTGGTAGTCTACAAAAGCTTAAAGAATATTTATGCCCAGATAGTGGATGATACGAGTGCTTCTACATTGGCATCTTCCAGCACAATCGAAAAGGATATCAAAGGAAGTATCGGAAAATCGGCGAACAAAGAGACAGCGAAAACTATAGGAAGCAGTATAGCGAAGAAAGCGCTTGATAAAAATATAAAGCAGGTAGTATTTGACAGAAACGGTTATCCTTATCACGGCAATATAAAAATTCTTGCCGATGCTGCCAGAGAAGCAGGACTTGAGTTTTAGAAAAGCGGAGGTTTTTTTTGAAAGATATAAACATAGATGAGCTAAATCTGACGGACAAGGTGGTACGCATTAACAGAGTTTCAAAAGTTGTAAAAGGCGGAAAGAGATTCAGTTTTTCAGCTCTTGTAGTTGTTGGTGACGGAGAAGGTCACATAGGTTATGGTATGGGAAAAGCAAACGAAGTTCCCGAATCTATTAGAAAGGGCGCTGAAAAGGCGAAGAAGAACCTTTATAATATTCCCATTGTGAACGGGACTATTCCATATAAGGTAATCGGAAACTACAGAAGCAGTAAAGTGCTGCTGAAACCCGCGGCAAAAGGCACGGGCGTAATTGCAGGAGGAGGGGTTAGAGCGGTTCTTGAAAGTCTCGGTTTGACTGATATTCTCACAAAGAATCTTGGATCTGCAAACGCACATAATACCGTTAAGGCAACCTTTGACGCACTTTCGAAACTTAGAGATCCGGAAGCTATAGCATCGTCAAGGGATAAGAGTCTGGAACAAATTGTTTAATTTATTTTTATAAAACCGGAAAAATGGCAAAAATTAAAATTACACTTAAAAAAAGCATAATCGGCTGTAATAAAAAACAGAGAGCAACAGTAAAGGGATTGGGACTGCGTCGCATCAATCATTCCGTAATCAGAGAGGATATCCCTGTAATCAGGGGTATGATTAATAAAATTCCCCATATGTTGACTGTTTCAGGCGCAGAAGAATAAGAATTATCAAAAGCAAGGAGATTAGTTTAAATGGTACTGTCAAACCTGCCTTCGGCGCGGGGTGAAAAAAAACGGGTAAAAAGAGTGGGACGAGGTCCCGGATCTGGTCTCGGTAAAACATCGGGACGCGGACATAAGGGGCAAAAAGCGCGTTCGGGAAGCAAAAGAAGAAGTTGGTTTGAAGGCGGTCAGATGCCGTTACAAAGACGTGTTCCCAAGAGAGGATTTACGAACATTTTCGCGAAAAAGCCGGCAATTATCAATCTTGCCGAACTTGACAAAATAAGTGGTGAAACAGAGATAACTCCCGAGTTGCTTTATAAGTCGGGTAAAATAAAAAAAATGTCTAATGGTGTCAAGGTCCTTGCAGAGGGAAATCTTACGAAAGCCTTAAAAGTATCTGCCCATTATTTTAGCAAAAAAGCCGTGGAAAAAATACAGGAAGCAGGCGGCGAAGCAATTATACTTAAATAAATTGTCCGGTGATTGAAACATTTCAGAACATATTTAAAGTCCCTGAGTTAAAAAAGAGAATCTTATTTACTTTTGCTCTTCTCGGTGTTTACAGGATAGGAGCGCACATCCCGGTACCGGGAGTGGATGCTCAGGCGTTGTCTGAGTTTTTCAGTTCCGCCCAGGGAAGCATACTCGGCTTTTTTGATATGTTTTCAGGCGGAGCGCTCAGAAGGCTTACCATTTTTGCTCTTGGTATAATGCCTTATATCAGCGCATCGATTATTTTACAGCTTTTGACTGTGGTTATTCCTGCCCTTGAAAAACTTTCGAAGGAAGGGGAAACAGGGCGCAAAAAAATAACTCAATATACGAGATACGGGACTGTTATTCTAAGTATGATTCAGGGAATGGGAATAAGTTACGGACTTGAGCATATGAGAAGCCCTATAGGAAATGCCCAGTTGATTCCCGATCCGGGTTGGTCATTCAGGCTTCTTGCAATGTTGACGCTTACTGCGGGTACTGCTTTTATCATGTGGCTCGGTGAACAGATTACGGAAAAAGGAATCGGAAACGGTATTTCCCTTATTATATTTGCCGGTATAGTAGTAAGAATGCCCGCGGCAATAATGAATTCCATACAATCTGTGAACCGCGGCGACCTTAATGCCATATTTATGACAATCGTTCTTGTTTTTGTAGTGTTTATAACCGGATTTATTATATTTGTTGAAAAGGGACAGAGAAGAATTCCCGTACAGTACGCAAAAAGGGTTGTGGGAAGAAAAGTTTACGGAGGACAGAGCACTCATATTCCTCTGAAGGTAAATACGGCAGGTGTTATTCCTGTTATCTTTGCCTCCTCTATTTTGATGTTTCCCGCAACAATTGCCGGATTTTATAAAAACTGGTTTACGCAGATTATTACGGAGCTTTTATCACCGGGGTCGCTTCTCTATGAAAGTGTTTATGTGATTATGATTGTTTTCTTCTGTTATTTTTATACCGCGATTATTTTTAATCCCGTTGATTTGGCGGATAATATGAAAAAATACGGCGGTTTTATTCCCGGAATCAGACCCGGTAAAAGAACGTCTGATTATATCGACAGGGTATTGATGAGAATCACATTCGGAGGCGCAATCTATTTGTCTGCAGTTTCGGTGCTACCCAATCTAATGATTGTGTACGGGCGGGTGCCTTTTTATTTCGGCGGTACTGCGTTGCTGATTGTAGTCGGTGTTGCTCTTGATACGGTATCGCAGATAGAGTCGCATCTGATGACAAGGAATTATGAAGGTTTTCTGAAGAAGGGTAAAATGAAGGGGAGGAGAGGTTAAAAGTAATGATTAATCTGATATTTCTCGGACCTCCGGGTGTCGGCAAAGGCACACAGGCGAAGATGGTTTCAGAAAAGTATTCCATTCCTCAGATATCAACAGGTGATATGCTCAGGGCGGCGGTAAAAGCCGGTACAGACCTGGGAAAAGAAGCAAAGAGCTTTATGGACAGCGGTGAATTGGTTCCTGACAGGATTGTAATAGGACTGATTGCCGAGAAAATAGAAAGCGGAGATTGTAAAAGCGGATTTATATTAGACGGATTTCCCCGTACGATTGCGCAGGCAGAGGAACTTGACAAGATTTTGAATGAGAAAAGCATAAACATCCAGAAAGTCATCTCCGTTTCCGCGCCCGATGAAGAGCTTGTAAAAAGACTTTCGGGCAGAAGAACATGCGGTTCCTGCGGAGAGGTCTTTCATCTTGTTTTTAATCCGCCTGCCCAAATCGATAAATGTGATAAATGTGATGGCGCGCTTTTCCAAAGAGATGATGACAAGGAAGATACTATTAGGGAAAGACTTCGAGTATATAAAAAACAGACAGAACCTCTGATTGACTATTATACAAACCAAAGTTTGCTGGGAGAGGTTGACGGTTCGGATGAAATTAATTCTGTATTCTCCCATATATGCACCCTGATAGAGCTCAAAGGATGATTGTCCTTAAAAGCTCTGAAGAACTTAAGATTCTTGAAAAAGTAAACGGAATTGTCGCTATAATTCTCAGAGAGCTTGGAGAAAGAATCAAACCCGGAATAACTACGGGGGAGCTTGACGGATATGCCGAAGGCAGAATTCGCGAAGAAGGCGCTCTTCCGGCATTTAAAGGATACAGAGGATATCCGGCAACGTTATGTGTTTCTGTAAATGACGTTATCGTTCACGGAATTCCTTCGGAGAGAAAAATTAGAGAGAACGATATAGTCGGAATTGATATAGGCGCGAAATATAATGGTTTTTACGGAGATTCCGCCGCGACTTTTCCAGTGGGGAAAATCAGCTACAAAGCGCAAAAGCTTATCGATGTAACAAAAGGCGCGCTTGAAAGAGGAATCAGTGAGGTAAAAGAAGGAAACCGTCTCGGCGATGTTTCCAATGCCATACAGCAGTACGCGGAAAATGCCGGATTTTCAGTAGTTAGACATTTTGTAGGGCACGGAATAGGCAGGGAACTTCACGAAGAACCGCAAATACCGAATTTCGGAGATGCAGGGCAGGGAGTGAGGCTTAAAAACGGTATGGTGCTTGCCATTGAACCAATGATAAACGAAGGCAGTTATGATGTAAAAATATTAAACGATGGCTGGACAGCGGTTACAAAAGATGGTAGACTCTCCGCCCATTTTGAACATACAGTTGCAATTGCTGAGGGAAAAGCAAAAATTTTAACACAATAATTTATTTTATAAGTATAAGGGAGATTAGTTGATGCCCAAAGAAGAACCTATTGAAGTGATTGCTACAATAGTTGAAACATTACCCAATGCAATGTTCAGGGCAGAACTAGATAACGGACATAAAATACTGGCTCATGTATCAGGAAAAATGAGAATGAATTTTATAAAAATTTTGCCGGGAGATAAAGTAACGGTGCAGTTATCACCTTATGACCTTTCAAGAGGAAGAATCGTTTACCGGCACAAAAAAAAGAGGCAGGATTAGATATGAAAGTGAGAGCATCAGTTAAAAAAATGTGCGATAAATGCAAAATTATTAAACGCAGGGGTATTGTTAGAGTAATATGTGTAAATCCCAAGCACAAACAGCGTCAGGGGTAGCCCTAAAGGAGGATTTGAATTGGCAAGAATAGGCGGTGTTGATTTACCTAAAAACAAGAACGTAAGAGTGGCTCTTACATATATATTCGGAATAGGACCGGCTCTGTCTCAAAGAGTTATTGACGGTGTGCAGGTTGACCCTTTTAAAAAAGTTAAAGATCTGAATGATCAGGAAGTTAATGATATCCGCAAATTCATTGAAAAAGAATTGAAAATCGAAGGTGATTTAAGAAAAGAAGTTTCAATGAATATTAAACGTCTAATGGATATTGGATGTTACAGAGGACTGAGGCACAGAAGAAGCCTCCCTTCCCGAGGGCAGAGGACTCATACAAACGCCAGGACAAGAAAAGGGCCGAGAAAGAGCGGAGTTGTGAAGAAAAGAGCGACAAAATAAAAAATATAAAATAAAATTCTTCGGAGCAATTAATGGCAAAGGAAAAGAAAGTCAGAAAGAAAAAAGAAAAAAGAGTTGTAAAAAACGGGATTGCCCATATTCAGTCTACTTTTAACAACACCATAATTTCCATAACCGATATGGATGGAAATGTTTTGGCGTGGGCAACAACAGGAGGTCAGGGCTTTAAGGGATCGAGAAAAAGCACACCTTTTGCTGCAACCCTTGCTTCAGAAACCGCTGCGAAAAAAGCTCTTGAATTTGGTATGAAACAGGTTGAAGTTTACGTGAAGGGACCTGGTTCAGGGCGTGAAGCAGCAATAAGAGCATTACAGTCTGCAGGTTTGAGTGTTAGCGTTATTAAAGATGTTACCCCTATACCTCATAATGGTTGCAGGCCGAGAAAGCGCCGCAGAGTATAGAAAGGAGGAAGATTTTGGCAAGATATCGAGACCCGGTTTGCAGGCTTTGCAGAAGAGAAGGGTTAAAACTGTTTCTCAAGGGTGAAAAATGTTTTACCGGTTGTATTTTTGAAAAGAGAGGATTCCCTCCGGGACAGCGTTCAAGGTTCACGAGAGGAAAGCATTCGGATTACGGAGTTCAGTTAAGGGAAAAGCAGAAGGTTAAGAGCATTTACGGAGTTCTTGAAAAGCAGTTCAGAAATTATTTTTTTATGGCTGAAAAACAGAAGGGCATAACAGGTGAAAATCTATTAATACTTTTGGAAAGACGTCTTGATAATGTGGTTCACAGAATGAAGTTTGCCGATTCTCTTCCGCAGGCAAGGCAACTGGTAACGCACGGGCATTTTCTTGTTAATAAAAAGAAAGTGAATATTCCTTCATATCTCGTAAAGGCGGGAGATACGATTGAAGTTAAGGAAAAAAGTAAAAATCTTGTGATTTTTACCGCTGATGAAAATACATCAAATCATGAAGCAACACCCGCGTGGCTTGAAATGGAAAGAGAGAGCAGGAAAGGCAAGGTTTTAAGTCTTCCGAGGCGGGAATATATTACGATTCCCATTCAGGAACAATTAATTGTTGAGCTTTATTCAAAGTAACAACTCAAAAACTTTGAGGGAGTAATACGAATGAAAATTCAAGGTTTTCACAAGCCTAAAAAACTGGAATGTGAAACAGAAACACAGACAGAGACATTCGGAAAGTTTGTCGCCGAACCCTTTGAAAGAGGATTTGGTACGACGATAGGCAATTCTCTTCGCCGGATTCTCTTGTCTTCCATTCCCGGAGCGGCTGTAACTAATATTAAAATTGACGGCATAACAATGAAGTTCACGTCATTGCCCGGTGTTGTTGAAGATGTGACTGAAATAATCATGAATCTGAAGCAGCTGAGAGTTAGGCTTGATTCCGATGAGCCAAAGAAAGTTGCTATAAAAGCCGTTGGAGAAGGTGAAATAAAGGCTTCCGATATAGAGCATGACAATTCAATCGAAATTATGAATCCTGACCTGCATATTGCCACTTTGGATTCTGACGGACAACTGCAGATGGAAATGGAAATCGCGCGCGGATTCGGATATGTGCCTGCCGAGAAAAACGAAAATGAAAAAAATCCAATCGGAATATTGGCTGTGGATTCAATTTTTTCTCCCGTCACTAAGGTTAATTATACCGTAGAAAATGCCCGTGTAGGGCAGGATGCGGATTTTGACAGGCTTATAATGGAAATAACGACCGACGGTAGTATAAGACCTGAAGACGCTTTGGCACAGGCCGCAAAAATCCTCAAGGATTATATGACGGTCTTTATTAATTTTGAGGAAGAGGAAGAAGAATTTCTTGTAGAAGAAGAAACTAAGGAAGAAGACGAGGAAAAAACAAAAATGGTTGCAAACCTCTGCCGAAGCGTAGATGAATTGGAATTGTCGGTGCGTTCACAGAACTGCCTGAAAAATGCCAACATTAAGAGCATTGGTGAGTTAGTGCAAAAAACCGAACAAGAAATGCTCAAAACCAAGAACTTTGGCAGAAAGTCATTGAACGAAATTAAACAACTTCTAACACAAATGAGTCTCGGTTTCGGAATGAAACTGGAAGAATGGCCCATTAAAGAGCCTATAAAAGCAGATGATGCGGAAGTGGAAGAAGATATATTTTAACCGGAGTATGAAGTTATGAATCATCTTAAAGGAAACCGCAAACTTGGCCGTACGACAAGTCACAGACTTGCAATGCTGAGGAATATGACAACATCTCTTTTTATTCACGAGAAGATTGAAACGACGCTTCCGAAAGCAAAAGAGCTGAGAAAAGTCGCGGAAAAACTTATAACTCTGTCCAAAAAGGAATCGGTTCATGCAAGGCGTCTGGCAGGGAAATGGCTTAGAGATAAAAAAACTTTGAAAAAAGTTTTTGATGAAATCGCTCCCCGTTATTCTTCAAGAAACGGCGGATATACGAGAATTGTCCGCACCAGAAAAAGACCCGGCGACAATGCCGATATGGCGATTATCGAGCTTGTGGAATAGGGAAGTAACATTCTCGTCCGCTGCTTTTTTACTCTCGTCTTTCAAAAAGAATTTTTCTGCGGTGTAATACCAGATAAGCTTGCACGCTTCCAGAAAGAAGGTCTTTGCGTATCTTCTCGATTTCCACCATTTGGCAGGGTCGAACCTGATATTTTTAGCTCCCGTCACAAAAACATCCGTACCTGAGTTGTCGAGAATATTTTTAAAAGTGAACGAAGTCCGCCGTGTATGATAATCGCTTGTTACCACAAGTATGCTTTTTATATTTTTTCTCCTGCAGTATTGCAGGATTTTATTTGCTTCGGAGATTGTGGAATCCGATTCGGAATTCAGAGCGATTATCTTGTCATTAGATATTTTCCCATGCTTTATTTGTTTCATCATTATTTCAGATTCATAAGTATTCCATCCGATTCTCGCGCCGCTAACAATAATAAACGGGGCATACCCTTTGTTTAAAAGCTCTATTCCTCTTTTCACTCTGCTTCCGACAGAATCGTCTCCTGACATAATTACTATTGCAGACGCTTTTTGCGGCATATCATCCGATATTAACAGATTGCCTGATAGAGACAGAATTTGAGGATAGAAGTTATAGATGGCAATAATAATAAGAATTAAAAAAATTCGCCTGATAAGTTTGAACATTCAGTCATCTCCGTCTGATTTAAGTTCATTTAACTTTTTTTGCCAATACTGAATTCTCTCGGTAATTGTTTTTTCAAATCCTCTTTTTGATGGCTTGTAAAAGCTATTATTCTGAATTTCATCGGGCAGGTATTCCTGCGCGACAATAGCGTTTTTGTAGTTGTGAGGATATTTGTATCCGTCGCCGTACCTCTCTTTCTTCATTAAATCCGTTACGGGATTTCTCAGATGAAGCGGTGCGGGAAGATACCCGCTGTCTTTTATCTCTTTTTTTGCCGCAATGTATGCTTTGTAAGTCGAGTTACTCTTTGGTGCGGTTGCAAGATATATAGCTGTTTGGGCAAGTGCAAGGTCACATTCGGGCATTCCCAGAAAATCGACTGCGGATTTTGCCGACATTGCCACAACCAGCGCCTGAGGGTCGGCATTTCCTATGTCTTCGCTTGCAAACCTTGCCATTCTTCTCGCTATGTACAACGGGTCTTCTCCGGCTTCAAGCATTCTTGCAAGCCAGTAAAGGGATGCATCGGTATCGCTTCCCCTGAGACTTTTGTGAAACGCCGAAATGAGATTGTAGTGTTCTTCTCCTGATTTGTCATAAAGAAGTGCTTTGTTTTGCAGTACATCTCTTATTGAGTCAGGTGTAATGCGCCTTCTGCCTTCACTGTCCGGTTTTTCTGAAAGCAACGCGGACTCAAGAGTGTTTAATGCGGTTCTCGCATCGCCTGCCGACAGAGATGCGGCAAATAAAATTGTTTCCCTGTCAATAAGAGGATTGAACCGGGAAAGGCCTCTTTCCCTGTCTTTAACCGCTCTTTCGAGGATTTCGGCTATTTCGTCAAGCGACAAAGGATTAAGCATATAAATATGCGTTCTTGAAAGAAGAGGTGAAATTACTTCAAAGGAAGGATTTTCCGTTGTCGCGCCTATGAGGGTAATTGTTCCTTTTTCAACGTGAGGAAGAAATGCGTCCTGCTGGGCTTTATTGAAACGGTGTATTTCGTCTATGAAAATGACTGTTTTTGTACCTTCCCTGTCCAGAAGATTCTCCGCCTTTTTGATGACCTCTCTTATCTCTTTTATCCCCGATGTAACCGCACTGTATTCAAGGAAAATAGAATTTGTCCTTTTGCATATTATCTTTGCGAGGGTAGTTTTTCCCGATCCCGGAGGTCCCCATAAAATAATCGAACCAAGGGAGTTTTCTTCTATTGAGCGGCGAAGTATTTTTCCTTTGCCTAAAAGATGTTCCTGCCCAATAAATTCTTCAATCTCAAGAGGGCGCATCCTCTCCGCAAGAGGTGCGTTTTTATGAACTTTTCTATTGGAGCTTTTTTCTCCGAAAAGTTCAGGGGTGTAGTCGTTATTAATAAAGAATTCCTCCCCATAAAGTTGTCTTTGGCATTAGTTTAATATAAAACATCATTGGGAAAAATAGAAGTTTAAATGAAAGTGGTCCTTTTAGATGAATGATAATTTAGGAATATCTACTGTTTGGCAGTCAAAGAAATTCCAATCCGCCTATGAGTTTGTACGCGGTCTCACTGCAACCGGCATAAGGAAACTTGAACTTGAATACAGAGTAACGGAGGAAATGCTGAATGAAATACTGCCGGTAATTCGTTCCGAGCAGGTGGAAATTCTGAGCATTCACAATTTTTTCCCGGCACCTGTGATAAACGGTATTTCATCTCCCGGTGGCGATGCTTTCCCTCTATCTTCTCCCGATTCCGCAAAAAGAAAAGAGGCAGTTGAAGCAACTCTAAAAACCGTTGCCTATGCCAGTAAACTTGGCGCAAAGGCGGTAGTCCTTCATCTTGGCAGTATTGAAATGGATGATTACAAGGAAACTTTCAGGAAATTTTACAAAGAGGGAGAGACCGGAAGCGATGAATGGAAGATTTTTTTTAATGAAGTGAAGGGAAAAAGAAGCCAATTAAGTCCCTATTATCTGGAAAGCGCTCTGAGAAGCATTGAAGAAATCGCAAGCTATCTTCCGGCGGAGGTTAAAATAGGTATAGAGAACAGAAACTATTTTCATCAGGTTCCGGATTTTACGGAATTAAAAACCATTCTCGGTAACTTTCCCGACTCCCGTATCGGATACTGGCACGACTGCGGTCACGCGCAGGTGCAGGAAAATATGAACTGGTCAAAAGTGTCCAGTTGGTTTTCGGAATTTTCCCACAGGCTTTTGGGAGTCCATCTGCACGACTGTTACGGTTACAGAGACCACAGGGCGCCGGGAAAAGGCGATGTTGACTTCGCGCTTCTTTCTTCCTGCCTGAAAAGGAATACCTTGAGGATTCTCGAATTAGCGCCGTCAGTAACGGCACAGGAAGTAAAAGAAGGAATTAAAGTTCTTGCAGACGCGCAAATAATATAAAATTTACTTATTTTGCTTCTTTCTTTTTCTCTTTCGATTCTTTTAGAAGAATATACGCTTTTTCAAGGTTCATTATTACGGTTTCGTTTGCGGGGTCAAGTTTTATAGCCGCTTTGAGTTCTTCGATTGCTTCTCTTATGAGCCCTTTTTTGGTGAGTACCACGCCGAGGTCATTTCGCGCGAATGCGTCTTTTGGAAGCTTTTCGATGGCAGTTTTGTATGCTTTGATTGAGCTGTCGAAGTCGCCCATTTCATAATAAAGCTTGCCGATATTTTTATAGGCGAATGAGTATTTTCTCGGAGAGTATTCTATGGCAAGCCTGTAGTGGTCAATTGCGGAATCAGGGTCCTTTAACTCCGTCTCCAGGACGTAAGCAAGGTTATAGTGTGAGAGAGGATTTCTGCTGTTCAGCTCAATAGCTTTTGACAGTTCTTCCGCCGCTAAAATATAATTTTTTTCCTCTATAGCTTTGTTGGCCTTGGCGATATGCTGTTTTTCGGCTTTTTCACTTGCTGTTTCACAACCTGTTAAAAGCGTCAAGAGCAAGATGAACGAAAACACTTTTCTAATTATTTTCCTATCCATTGAAAACTTCCTTTCCTTAATTTATAAACCCTATAAAATTTCGGATTCTTTTTCGCTGTTTAGTGATGACAGAAATCACAAAAAGAGATAAAAATAATAAATGTAAAAAATGCCGGAATAAAGTGTTTTCTCTATTAATTTTTATTTCTCTTGATAATAAATATACAACATTTATACTAATAAATTGACTCTTTATTTTGAGTTTAAAAGGATAAAATAATGCCGGTGATTGAAAATATTATAACTGATTTTTTGAAGAGTAGAAATGTTCCGGAATACAATATCCGTGATTTGATTTATCCCGATGAAACTGCTGACATATCAGCTTCTCTGACAGGCAGGATAATCGAATCCGGAGTTGTTACGGAAAAAGAGCTTCTCACAAAAATGGGGGAAAGGTTTAATTTTCCTTTTAAAGAAGAGATAAAGGAAGATGACATCGACCTGGAAATACTAAGAAAAATATCTCTCAGCTATCTCAAAGGGATGACGGTAATCCCCTTAAAATCAGATAACGGTTTTCTGCAAATTGCCATGTCCGACCCTTTTGACATAAATGCCATTGATGACATATCACTTCTCCTCGATACGCCTGTAAAAGCAGTGCTTTCACCAAAGTCGGCAATACGTGAGGCAATAAACAGGTTTTACAGCAGAGATGCGGCAAACACGGAGGATATGATAAAAGAGCTCGATACGGATTATGACGGTGATGTGCTTGCATCCCTTTCCTCACTGTCAGATGAGCCAAAAGACCTTCTCGATGTTGCCAATGAGGCGCCCATTATAAAGTTCGTCAATACCATTCTTTTTCAGGCAGTAAAGGAAAGAGCGAGCGATATTCACATAGAGCCCTTTGACAAGGAACTGAGGGTAAGATACAGGATTGACGGAATTCTGTATAATACCCTTGCTCTGCCGAGAAAATATCAGGCGGCAGTCATATCAAGAGTAAAAATAATGGCAGACCTCGATATTGCAGAAAAGCGTTTGCCTCAGGACGGAAGAATTAAAATTAAATTAGCCGAGCATTTTATCGATCTTCGTGTGTCGGTTATTCCAACATCTTTCGGCGAAAGAGTCGTCATGAGGCTCCTTGACAAGACAAGCATACTCATCGATATGGACGACCTCGGTTTGATTTCCAGCAATTTCGTAATGCTCAAAGAATTTATACAAAGGCCCAACGGAATAATTCTTGTCACCGGACCTACGGGAAGCGGCAAGACAACTACCCTTTATTCCGCGCTTACAAGAGTGAATACTCCGGAAAAGAACATAATTACAATTGAAGACCCGGTGGAATATCAGCTTTTTGGAATAGGGCAGATACACGTTAATCCGAAAATCGATCTTACTTTTGCAAACGGACTTCGGTCCATTTTGAGACAGGACCCCGACATAATTATGGTGGGCGAGATAAGGGATGCCGAAACTGCTGAAATAGCCATTCACGCATCTCTCACGGGTCATCTCGTGCTTTCCACTCTGCATACTAACGATTCGGCAGGCGCGGTTACAAGGATGCTCGATATGGGCATTGAACCTTTTCTGATAGCATCCACTCTTTGCGGCGTGATTGCGCAGAGACTTGTAAGAGTTTTGTGCAAAGAGTGCAAGGAGAGCTATGAGCCCGATGACGAGGAACTCCGGGATATAGGAATTGTCCGTTCACAGCTGAAGGACGGCAAAATATACCGCGGCAAAGGATGTCCCTCCTGCCTTAATATGGGATACAGGGGGAGAATGGGGATTTTTGAAATAATGCGCATAGATGACAATGTTAAAAAAATGATTCTTGAACGTTCCGATGCGGGTTCTGTTAGGCGTGAAGCCGTAAAGGGCGGAATGAGACTTTTAAGAGACGACGGTGTTAAAAAAATTATCAATGGAATCACCACCATTGAAGAGGTTCTTCGAGTATCCCACGAAGGCTGATATCTTATGTCTGTTTACGAATACAAGGCTATTAATCCGAAGGGAAAAAATATTACCGGCATAATAAACGCCGAGTCTTCCGGTGATGCGCGCCTTAAGATAAAGAAGCTTAATTATTTTCTTACATCCATAAAGGAAGTAGATTCCGATAATGGCGCAGAAAGCGATTCGCGGATTTCAGGGATTAAAAATATTTTCAACTGGGTTAAGCCGCAGGATATAGCCCTGTTTTCAAGACAGATGTCAACGCTTCTTCAGGCCGGACTTCCCCTTATAGATGCCCTGAGTGCCCTAATAGAGCAGTTTGAAGATTCCGGCTTAAAAAGAGTGCTTTTGCAGATAAGGGAGAAGGTAAACGAAGGGTCTTCCCTTGCAGACGCCCTTGCGGAGCACAAAAGATATTTCTCACCCCTTTATGTGGGAATGGTAAGGTCCGGAGAAGCGAGCGGCGCGCTGGCGGTTGTGCTTACGCGCCTTGCCGAGTTTCTTGAAAAGCAGTCTGAACTTAACAGTAAAATTCGCAGCACCCTTGCATATCCCGTTATTATGGCCTTTGTAGGTTTTGCCATTTTGGGTTTTCTTTTTGCCTACGTAATACCGAAAGTTACGGCAATATTCGAGCAAACCAATCAGGCTCTACCCCTGCCGACATTGATACTGATAAAACTTTCCGTTATTCTCAGAGATTACTGGTATCTTATTATTCTTGCCCTTGCTGTTTTCTTTTTTGTCTTCAGGTCTTTTATCAATTCGGATAAGGGAAGATTGTGGTTTGATTCCTTTAAGCTCAAAATTCCCGTAATTGGAAGTCTCATTCACAAGGTGGCGCTATCGCGTTTTTCCAGGACACTCGGGACAATGCTGAAAAGCGGAATTCCCATACTTTATTGCATGGATATAGTAAAGAATGTGGTCAATAACAAGCTTTTGAGCAATACCATAGAAGAAGCAAAGGAAGACATCTCGGAAGGAAAGGAAATTGCCATGCCGCTTAAGCGAAGCGGTCTTTTCCCGCCTATAGTAACCCATATGATTGCCACGGGAGAGAGAAGCGGACAGCTTGAAGATATGCTGCTGAAAGTGTCGGACAGTCTTGATTCGGAAACGGATTCCACGATTAAGGCGTTGACATCTCTTCTTGAGCCAATAATGATTCTGGCAATGGGAGGTGTCGTGGGTTTCATAGTCATTGCCATTCTTTTGCCAATATTTGAAATGACGAGAGGTATAAAATAATTTTGTAAAGGGAGATTTTAAAATGAGAAGAGAAGGTAATAAATTTCGAATCGATGACAGAGGATTTACCCTCATAGAAATAATGGTTGTTGTGGTTATTATCGGAATCCTTGCCACGCTAATCGGCACCGCTGTAATAGGCAGAATAGACGATGCCAACATTGCCAAGGTGAAGAGCGATATCTCCACTATGAGTTCGGCCCTGCAGCTTTACAAAATGGATAACGGCGATTATCCCACTTCGGAGGAAGGACTTGAAGCGCTGATAAGAAAGCCTTCCGGCGCGCGCAACTGGAATAAAGGCGGTTATATTGAAGGCGGAAAAATTCCGAAAGACCCCTGGGATAACGATTACAACTATCTTTCACCGGGAGTGAATAATACAGATTATGACCTTTGGTCTAACGGAAAGGATACAATTTTCGGAACGAATGATGATATTGAAAGCTGGAATATCGATAAGGATTTTTAATGCGCCGGAGAAGTTACGGTTTTACTCTCATTGAATTAAGTGTCATTATTTTCATTATTGGCATTATGGGGCTACTTGTTTTTCCTAAACTCGAGCAGAGGCTTTTTGATACCGAATATAAATCTTCGTTAAGAAGAATAAGCAACGATGTGAAGGAAGTGTTTAATATTGCGGCAATCAAGGGAGTGACCTACTATTTCGTTTTTGACCTTGATAAAGAAATCTACTGGGTTACTCTGCCCGACGCGGAAGGAAATATTTCCGATGATGCCGATACCCATCTTTTGCATAAAGCTATGCCCAAAGGCGTTGACATTGTAGACATCGAATACGGAAGCAGAGATTTTACGGAGGGAAGAAATATCATATTGTTTTCGCCAACGGGACTTGAAGGAAAATATTATATTCATCTTAAAAGAAAAAAGGATAAAATTACTCTTATAATATACCCTCTTACAGGGAAGGTCAGAATTGTTGACGGATTTAAAAGCCCCGGAGGCAGAGATAGGTGAGGAAGAAAATGAGTAAAAAATATATTGAAAAGAAAGGATTTACCTTTCTTGAAATTATGGTTGCTCTTGCCATTCTTTCCATAGCCCTCATTGCGTCTTTACGTGCTCAATCGCAGAGCATAAGAATGGCGGCGGAAATGGCGGAGAAGGTTAAGGTTGTTAATATGGCACGGATGAAGATGGCTGAAACGGAGATGTACGGTTTTCCCGACACGGGCGAGCAAGAGGGTGAATTCGATGATTATCCGGGTTTCAGGTGGAAGGTTGAAGTGAAACCGGTATCAAGCTCGTTGCTCGGAATCAACGCGGGGAATCTAAACCTTTCTTTTGATGAACTTCGGCAGGTACACCTTACGATTTATGATGAAGACAAGGACAATATTCTTTTTGAAATGGATTCACTTGTCGCAAAAAAATAATAAGGATTCCTACATATTTGAAAAATGAAAAAGGCCTGTAGATTCTGCCACGGAAACAGAGAAGCGTTTACACTGCTTGAATTAGTAGTTGCAATTACCATTTTATCGATAATCACTTCCTTTATTTACGGAGTATACACGGGAAGCGTTCGCACCATAGACAAGACAAGCGAAAAGGCGGAACTTTATAACCGCGCGAGACTCGTACTTGACAGAATGGCGAACGAGTTAACTTCGGCGGCAACTTCAGTTTACGAACCTGATGAACCCTATGAAGCCTTTTTTATGGGAATCGATGATAAAAAGAGCGGTATAGATTATGACGATATTGCCTTTGTCACAAGAGCAAACAGAGGAAGTTACTCTTTTAACGGTAGGCCGTCACTTACAAGGATAGAATACTATTTGGATATGAAAAGAGGGGAAAGGAAAAAAAACAAAAGCGAGAGAAAATATACTCTTTACAGAATAGAAGATGTCATTTTTCATTTAGAAGATTTGGATCCTGATAAAGAAGAAGAATTTGTAGATGACTGCAGAGGGCTTAATTTTGAATATCTCACGAAAAGAGGTTGGGTCGATGAATGGGATGATATAGATGGCGGAAAACAGCAAAAGGGGAAAATTCCCGATGCGGTAAGGATAAAACTAACCCTTGCAGATAAGGGAGGTAATGAAGTCAAACTTACAACAATTGTGGATTTGCCGTGCAGTCGCTAAGGGAAAATAAATATTTTAAAGGAAACAGGCAGGGCTTTGCCATTGCGATAGTCCTTCTTGTAACTACTCTCGTAATTGTGCTTTCTCTTGAATTTAATTATGAGATGAGGGTTGATGCCAATATCACACTTCACTCAATGGATTCGCTAAAGGCATATTATCTTGCAAAATCAGGTGTTGAGGCGGGTATTTTTGTCCTTCGGATGGACTTCAAGAAAGATGCCGATAATAAAAAATATGTCGATTATTTAAATGAGCAGTGGAATATCCCTTCCGTTTCCATTCCTCTGGGCAAAGGATCCATTACGGGAAGTATTTCAGATGAAAGCGGAAAGATTAACCTCAACTATTTCATTCCGGAAGATATGAATAAGAAGAAAGGTAAAGAGGAATCCGGGGATGAGCAAAAGATGCATATAGTGAGAAGAGTGTTTGAAGGACTTAGCGTAAAGCCCGAAGAAGGGGCAGATGAAATAGCCCACGCGCTTCTTGATTGGAGAGGTGCCATAGCAGATGACGCTTTGGATGCATATTATTCTAATCTCGAAGAATCTTATTTTGAGCATGAGAGTTTTTTTGAAGACACTTCTGAGTTACTGCTGGTTAAGGGAATAACAAAAGATATATATTTCCAGAGAAAAAAATCGGATACGCAAAAGGTGTCCGGTGAACTTTCCGGTAATGGTGGTAAAGAAAAAAGTAAGAAAAAAAAAGAAGTAAAAGCTTTTTATTCTTTGGAAAAGTTATTTACCGTTTACGGTGAAAATCCTGATAACAATAAATATAAAATTAATATAAACACGGCGCCGAAAGCGGTTTTGAGGGCGTTGCATTCGGAAATGGATGAGAGTCTTGTGGAAAGAATTGCGGAAAGGCAGGCAAGTTCAGACCCCTTTGCCTCCGTTGCCGAAGTTGGCAAAGAGGAAGGATTGGAAACGGTATTCAATGACCAGAAAGACGGCCTGAAAGGAATTAAAAATATTATAGATGTAAAGAGCTATACCTTCAGAATTATTTCAACGGGAAGGTTCGGCGGGATATCGAAAACAGTAGAAGCAATAGTTTATAGAAGTCCTTCTGATGGTTCCATAAACATCAAATCATGGTCTGTATTCTAAAATAGATAATTATATTTTTTTCTCATTAATTATCTCAAATAACCGATTTTGAACTCCGTTGTTTTTGGTAAAAAATAATGAAGTATTTGTTTTGTTAATGCCGTTGAGGTTATTTGTTTATGGAAAGAAAGAGGTTGCCATATGTCTGACTCAGCATTTGCAAAAGTAATTGTGGTAGATGATGAAAAAGTGGTAAGAGATTCAGTCTCACTTCTTCTTGACAGGGAAAAATATCGCGTATCGGTTTTTTCTTCCGCCTTCGATGCTCTCGGGGAAATAAAACAAAATAATGTTGATCTGATTCTTTCGGATATAAAGATGCCGGGTTTGTCGGGAATTCAGTTTCTAACAAAAATCAGAACTATGAATAAGGATGTGCCCGTAATTCTCATGACCGGATTTCCTGAAATGGATATGGCGTTAAAAGCCATTAAAGCGGGTGCCTTTGATTTTATTGTAAAACCTTTCAGACACGATTACCTTAAGGCTTCCGTGGATAAGGCGGTGGAATATTATCGTCTGGTTAAGTTTGAAAAACAGTACAAGTATTCTCTCGAGAAAACTATTCAGCAAAAAACCGAAGAACTTCACAAAGCTCTCGATAGCTTGAAAACAGTAAGCCGTGAGCTTGTACAGAGACTGGGAGTCGCGGCGGAATACAGGGATCAGGAAACGGGTGATCATATTTCACGAATCGGGCTTTATGCAGGTGCCATTTCAAAGGAAATGAAATTGAGCGGAGATTTTGTTGAGAGCATATCCGTTGCAAGTAAAATGCACGATATAGGTAAAGTGGGAATTCCTGACGCAATCCTTCTGAAGAAAGGACCTCTTTCAAAGGAAGAGTTCGAGATTATGAGAACTCATACCGTTATCGGCGATGACATAATGGGGCATTCCGTCAACAAAATAATGCAAATGGCTTCATCCATAGCCCTGAATCACCACGAAAAATGGAACGGGTCCGGATATCCGAGAGGAATTTCAGGCGACGATATTCCAATTGAGGGAAGAATTGTCATGATTTGCGACCAGTACGATGCATTGAGAAGCCAACGGCCATACAAGTCAGCTCTTCCTCATAGGGAAGCCGCAAGAATAATTACAGAAGGAGACGGCAAAACGAACCCCGAAAAAGATTTTGATCCCGACGTTTTGCGTGCTTTTAAAAATGTTGTTCAGGGATTCAATGAAATCTTCGAGTCCAACAAGGAATGACATTCCTTTCCTCTACTTTTTGTAAATCTGTAAGTTTGCTTCAGGAAATTGTTTGAAGATATTCCAGCGTGGTTTCATTTTTAAATATTAGAGTCCGGATTTTTCGATTATTTCGGGAATCAGATTTTCCCAACCCAAAGCCATAATATGAATTCCCTGACACTTGCCTTTCACTTCTTTTACGATAGAAACGGCTATGTCCACTGATTCTTTTTTCTTGTCTTCCGCTTTTTCCATTCTTTCAATAATTGATTCAGGCACTTTAATTCCGGCAATTTGCTTGTTCATAAAATGAGCCATTTTTGCAGATTTAAGAAGAAGTATACCTGCCATTACAGGCACATTCAGGTCATTAATAGAATCCATCATTCCATTGAAATCTTCCGAATCGAAAACTGCCTGAGTCTGGAAAAATTTTGCTCCTGCCTGAACTTTCTTTTCTATTTTTATCCTTTCAAGCTCAATTATATCCGCCGAAGGGTTTAAAACTGCGCCCGGGCATATTGAAAGACTTTTATTTAGCTCATTCCCGGCCATATCTTTTCCGTTGTTAAGCGTTTCTATTGTCTGTAAAAGCTGAACGGAATCAAGGTCAAAAACCGCTTTAGCGTCTTCGTGGTCCCCTAAAACAGGGTGGTCTCCCGTTATGGCAAGGACATTTTCGATGCCGAGAATTCCCGCGTTCAACAAGTCTGACTGAAGGGCGATGCGGTTTCTGTCCCTGCATGCCAATTGAAAAATCGGTTCGAGTTTCCTTTCTTTCAATATGATGCATCCAATAAGGGAACCAGCCCTCATTACAGCGCTTTGCTGGTCAGTTACATTGAACAGGTGAACAACATCTTTTAGAAGGTCCGCATTCTTAATGAAGACTTCCGTATCCGTTCCTTTGGGAGGTTCTATTTCAGCAGTTGTTACGAATGTGCCTTTTTCAAATAATTCCGTTATTTTCATTTTTGCGAAAGATTTATCCGGTTATTGTGTTAAAGCATTGCGTCTTCTCTGATAATTTTTCTTGGAATCCCGTTGTCTTTTTGCCCTCTTTTTCTTGAACTTTGAATTTCGCGGATTTGTTCGAGTTTGTTCAATTCTTTGAGTCTTCTGTATATGAGGTGCCAAACGCAGTCTATTTCCTGATTGACTTCGCATTTTTCGTTTTTACTTCCCCCGCAGGGTCCGTTAAGAAGACTTTTCGAACATCTGGCCATTGGGCAAAAACCGCCTGTTATTCCAAGCAGGCAGTCTCCGCAAGACCTGCAGGTTTCTTTCCATATTCCGTGTTCGGCAGGCGCACCTATAAATGTAGTATTGAGTCCCGGATATGTAATTATTTCAGGATAGTTTTCCGTTAAAGTTTGTGCTCCGATACCGCAGGCAAGAGATACGATGGCATCATTTTTACCAATCAATGGTTTTATTTCTTCATTGAATTCTTTTTCACACTGTCTTTCAACTGTAATTTCAGTGATTTCAAGCTCTTTTCCCTGAAGTTTTCTTGCAAGCTTCAGCGCGCCTGCAATTACCTTGACCTGTTTTTCTCCTCCGGCAAGACAAACGGCAACACAAGTGCCGCACCCCGCAATGACTATACGGTTGCAGTCTTCAATCATTGCAAGAATTTCTCTTACAGGTTTTCTTTCTCCTATAATCATTTTTGCTCCTGTGTTAAAACCTTTTGAAGAGTGGAAAAACTTTCAAATCCGGAAAACGTATAGAAGAGTTTGTTTATCTAAAATAAGATTATTTATTTGTCAATTGTCATTATATTGACGCTTTAACTTTCCCTTGACTTGACTCTTTTTTCTGATAATTATGTTTTTTTTGTGTTTCCGGCTAAAAAAGATGATTAGACAGGTTGTTGTAAGGATTATTTAATTAGGGTGGGAGGATAAATGCCGCAGAACAAAGATTTTTTGAAGGGGAAAGTGATTGACCCCGAACCTATAAAATCGGACATTTCTGTATCTCAGCTTATCGAAAATCATTTAAACGCATACAACGGGGCAAGACTTCAGGAAGCATGTCTTCTTCTCACGCATAAAATTCTTAAAGAAAACGTAACGGTGGGTATAAGTCTTTCGGGCGCGCTCACTCCTGCCGGGCTTGGACGTTCCTGTATAATTCCAATGATTGAGGCGGGTTTTATTGACTGGATTTCATCAACTGGGGCTAACCTTTATCATGACGCCCATTACGGGCTCGGACTGATGCTCCACCGGGGAAGCCCCTTTGTAGATGATGTGGCGCTCAGGAAAAATGATGTTGTCCGTATTTATGATATTTTGATGGACTTTGATGTGCTTCTTTCAACAGATAAATTTTTTACCAAAATTTTCAGAGATAAAGAATTCCAAAAACAGATGGGAACGGCTGAACTTCACCATCTCATAGGCAAATATCTGAGAGAAAGGGAGAAAGTATGCAATATGCCGGTTTCTACAATACTATCGGCGGCATATGAATATGAAGTGCCTGTATATACTCCTTCACCTGCAGACAGTTCAATAGGTCTCGCAGTAGCGGAGGAAAGTCTCGACGGTTGTAAACTCAACTTTGATGTAATCAGGGATATCAATGAAACCGCGGCAATTGTCCTTGACATTAAAAGGACGGGGGGAAAATCCGCGGTGATAATAATCGGCGGCGGCGCGCCAAAAAATTTCATGCTTCAGACGGAACCGCAGATACAGCAGTTTCTGGAATTGAAAGAGGAGGGACACGATTATTTTATTCAAATAACCGATGCAAGACCCGATACAGGAGGGCTTTCGGGTGCCACTCCCGCTGAAGCCGTATCGTGGGGAAAAATCGATTATGAAATGCTTCCCAATGCAATCGTATCATATATTGATTTTACCATTGCGCTTCCCCTTATGACTTCATATATAATGTCAAGGGCTGATAAGAGAAATCATAAACGGATTTATAGAAGAAGAAAAGAATTGCTTGATAAATTGAGCGAAGAATTTCTTGAAAATAGAAAAAGGCGAAGAAGCGGAGAAAATGAAGGTGAATAAATACAAAGCGTGGTTTCAATGTATCAATGGATGTTCAGGCAAATACGAGCTTGATGAAATTATCTATAAATGCCCCGAGTGCGGGGAGCTTCTGACAGTAGTGCACGATATGGGCATTCTCAAGAAAAAAACCGCGTGGCAGTGGATGAAGCTTTTTGATGAACGTTACAGAAGAACGGAATGGCCCTTTGGAAGCGGAGTTTGGGGCAAAAAAGAATTTGTCTGTCCCGGTGTTGACAACGACAACATAGTTTCAATGTATGAGGGCGCAAGCAATCTGTTCTGGGCTGAGAGATTGGGTTCATCTTTGGGGATCGAAGACCTTTGGATTAAGCAGTGCGGAAACAGCCATACGGGGTCCTTTAAAGACCTTGGAATGACTGTCCTTGTTTCAATGGTAAAACAGATGATATCCGAGGGGAAGGATATTATTGCAGTTGCCTGTGCATCTACGGGAGACACTTCCGCCGCGCTTTCTGCATATTGTGCCGCCGCGGGAATTCAGGCGATAGTTTTTTTACCCAAAAATAAAGTTTCTCTGGCGCAACTCATTCAGCCCATTGCAAACGACGCGCTGACATTATCTCTCGATACGGACTTTGACGGATGTATGGAAATTGTCAAAGAGATTACTTCGAAGAATAATATTTACCTTGCAAACTCGATGAACTCTCTTCGCATTGAAGGTCAGAAAACGGTGAGCATAGAGCTTACACAGCAGTTTGACTGGAAGGTGCCCGATTGGGTTATAATCCCCGGAGGAAATCTCGGCAATATAAGCGCCATAGGCAAGGGTTTTTCAATGATGAAGGATTTGTATATGATTAAGAAACTTCCGCGCCTCGTTTGCGCGCAAACGGAAAAAGCGAACCCTCTTTACAAAAGTTATCTCAAGGATTTTGAGGAATTCAAACCTGTAAAGGCAAAAAAGACTCTTGCAAGCGCCATTCAGATAGGAAATCCCGTAAGCGTGAAAAAAGCTATCAAAACGCTCAAAAAGTTTAACGGAATCGTTGAAGAAGCAACAGAGCAGGAATTAGCCGATGCTGCGGCGATGGGAGATAAAACCGGTCTTTTTAACTGTCCTCATACAGGGGTTGCCCTTGCCGCACTCATAAAACTGCTGAAAAAGGGAGTAATAAAGAAATCGGAAAGGGTTGTCGTTATATCTACCGCGAACGGGCTCAAATTTACTGATTTCAAAAGGAAATATCACGAAGATAAATTAACAAATATCGTTCCGAATTACGGAAACCTTCCTGTTGAAGTCGAAGCTAAATATGAAAAGGTGAGAAGCGCGATTTTAAATCATATTGACAAGAAGTAAAAGAAAGGCGGAATTTAATAAAAATCTGCTTTTTTTGCTTCATTCTCAGTATGTGAAACTATGAAGTGAGCACCTTTTCAAGAGCGGAAATAAACTTTTTGTTATCTTTTGGATTTCCTATGGTGACCCTTATTGAATCGGGAAATCCGTATCCTTCCATGGGCCTTACTATTACGGCAAGCTTGAGAAGTTTCAGAAATATCTCGTTACAGTGCGCTTTACAATTGATTAACACGAAATTTGCTTCAGTGGGGACATATTCGAGGCCTAACCTTTCGAGTTCTTCGTAGAGGTATAGTTTTCCCTCTTCATTTACTTCAATGCTCTTCCTGATATGGTCTATATCGGAAAGCGCCGCAAGGGCGGCTGACTGTCCCGCAGAATTGACATTGAAGGGCTGTCTTATCTTGTTCATTATCTCGATTATTTCCTCGCTCGCAACGGCATATCCGATTCTAAGCCCGGCAAGCCCGTATATTTTCGAAAATGTCCTCAAAATTACGAGGTTTTTCCTCCTCGAAAAATGCTCGATGGAGTTTGGATAATTCTCATCGCTTACATATTCCGCGTATGCTTCATCGAGAATTATTATTACATCTTCAGGTACGGAAAAGATAAACTCCTCGAATTCCTGTTCTTTCACAATTGTGCCTGTGGGGTTGTTGGGGTTTGCTATAAAAACCATTCTCGTGTCGCTGTTTATGGCATTAAACATTGCTTTGAGGTCGTGAGTGTAGTTTGAAAGGGGAACGATTATCTTTTTTCCGCCTGTTACCTGTACAAGCATCTGATATACCATAAATGCCTGGTCCGCGATTACGGCATTCACCGAAGGATTTATGAATGACCTGCAGAGAAATTCAAGCAATTCGTTTGACCCGTTTCCTATGGCTATGTTGTTCTCTGAAACTTTAAGGTTTGAAGCAATCTGCTGTTTAAGGTAAAATGAATGGCTGTCGGGATAAAAAGAGGATTTTTTGAGATACCCTTTTAATGCCGTCAGCGCTTTAGGAGAAGGACCGAGAGGATTTTCGTTTGAAGCGAGCTTGACAGGGTCCTTTATCCCGAATTCCCTTTCAACCTCTTCAATGGGTTTTCCGGGATTATAGGGATTAATGCTTAATATATAGTCCGGAACATATTTTTTCATGGAAAGCTTTTTTTCATAAGATTTTTTTATTGTCAATTAATAATATTTTTCGCTTTTTAAGGCATCGGGAAAATATTTTTAAAGAATGTGATTTTTTAATATTTTAAACTTTTAAGGATAAAGGAAATTGAAACTTCTTCCTTCCGGAAAAACCGTCAAAAAAATCCTTTTGACCGTTTTAAGTGCGGGTTTTTTTATTCTGAGCTTTCCCGACTATGATTATTCTCTTTTCGCGTGGTTTTTTCTGATTCCCCTTTTCACGATTACGGAAGGTGAAAGCCCTCTGAAAAGTTTTTATATTTCCTGGTTTTCTTTTTTAATCGCTTTTTCAGGCACCGTTTATTGGGTGGTAAATTCAATGTATAACTACGGAGGGATTCCCGTCTATCTCTCGGTCTTTTTCCTCCTTCTTCTCTCGGCATACCTTGCCCTTTTTCCGGGATGTTTCTTTATGTTATACAAGATCATCTGCGCTAAAACCTCCCTGACGGCAGGATTGGCGATTTCTCCCTTCCTTTGGGTATCCCTCGAGTATTTGAGAGGGCATATTCTTACGGGGTTTCCGTGGGCGATTGCAGGGTATTCCCAGTGGAAGATGCTTCCGTTGATTCAGGTTTGCGACATAACAGGCGTTTACGGAATTTCGTTTCTTCTCGTAATCTTTAACGCTTCTCTGTATCGTGCTTTTTTTGCCCTTAAGGATGATGATAAAAAAGGAGGAAGTGGATTTTTCGGGAGATTCTCTCTTTTACTGATATCGGTTTTTCTGCTTTGCGTTTTTTTGATTTACGGGAAAACGCGAATAAATGATATGGGAAAAATCACTTCCACAGGTAAACCGTTAAATGTAGGCGTGGTGCAGGGGAATATAGAGCAGGATATAAAATGGGATGATGACGGGATTGTATCTTCAATAGGCAAGCATATTTCTCTTACTGACAGGGTTGTCGGGCAATGTTCGCCTGATATTGTCCTTTGGCCGGAGACAGCACTGCCTTTTTTTCCTGAGAGAAGGAAGACCTATGCTGACATTGTAAAAACTTTTGTAAAAGAAAAAGACATATCACTTTTGAGCGGCGGATTGGGAATTACTGAAAACAATGGAAAAGAGCTTATGTTCAATTCCGTTTTTCTTTTTAATCCCGAAATCAACATGCAGAGGTATGACAAAATTCACCTTGTCCCTTTCGGTGAATATATTCCCTTTGAAAAATTGTTAAGAATATCTCTTTTTGATGAAATCATAGGCGATATCGGGAGTTTTGACAGCGGAGAAGATATAAAGGTTTTCAATACGCGAAAAGGCAAATTCTCTGTGGTCATATGCTATGAAATCATATTTCCCGATCTTGTGCGCCGCTTTGCTTCATCAGGCGCCGGAGTGCTCTTTAACGTGACAAATGATGCCTGGTTCGGAAAAAGCTCTGCGCCTCTTCAGCACTTTTCAAATACCGTTTTCAGGGCAATAGAAAACAGAAGATTTATAGTGAGGTCTGCCAATTCGGGAATTTCAGGAGTTACGGCGCCTGACGGCAGTATAGTTAAAATGACCAATATATTCCGCGAGGATTCCTTTTGCGCAAAGGTATTATTGACAGATGAAAAAACTTTTTATTCCTCATACGGCGATGTTTTTGCCTATCTTTCACTGCTTGTTACATTTCTTTTCATCTCCTCTCTTATCCTGATTCGCCGGGAAACTAAATAGTTGATAAACACCGCTTCTTGAAGTATATTCGAGCGATATATTAAGCTCTAATTATAATTGTGAACTTCATGATGAGACAAATTGTGCGAAGGTCGCTTAAGGCGATGCTTTTTTTTTCTGTTTTGACGCTAACCTGTTTATTGGTTAACGGCGATGCTTTCGCGAAGGAAGAACAAAATCTCTCTTTCGTTGAAATTGCCCGTTCCGTTAAGCCCTCTGTAGTGAATATATATACCGTTTCAAAGGACAACTCCGAAGAATACGAAAAATATCACAATGACGAAAAGAACAGAAATTTTTTCAGGGATTTTTTTGATAAATACAGAAATAAAGATTCCCGGGGAAGCAAGAAGAATCTGGGTTCGGGAGTTATAATCGATAAAAACGGCTACATCCTTACAAACAATCATATAGTCGAAGGTTCCACACTCATAAACGTATCCCTTGCAAGCGGCGAGGAGTACGAGGCAAGATTGATAGGAAAAGATATAAAAACTGACCTTGCACTTATAAAGATTAACTCCAACAGGGAACTTCCCGCTGCAAAGCTCGGCAATTCCGAAAAGCTTGAGGTGGGCGAATGGGTAATGGCGATAGGAAACCCTTACGGACTGGAAGAAACCGTTACCGTTGGAATCGTCAGCGCAAAGGGAAGAGTAGTGGGCGCGGGTCCCTATGACAACTTTATTCAAACGGATTCTCCCATAAATCCCGGTAACAGCGGTGGTCCTCTGGTCAACACCAGGGCGGAGGTCGTTGGCATAAATACACTCATATTCAAGGGCGTGCAGAATCTCGGATTTGCTATTCCGGTAAATCTTGCAAGAGAAATTTTTACTCAGCTTAAAAAGAGCGGAAAAGTCGTAAGGGGATGGCTTGGAGTATATATTCAGAAAGTTGTTCCGGAAATGCTTGAGTTTTTTCAACTCAAAGAGCCCAGAGGCGCCCTTGTTTCAGAAGTTACTCCCGAAGGTCCTGCCGATAAAGCGGGAATAGAAACAGGGGATGTCATTATGAATTTTGATGGAGTTGAAATCGGTGACGCAAATGACCTGCCTCTTATAGTGGCAAGAAGGCCTGTAGGCAAAAAGGTCAAAGTCAATGTGTTGAGAGATGGTAAAATAATCGATATCCCCGTTGTACTGGGAGAATTGAATGAAGACGAAATTACGAAAATTGGTGAGAAAAAATCAGCGGGAATATTACTTTTTGGAATGAGAGTGGAATATTTGGATGAAAGGGAAGCGAGGAATCGGAAGATAGGTGAAACATCGGGAGTATATGTAGTTGACGTCAACTCTTCCGGACAGGCATTTGACAAGGGAGTTAAGAAGGGTGACATAATACTTGAAGTGAACAGGATTGCCGTTGATAATATAGAGGAACTAAAGGAAGCCGTAAAGAAAAACGAGAGAGGTGTCGCCCTTATACTGCTGAAAAGAGGGAAAAATACCTTTTTTGTAACTTTGGAGTCGAAATGAGAGGATTGATTGCGAGATTTGTCATTGTTTTATTTGCCTTTTTAATTGCCTTTCCAGTCAATGGATACGCGAAGAAAAAGGAATCCAAGAAGATAATCAAAAAAATCAAAAAGAAGAAAAAAGCGAAATTAAGTAAGAATCATAAAAAAGGCCTTATCAGGAAACATAAGAAGGTTAAGGGCAGAATAGAAAATATAGACTTGGTGAAAAAGAAGATAACGATTGTGGACAAGAAAAAAAATATTTATCACTTTGATATTTCAGAAAGCCAGCTTGTAAATAAAAAGGGCGATAAGGTGGATGAGAAGAAGCTCATAAAGGGAAGCAGGCTTCGCATTAATTACGATGTCAAAAGCAAGGGACAGCTTGAAGCCGTTAATGTAAAAGTGAAAAACAAAAAAGAAAACAAATAATAACATTTTATATAAATTTATGAAAGAGAGTCGGGAGGCATATTGAATGAGCGCCAAATTAATTGACGGAAAAAAGATAGCCGGGGATATTAACGAAGAAATCAGGAATGAGGTGGAAAAGCTGACAGGAGAAGGCCATAGAAAACCTTCCCTTGCCGTGGTGTTAGTTGGCGATGACCCCGCGTCTACTATCTATGTTTCGAGAAAAGAGAAATCCTGCATAGCTACGGGTATAAACTCAATAGTAAAAAAATTGAGTGCTGATATTTCAGAAGATGAACTTATCTCCATACTTAAGAGTATGAATGAAGATGAAAGCATAGACGGAATATTGGTTCAACTGCCCCTGCCCGGACATATTAACTCAGACAAGGTTACGAACTTTATAAGCCCTGACAAGGATGTTGACGGTTTCGGGGAAATAAATCTCGGCAAGCTCATACTGAACAAGCCTTTTCTCGTGCCCTGTACGCCTGCGGGTATTTTGGAACTTCTCAAAAAGAGCGGATGCGATATTCAGGGAAAGAATACCGTTGTTCTGGGAAGAAGCAATATCGTTGGGAAGCCCGTCGCAATGCTTATGATGCACAATAACTCCACAGTAACCATCTGTCACTCGAAGACAAAGAATATAGAAGATGTATCTGCAAAGGCGGATATTCTTATTGCAGCCATAGGCAGGGCTAATTTTGTCCGCGGTGATATGGTGAAGGAAGGCGCCTATGTCATAGATGTGGGAATAAACAGGGTTGACGGCAAACTGGTGGGCGACGTCTGTTTTGACGAGGCAGTTGAAAAAGCCGGGGCAATAACTCCCGTGCCCGGCGGAGTGGGTCCTATGACGGTGGCAATGCTTCTAAAAAACACAATAACCGCCTACAAATCGCATATAGGAATAGGTTAGTTTCAGGGGAGAAAGTTTTTCCGCTGATTGGAAAGTCCTGTGGCGGTTGTCAATTTATGTTCATAACCGCTTCTTCTGGTTTTACCGGCATGTAAAAAAGAAATGTAGTACCTTCCGCAATTCTGCTTTCAACATATATTTCGCCGCCGTGCGCTTCTATTATGGATTTTGCTATGGCAAGTCCCAGTCCCGTGCCCTTGATGTTGCCCGAGCTTTTTGCCCTGAAATATTTTTCGAAAAGATGTGGAATTTCGTTTTTGTTGATGCCGGCGCCGTTGTCGGTAACCCTTGTCATAACGCGCGAATCATCTTTGGTTATTTCAATATTGATAGTACCGCCTTTCTGGCTAAATTTTATGGCATTGTCGAGGAGATTATTGCAGACACGCTCGATTTGAAACTGGTCGAATTCGAAGATTACCGGTTCCGGAGGCAGATTCAGCTCTATTTTTATTCCCTTGTTTTCAGCTCTTCTTGCGTGGTTTTGAATAATTTCTCCAAGGAAGTGAGAAAAATCAGTCTTCTGAAATTTAAGTTTTATGATGCCCGCTTCTATCTTCGAGAGATTCATAAATTCGTCTATAAGCTTTAATATCTTCTTTCCGCTGTCATTTATCATTTTAAGGAATTTTTCCACATTCTCTTTTTTTCCTTTTCCGTTTTTTTCAATGAGGAATGTGGAGTTGAGTATTATTGTGTTGAGAGGATTTTTTATGTCGTGGGTAACCATGGAAATGAAGTCGTTCTTTATTTTTTCCATTTCCTTTTCCGGAGTTATGTCATTGAAGACGATGATTTTGCCGATTTTTTCCCTTTTCTCATTCACGGAATTGTCCAAAGAGTCATCTCTCAGTTCAGAAATGCTTATCTTGTAAAAAACATCTTTCTTCTTCTCTTCAGCTTTAATTTCATAATTGCCGTTTTCCTTTTCAGTGATCAGTTTGACAATGTCCCTCTTCTCACTGGGGTCGATTAACGAAAAGATGCTTTTCCCCGAAAGGTTGTTATCTTTTATGGAAAGAATTTTCACCGCCATTGAATTTATCGTTAGCACTTTTGATTCTTTGTTAAGGACAAGAATCCCTTCATTCATATTCTCGATGATTGTTTTTGTTTTTCCCTTTTCCCTGATGATTTCCCTTGAGAAGGCATCGGAGATAGACATCTTCTCCTTCTCGAGTTCGGCGATTTTTTTTTCGTAGATTGAACGTGCTTTGAAAAGGTTAGTTATGAATACAGAGTATTCGTCGGGCGGTGAATAACGGTAAAGGGTATGTGTGCCTCCGTTTTCCTTTAAGAGAATTCCCTTTTCCACTAAATCGTCGAGGTCGGATTCAATATCGAAGGGATTGACGTTAATCCATCTCCCCAGTCCCTGAGATGAATCTATTGCAGAGGGGTTTTGCTGAAAATAATTAATTATCTCCAGCTTGCCTGATGAATTTGCTATTTTTTGGAGGAAATCTTCAAAAGTATTTACCATACCGCAGATACCCCTGACAATACCCGCTCTGTAAAAATAAAACCCGGCAGGAAACGTAACTGCAAATTAACAGAATTATTCTAACCATCTGCGATTTAATAATGCAAGAAATAAAAAAGTTTTTAATTTGTATTTCAACTGTCCTTGATGCCCCTGTTTTTTTTAATCGCTCTTTCGTAAAGGGACATATTTCCGAGAATTTCGTTTAGCTGAATATCCGTTTTTTTCGGTGACCCGCTCATCAGTCCCTCTCTGCCTTCAAACTTCGTCATAACTTCCATTCCCTCATCTGAAATCGTATATTCATGAATGCTCCTGTCGTGGGGCGAACCGCCAACCTTTATCACGGAAACGGCACGCCTTATCTCACTTTCAAGTTCCACATAGCGAAGGGAAACTATGACGGGAATGAGACCGAGAATTTCCCTGTGCTCGCTTTCCGAATTTCCAAACATTTCGTTGAGGTCAAGAGTCAGTATGGATGTTATTCCACTGTTTGAAAAAAAATCTCCCAGGAAAAAGAGGAAATTCTTGAAATAGTCCCTGTCTTTTATGGAATCGCTGAGGTCGTTAAGGGAATCGAGGACTACGCGCCTGATGTTCATTTCAGAGCATATCTTTTTAATGGAATGGGAAAGCTCGTCTGCGATAAGCTCCATAGGCGAACGGTAAAGTATTTCCAGAATTCCCCTTTTCAGGGCAACGTCAAGATTTATGGAGTAGGAATCCGCGGAATGTATTATCTCTTCGGGCCTGTTATGTAGGGTTATAAAAAGCCCTTTCTCGGACTTTTTGAATCCTTCGTTGAGAAACTGTATCCCCACTGTTTTTTTACCCGTGCCGCTTGAGCCCGTTATTACAGAAGTTTTTCCCGCGGGAAGACCTCCTCCGAGCATTTCGTCAAGTCCGCTTATTCCCGTGCCGAGTCTTGCTCTTTGCGTTGAAGGAATGTCATTGATGTCATAATTCTTGAGATAACAGGAAGGGAAAACACTTATTCCGGAAGTGCCGAAAATAAAAGAATGCTTTCCCGATATGTAATCCTGCCCCCTTGACTTGATAACTTCTATTAACCTTTCCCTTCTTCTGTTGCTGCTCGATTCAAATGTGAGTTTTATAACTGTGTCCACAAGGTAATCCTCGTCGCAGAAGAGACTTTCCTTTGAATCGGGTGAAAGTTCCCGCGTAAGAATAATCGATGCTTCTTTCGAAGATATGGAATAAATCAGCTTGTTAATCAATTCGCGATAGTGTTGCGCGCTCTCGGCAACCCTTCTGAAATGGCTTACGGAGTCGATAAAGATTCTTTTTATATTCATTTCCTGAAAGATGAGATTTATATGGCTCGATGGATTGGAAAGCATATCGATGAGAGTTTCGGGCGAAGTAGGAATGATTTTGATTCTGTTTTCTTCCTCGAGTTTTTTTAAATTCCATCCATAGTTGCGCGCGTCGCGGTAAAGCATTGCCGGTTTTTCTTCGAGGGTTATAACAAGCCCGTTTTCATCGAAACGCGTTGCGCCGTTATAAATGAATTGAAGACCGAAAGTGGTTTTTCCCGACCCCGCGTAACCTTCGAGAAGAATGCAGTTGTCCCTCGGGATTCCTCCCTGAAAAATTTCGTCTAAGCCCGGAATTCCTGAATTTAAAAGGTCCATAACACTTCTCACTATGATATAAAACTATCAGATGATTATCTTATAAACCTGATGATTATAAAATCAAGGATTAACTTGGAAAGTGTGACTCAATAGGAGTGATGAAAAATCGTCGAAACTGTTTCCCGCGTCAGCGACTGTTTAATTTTTTTATTACAAGACGGAGAATCTTTTTTGTGCCTTTCGTCACCTTGAACTTGTCGCTTATTCGGTATCCCGCAACCCATACGATATCATTGCCGGAAAAAACGAGAGGAATTCTTTTCCTTTCCCGTTGAGGGATTTTAAGCCCTATGAAGAAATCTTTAATCTTCTTTTTTCCTTTTGCGCCCAGGGGGTAAAAAAAATCTCCTTCCCTTCTTTTCCTGATGAGAAGAGGGAACGACAATTTATCGAAATCAAGAAACGCTTCGTTTCTCCCTGTCTTCGGACTGTCAATTTCTTCAGCGTCAAGGATTTCGCAGTCCATAGCGAAACCTGATTCCTGAGACTCGATTTTTTCGCCGGGATAAAGCGACGCCTCTTTTTCGGCAATCGGTACTTCATCTTCTACGCTTTTTATGAGCACTTCGCCGTAACTGTTGATTATTCTTATATGCGACGGAAGGTGAAGTTTCTGTCCGTGACAGGATTCCTTTATAAATCTCAATGACTCATCGATGTGCCGTGTAGTTATCCTTGTCCGGGGAGTTTTAAAATCTTCGAAAATCGTAGTCATCACTCTTCTTCCAAGGGCGTGGTGTGCGGTTTTGAAAAAAATCCTGTTAATCCGAAAAGCGCCACTGTCGTCTTTTCTGAAGGCTTTCGGAATATTCTCCCTGCAGAGGATTTGCATATAATCATCATCAACGCTGATATTGTCCATAGTGCGGTTTAGGGCATTTCTGTACGCCGGTTTGAATTCTTCGATTACAGGCAGAAGCTTTTTTCTTATGAGGTTTCTTTCATATTGTTCACTGAAGTTTGTCGAATCAAAAACAAATGGAATAGCGTTGCTTGTAAGGTATTCAATAATTTCCGCTTTTGAAGTTTCTATAAGCGGTCTTACTATTGCGTAAGTTTCATTTACCGGAGAAATACCTTTCAATCCGGACAATGCAGTTCCCCGAAGCATATTCATGAACAATGATTCAATCCTGTCATCGAGAGTGTGCCCTGTGGCGATTATATCAGCACCTGTTTTTTCTTTGGTCTTTCGCAGAAAGGAAATTCTGGCGAAATGGCACGCCGATTCAAGGGAAGTGCCGTATTTCTCCTTTTCCGCGAAGGCGTCAATCTTTTCCGAGGTTATTTCGATTCCGAGTTTTTCCGCTGTCACCAGGGCAAACTCCTCGTCTTTGTCGCTTTCTTCTCCCCGTATCGCGTGGTTGAGATGAGCGATGTGAAGGGTGAGTTCGTATTCTTTCTTAAGGTGATTGTTCAGTAAATACAGGAGGAACACCGAGTCAGGACCTCCCGAAAGGGCAACAACGACCTTGTCACCCTTTTGAAGCATATTATTTTTTTTTACCGTTTTAGCGCATTTTAAAAGGGGAGAATATCCTTTTTTTCTCTGGTTTCCCATAGAGGTTTTCAGGGTATGAAAGTGTATTTATATGGCGGTGCAGGGAGTCGAACCCCGGACACTGCGGATATGAGCCGCATGCTCTAA
>CAZJVM010000021.1:0-24675 GCA_964549305.1 uncultured bacterium
TAACCTCGGCATTGGCGGCAGACCTTGCAAATATCGGCACAAACAGCTACAGCGGCTTTATGATTGATTTTGACATAGCTGACCCTGCTTTCCCATTTGATTCTTTTTTTGATGTAACTCCCGAAGTTACATACAATAATTACGACGGCGGCGGAAGCGAAGGGCCAAAACTGATAATAAACACAAATCCTGTACCGGAACCTACTTCACTGATATTAATCGGGACAGGGTTAATCGGAGTTTTCTTTTTAAAGCGTAAAAAGCAATAGCCCTTAAGGCACCTCCTAAAAAAAATGGTGTCCGTCTTGATGAAAGGCGGATGCCATTTTTTTTGAAATTGACGATATAGCAGGGATTTAATATGTATTGACTTTTTCAAGAATCACTCTTTAGAATACCTCATAATGTTTTTCAATAAGATAACAATGAAATATTTCTGTGTTTGCTTTATTATTGCATCGTTTCTTTTCATAACTCCGCGTAAATCAGTAGCGTTTGTAGAAAAAAACGGCTTTGCGAAAACCCCTTCCGGGGGACAATTTGTCTCTCAAAACAATTCATCAGATGTTATTTCGCAAATACTGAAAGAGATAAAAAAACAACCTTCAAATATTCCCTTAAGAGAGAAACTCGCCCTCTATTATCTGAGAGAAAACAACTTTGATTCTGCCATAAACGCTTTCAGGCAGATTATAAAGATCAAACCGACTTCCGCGGTCCACTATAATGCACTCGGTTCCGTATACGGATATAAGGGTGAAATGGACAACGCAATCGCAAATTATAAAAAAGCTATCAAGCTCGATCCTGCTTTCCCTGAAGCGCATAAAAATCTCGGCAACGCATATCTTGGAAAAAAGGAATTTAAACCGGCAATCAAGGAATTTGAAAACGCTTTGAAATTGAAACCCGACTATTATCAGGTAATGAATAATCTCGCCTCCCTTTACCTTATTCTGAATAAACTTGATTCTGCCCTTCAGGCAACGGAAAACACCCTTTCCATCGCTCCCGGTTTTTTGCCTGCCCAAAAAAACAAGGGGAAAATATATATAAGGAAGTATGACTATGAAAACGCTCTGAAAATTTTTGAAAAAATCGTAATGACGAACCCAACTGACGAAGAATCGGTTAAAATGCTCACAGGGATTTATCTAAGGACCGGAGATTATGTGAAAGCAGTTGAATACAGCAAAAAGTATATTGAGTTGATTCCGTCAAACCCTGATAAGGCGGACTATATTTCCTTCATAAACTATTTTGAAAACAGAGAAGATGAATCGAAAGAATAAAATACTATTAGGGTTTTCACTTTTACTGTTCGCGGTTTTATCTGTTTCCTGCGACAAACTTCTTTCAATGCGAAAACCCCATAACCTCATAATAATAACTATGGACACGACGAGGGCGGATTCCCTTGAATGTTATGGCAATAAAAAAGTTTTGACGCCCAATATCAACCGATTCGCCGAAAAAGGAATTCTTTTCACCAATGCCACCGCCTCGGCGCCTATTACCCTTCCAAGCCACTCATCGATAATGACGGGACTATATCCCATCAATCACGGCGCAAGGGATAACAGCATATATAAACTTTCAGACGAAAATACGACTTTGGCGGAAGTTTTCAAAGAAAAGAATTTCAATACCGCAGGCATCGTCAGCACCTTTATTCTTGATTCACAATACAAGATTAATCAGGGATTTGATTTCTACAACGACAATTTTTTAAACCCCGAACAGAAAGGACGGCTTCCCGTACAGCGAAAGGGATTGGAAACCGCCACAGTCGCGGTGGAATGGCTCAGGGACAACGCCCGGAAAAAACCTTTCTTTATGTGGGTACATTTTTATGACCCTCACGCGGACTACAATCCTCCCGAGCCCTATAAAACGGCTTATTCGGACAACCCCTATTATGGTGAAATAGCATATACGGATATGTGTATCGGGATTATTCTCGATGAGCTGAAAAGGCAGAAAGTTTTTGATAACACACTTTTTATTCTAACGGCAGACCACGGGGAAAGTTTCGGAGAGCACGGAGAACAGACACACGGGTTTTTTATTTACGACAGCACTATTCACGTTCCGCTCATAATCAGCAACAGCAGATTCTCAGTACAAAACAACAAAATTGATTCGCAGGTAAGTCTTGTTGATATCTTCCCGACGGCAATTGATTTGATGGGTTTAAAATACGGAAAAACTGTTGACGGGAAAAGCCTCGCTCCTTTTTTTGAAGGCAAAGACGCAGAGGAGCATCCTTCATACAGCGAAGCTGAAATCCCGAAATCCTTCTACTGGAATCCTCTTAAAGGAATCAGATTCGACGGCTGGAAGTACATATTCGGGAAAAACAGTGAGCTCTACAACATCAGTAAAGACCCCGGGGAAAAAGAAAATTTAATTGAAAAAGAAGATTCGAGAGCAAAGCAGATGTACAGAATGTTAGAGAAAGTAGTGTCGAACAAGCGGGTTTTCAGCGAAAAAAGCAATGTAAAACCTCTCGACGAGGAAACCATCAAAAAGCTCAAAACATTGGGATATTTTCACGAAGGCGGAACAAGCGGAAAAGAGGAAACGAACGAGGAACTTCCCGAAAATTTCCCGAGACCGGACCCCGCAGAGCAGATTAAGAGCTACAGAAAATATCAGCGGATTAACAATTTGATAGACAATGAAGAATATGATTCCGCCGAAAAGGGGCTCAAAGAAATTATAAGCGAAGACGAGGAAAATCCGCGTTTCCTTACAACACTCGCAAAACTTTATGAAACCACCGAAAGGATAGAAGAGGCAATTCCTCTTTATAAAAAAGCGTCCGATTACGACCCTGAAAACGGCCGATATTACTTTCTCATAGGAAACCTTTATAACAGAATAAACAAACCTGACGACGCGGCAACATTCTACAAAAAAACCCTTCAGTTTAACGAAAGGCATTTTCTCGCCCACTACAACTTAGGAAGATACTACACTTTGAAAGGCAAATACGAAAAAGCGATACTCGAATATGAAACCGCTCTTAAACTAAGACCCGGGCACGCTTTCTCCTTGAACAATCTCGCTTTTATCTACTCGGAGAAATTGAAGGATAAGGGAAAAGGGCTTGAATATCTTAAAGAAGCAGTAAAAGCTGAACCTAACACCGCCTTCATAAGAAAAAATTACGCAGGCGCGCTTCTTGACTCGGGAGACAGAGACAAGGCGGAAAAGCAGTTTCTCGAAGCCATTCGCCTTGAACCTGAAAATCCGGAATACTGTATTGAATTAGGCGACCTCTACCGGGACAAAGGCGATTTAAAAAAAGCTACGGAAATGTGGAAAAGAGCGCTCGGGATAAAACCGGATTACACTCAGGCAATAAGAAGATTAAAAAACAAGCCCCGAGGATAACAAATCAGGAGCGTATTATACCGTAAACTTTTTCCACCTGCGCCCGTAACTCTTCAAAAGTTGTATTATTATCGATTACAAAATCCGCCCGCTTTGCCTTCTCTTCAACGGGAATTTGGGAGCTTATCCTGTTTTCGGCATCCTCTTTCGCCATTGCCCTGTTTTCCACAAGCCGTTTCAACTGAACTTCTCTCGCCGATGCTACGACAATTACTTTTTCCACAGTCTTGTCAAGACCGGTCTCATAAAGAAGAGGTGCATCGAGAATTATAATTTCGTCGGGATGAGCTTTTTCAATCTCCGCCTTTTTCTCTTTTATCTTTTTTATTATTTGGGGATGGGTGAGAAGATTGAGTTTGCTTAAAAGTCTCTTGTCGGAGAAAACCATTTTTCCGAGTTTCTCTCTGTCAAGACTTCCGTCTTCATTTAGAATTTCTGCTCCAAAAGTTTTTACCACTATTTGAAGCAGAGCGCTTCCGGTAGAAAGCAAATTTCTCGATATTTCATCAGCATCGATAATATGCGCGCCGAGTTCGGAAAACATTTTTGACGCAACAGACTTACCCGTACATATTCCTCCCGTAAGTCCGTAAAAGTGCATATATATCAACTTCCTCCATAGGTTTTGTCGGGGTCGAACATCTTTTCACCGACTTCTTCCACACTCCCCGTAGAAGGGTCTATCTTCCTGTAAAAACAGGTTCTGTAACCGGTGTGGCACGCGGCCACATTCTGCCTGACCTTTATGAGAATTGCATCGGCATCGCAGTCGAAGTATATCTCCCTGACCTCCTGTGTATGTCCCGATGATTCCCCCTTCATCCAATACTTTTGTCGCGACCTGCTCCAAAAATGAGTTTTCCCCGTTTCCATGGTTTCCCTGAGCGAATCTTCATTCATATAAGCGACCATCAAAACATCGTTGTTCTCCGCATCCTGAATGATTGCCGGAATAAGTCCCTTGTCGTCATATTTTAATTCTGTTAAATCCATCTTTAAACCCTCGCATTAACACCTTTTGATTTTAAATACTCCTTTACCTCCCGCACCGTATATTCCCCGTAATGAAATATCGATGCGGCAAGGGCGGCGCTCGCCCCCCCCGCGGTCAATCCTTCGTAAATATGCTCAAGCGTTCCCACGCCTCCCGATGCCACAACGGGAATATTTGTGGAATCAACTATTTTTCTTGTAAGCTTCGTATCAAATCCTTCCTTTGTACCGTCTCTGTCCATACTTGTCAGGAGAATCTCTCCGGCACCCAACTCTTCCGCCTTTTGCGCCCATTCCACTGCATCGACTCCCGTGGGAGTCCTCCCGCCGTGAATATACACTTCCCATTTATCTTCGTCGCCGCTTTTCCTCTTTGCGTCAATTGCAACGACTATGCACTGCGAACCGAAACGCAGAGCCGATTCTTTCACTATTTCCGGTTTGTTGACGGCAGTAGTGTTAATGGACACCTTGTCCGCGCCCGCTTTAAGAAGGTCGCGGATGTCATCTACATTTTTTATTCCTCCTCCTACGGTCAGGGGCATAAAAACCTCGCTCGCGGTTTTTCTCACCACATCTATCATTATGGGGCGCTTTTCGTGAGATGCCGTAATATCGAGAAACGTAAGCTCATCTGCGCCCTGCCTGTCATAAACCTTCGCCTGCTCAACGGGATCTCCTGCATCGCGTATGTCAACGAATTTTATCCCCTTAACCACTCTGCCTTCGCGCACGTCCAGGCAGGGAATTATTCTTTTAGCTAACAATTCCTATTGCCTCCTTCAAATCAACGTTGCCCTCATAGATTGCCTTTCCCACAATGACTCCTTCGAGGGCACCGTTGTCAAGAATATTCAGCTTTACTATATCCTCAATGGAGGAAACTCCTCCCGATGCCACAACAGGCACCGATGTAGCATCGAGAATACTTTTCATGAAGTCCACATTCGGTCCCGTAAGCATTCCGTCTCTCGAAATATCCGTACATATGAACGCGCGGGGATTATACTTTTCCATCTCTGCCACAAAATCATCAACATCCATTTCGCTGCTTTCTTCCCATCCCTGAAGGGCGACTTTTCCGCGGGACGCATCTATTCCAACCACGATTCTTCCGGGAAAATCATCGCACAATCTTTTGAGCATATCCCTGTCTCTGTATGCCGCAGTGCCGAGAATCACTCTTTCCACTCCCATATCAAGATACTGCTTTGCCATTTCGTAACTTCTTATTCCTCCGCCCACTTCAAGGGCAACACCGGCACTGTCGACAAGTTTTCCAATGCTGTCAATGGAGCAGGGTTTTCCCGTCCTTGCCCCGTCAAGGTCAACAATGTGAATCAATCCTGCGCCCGCATCGCGAAAGGACAAGGCAACGTCAAGAGGACTTGCGGAATAAACTTTTTCCCGGGAAAAATCCCCCTGGGAAAGGCGAACGCATTTATCGTTTCTAAGGTCTATGGCGGGAATTATCAGCATTTTTTTATCCACTTTCCGAAATTTTCGAGAACCTTCAATCCTGCCTTCTGGCTTTTTTCAGGGTGAAACTGAGTTGCCACCACATTATCCTTCCACACGCTCGATACGAATTCGATTCCGTAATCAGTAACCGATGACACAAGGTCGGCATCCTCGGGTTTAACATAATAGGAGTGAACGAAGTAGAAAAACTCATTCTCTTTAATACCTTTGAAAAGAGGAGAATGTTCCCGAATTTGAATCTGATTCCATCCCATATGAGGCACCCTCAGAATTTCTCCCGTGGCATCGTCCTTCATTCCCTTTTCAAATTCCACGACTCTTCCGCTCATGAGTCCTAATCCTTCCGTAAGCCCGAATTCCTCACTTGTGGAAAGGAGCACCTGCAATCCGAGACAAATGCCGAGAAAAGGCTTCCCCGCCTTTATGAAAGATTTAACGGAATCTTCAAGTTCGAGCCGTCTGAGGTTGTCCATACAATCCCTGAAAGCTCCTACGCCGGGAAGCACCACGGCATCTGCACTTTTCACGAATGCTGAATCGCTTGTAAGAGAGGCATCAAGCCCTACCGATTCAAGGGCTTTTTGGACAGAGCGAAGGTTTCCCATACCATAATCAACAACGGCTATCATAAATCGAGCACACCTTTTGTTGACGGAACGGTTTTAAATGAGCCCGAAACACTGCAGGCTCTCCTGAGAGCAACTGCAAGGGCCTTGAATACGGCTTCACAGATGTGATGCTGGTTGCCTCCGTAAAGAAGGGAAACGTGCAGGGTAATCGCGGAGTGAATCGAGAACGCGCGCATAAATTCTTTTATGAGGGAATAGTCAAAACCCTCAAAACGCTTCTTTGGCATCTTTACATCATAGAAAAGATAGGGTCTTCCGCTGATATCAAGCGCCACGCGCACCAAAGACTCATCCATGGGAACAAACGCTTCACCGTAGCGCTCTATTCCCTTTCTGTTTCCGAGAGCTTTTCTGAATGCCTGACCAAGAACTATTCCCAAATCTTCAACAGTGTGGTGACAGTCAACTTCAGTATCGCCTCTGCCTTTTATATTAAGTGAAAAACCGCCGTGTTTCGCGAAAAGCTCAAGCATATGATTCATAAAGGGAATTCCGCAGTCGATTTTCACTGTTTTCCCACTGCCGATTCTAAGTTTCACGTTTATATCCGTCTCGGCGCTCTTTCTTTTTACTCCCGCTTTTCTCTCTGCGCACATTTCAAAAATCCCGTTAAATTTTTTATCTTTTTAAAATATCACAATTTTAAACTAATTGCGAAAAAATATAACTATCGGTTCAAAACAACTTGAAAACTCCTTGCCATAAAGCTATTCATAAAATAGAATCTAAACTCAAGTCAAACAATTATTAAGTGAATTCGCTTTAGAAATTAAAAAAATGACAAAAGATCTTAAAGGTTTTTTCATTAAAAGAGCTGTATTCCATATTATTTCCATATTACTGATAATAGTTTTTTTCCTCTATATCGTAGGACAGATTTACAGTATAAATATGGAGCAGTTGAAAAAGGAATATCTGAACCGTCAACTCCTCATAACCTCACAGTCCGCGGACCAGATAACCACTTATTTTGAAAACCTTAGCAAGGAGTTCAGTCTCATACACACTATCGTGGAAATGAGGCGAATGGTGGAGAGAAAAGACGATAAGCTGTTGAATTCCGTTTCATACCTCGAGGAGGTTTCAAGAAGCGAGATAGACCTTTATTTCGCTTCAGACGACAGGGGAAAAATTGTATGGAAATCAGATGACGCGTCCTCTTTCAATCCGCAAATCACGCAAAAAATTTTAGAAGATATCAAGTCCCATAATAAAAGGAATTTTTACCTTTTCAAGGGCATGTACGATAACGGCGACCATATATTTTTTCTGAAACCTTTTTTTGACAATCCCAAAGAAAAGGGAAAGCTTACCAGAATAGCAGGTGCCGTAATTGACCTCACAATGCTCTTTGAAAGATTTGTAAAGCCAATAATGTCGGAAGATGAACTGTCCGCGTGGGTTATATCATCTCAGGGAGAAATACTTTATCTTCCGCGCCATATAAAAATGCTCAACAAAAGTATTTTTGATACTGATGACAAATGCTTTAAGTGCCACAAGAATTTCTCAACGGAAAAAAATATTCTTCAAAGCCCGCAGTTTAAAGGCTCATACCGTCTTAAAAGGCGCTCCATGCTCGTCTCTTCTTCAACATCCGAACTTCCCGGGTTGTCTTTCAAGGTAGTGATAAGCACTCCTCTCGCAACAGTGGCAAACAGGGCGCGTCTGAGTTATCTCTATATGATCATACTCTCCGTATCGGTAATTCTGGCGCTTTTACTGTTAGGCGGTTATACGCTAAGGGTAAATCGTAAACGCGCAAATGCCCTTCGGGAAAAGCTTCAGGACCAGGAGGAAATTCTTTATCTCAAAGATTTCAACGAAAACATCATACGAAACCTTCCCGTGGGAATAGTGGTCATAGATAAAGAGCGCAAAGTGCAGACCGTCAATGACGAAATCATAAGGCAGGGAGAAAAAACGGGACTAAACTGGGATTCAGGACAGATTGGAAAGGATGTGGCGGAAAGAATGCCCGAAAATATAAGGGAGTCCGCAATTGAAAACTACAACAATGTTCTCAGGAAGGGTAACAACTACCTTAACCCGATGATAACCTTCAGAGGCACAAAAGGAAAGCTTCTTGCGTCGGTCAGGATAAGCCCTCTGAAAGACGCAAAGAATAACATTTCGGGCGCAATCATTATGCGCGAAGATATTACCGAGCAAAAAAGGCTCGAAGCGGAAATAAAGGAGACAAAAGACTACCTCGAAAAAGTCTTCGAGGCATCAGTTGACGGCATCATAGTTACCGACGACAAGGGATATATAAGGATGGCAAACGATGCTGTATGCAATATGCTCGGTTACAGCAAAGAAGAACTTATGGGAAAGTACACTACGGAACTTTCCACGCAGGAGTCTGAGCATATTCAGGACCAGCTCGATATTCTCGAAACATTGAGAAAGGAGGGAAAAAGCGCCCCCACAGAAGTTACATACAGAAAAAAGGACGGCACATTCATTTCACTGGAACAGAGTACGGCATTCGTTTATGACGACAGAGGAAACCTTGCAGGTGCCGTTGCGGGAATGAGAGACCTTACGGAAAGAAAGAAAGCCGAAGAAAGGCAGAAAGAGCTTCAGCAGCAGCTTATTCATTCTGAAAAACTTGCCTCTATCGGAAGACTTGCCGGCGGCATAGCTCACGAAATAAACAACCCTCTGAGCGGTGTTATAACAAACCTCGGAATGATTAAGGAAATAGTAGTTCCCGACCCCGGCGTTATACTCAATGAATGCAACCGTGTAAACGCAAACGCCGAATGCACGAAAAAAATGGCAGAATTTTACGAGAACTATCTCAAACTCGAAAAGAAAAGGCAGAGACTTCTCGAAACGGTATTTAAAGGCGGAGACAGGTGCAAAAGAATAGTTCAGGACCTTCTTGTCTTTGCAAGGCCGTCTTCAAAAAAGGTAAGCGAAGCGGTTAATCTCAACACCTGCATTGAGGAAAGTCTCGATATAATCCACAATCAGCTGATTTTAAGCAATATTTCAGTAAATAAAAAACTGAGCGAAGGGCTTAAGCCGGTAATGGGTATTAAAAAGGAGTTTGATCAGATATTTTTAAATTTTTTTATCAATGCCTTTCACGCAATGAAATCCGATGGCGGTGAATTGAACATCGAAAGCGCAAATGACAACGGGAATGTTGTGGTAAAGGTATCGGATACGGGATGTGGGATTCCCGAGGAAATTATTGACAAAATATTCGACCCCTTTTTCACCACAAAGGATGTGGGAAGCGGAACCGGATTGGGTCTTTCCATTGTTTATGAAATAATCCAGAATCATAAAGGCGCAATCGACGTAAAGAGCAAGGTAAACGAAGGAACTACATTTACGCTCACCTTTCCCGTTGCAGAGCAGTAGTTGTGAGAGATTTTTCTCCCGAAAAGAAAACCCCCAGCCAAACCGCCCAAAATGGCACAAGCACATAGAAATGACGCGCGCAGGCACTAACAAGCGAGCTTGCACCAAATCCCAATAATCCAAACAAGATTAATATAATAATTTCTTCCGGAATATCTTTTCGCGCCTTCCATGCCGGATAAAGAGAAAAAAGCATTACCGCAAAAACAAGACTGTTTGGAAAAACCCAGAAAAACCATAGTATCTTTTTTAGTGGTTTAGATTTATAAGAATAGGGATAATCAATTAGCATACGCCCGACATTTGAAGCAATGTTGCGTAAATATTTTTCCGGATATTCCATTATATTGATTAATGCCTGTTTTCTGAAGGCATTATCTTTTTCTATGAGATTAAGACCTTCAATCTTTTCAAAAAAATCACCGTGATTTTTGGCAAGCGGCTTTATTTCTCTTACTTCTTTTAACTGATAGCAGTCTCCAAATTCGTTGGGATAGGGAGAAGACATCCAGTAGAGATTAAGCCCTCCCGAGTTACCCCAGTAGAATATTTTACCGGTCAATGAATAGGTATAGAGAAGGTAAGGAAAGCATAAGAGCATTGCAAGACAACAAATCAAAAAACATTTTTTAGCAGAAAACTCCTTTAATAATATGTAATAAACGAAACTAAAAGCAATCATGAATAAAACAACATATCCAAAAATTATTTTGGTTAGCATCAGCCAGGCAAGAACAAATCCTGCCATAAAAAAGTAACTATTAAACATTTTCTTATGAATTGCCTGACGGCAGAAACAAAAAGAAAATACAGTCGTTAAAAATACAGTTAACGTTTCAGTATTCAAAAAATGGAGATTAGACATGAAAGGAAAATACATCCCAAAGAAAACTGCAAAATATCTTGCCTTGTTTCTTTTAATATAGAGGCAGAGAGTCTTGTAAAAAAAGATTACAGCGCCAAAAAGGAAAAATGCGTTAGCAAACTTTGCGGTAATCCATGGTAATTTCATTGCAGCAAATGGCACTAATACAATAGGGTATCCCGGACCATTCCAAAGCTTCGCATTTTCGATGCCTGAGGGAGAATAAAATCCGTGAAGGAGATTTTTAGCAAAATAGACATACCGCCACTCATCTCCATGAAAATAGCTCTTAGAAAGATAACAAATCACAAAAAGATAAAGAAACAGAAGGGAGAGAAAAATCCCGTAGTTTTTAGAAAAAGTCGGGATGATTTTTTCTTCGCTTTCCATCTATAATTACTCGCAACTCCTTACATTTAATTTCTATTATAATTATTCCAGCAGTTCAGAATATATATTTTCAATCCCTGCAGCATAAGATTCAGCGCTGAATTTTTCCCGCACTCTATCATAGCCCTTTTCGGAAAACTGACGACTCAATTGTGAATCCTTTAAAAGCTTTAAAATATTTTGCGCGAGCATATCTGAATCTCCGGGATTTATAATCAATCCGCTTTCACCATTCTCTATTACCTCTGTAATTCCTCCCGTATCGGTTCCTATTACAGGTTTTTTCATTGCCATCGCCTCTATGATTCCCCTTCCGAAACCTTCATTTGCTCCTTCAAGGGACGGAAATACTGCAATATCAAAAATCGAAGTGATTGCGGCAACATCTCTTCTGAATCCCGTAAAAATGAGATTCTCCGAAACTCCGAGTTTCGATGCCTCGTTTTTCAAAAAGGCCATATATTCCATTTCCTTTTTCGAAGTCTCACCTACTATAAACACCTTAAACTCCGGAATTTCTTTTTTTAAAAGAGCGGATGCCTTTATCATTTCCAACTGCCCCTTTTCAGGGGATACTCTTCCCACAAGCCCTATGACAGGAACGGTTTTCCCTACGGAAAAATCCCTTCGAACCAATCCTCTGTCATATTTGTCCGCGTCAAACTCCGACATCTCGACGCCGTTATAAATCACCTGAATTTTTTCATCCTTATCCCAATCCGCAAAACCCTGAGCAACAGCACGGGAAACGCATATAATTTTTTGCGCTTTTAAAACTTTGTATTTTCTGATTTTGTCTTCCGAAAAGGTATTTCTTATATGGCATACAAGAGGAATTCCGAGACTTTCCGCAATCTTGTGACCGTAAGGATTATCCCAAAGAGTATTGCAGTGAATCAATGAAACATTTTCTTTTTTGGCAAAACTTATAAGTTTTCCTATTGTGGAAGGGCGGCTGAAAAAACCCTTCGCCTTTCTCCACATCTCCATTTTCACAACTTCAAAGGACAATCCGGCTTTTTCCATTTCAACGGAAAAGGGCCCTTTTGCGGAAGTGACAACTGCGGAAGAAAACTTTTTTTTGTCGAGGTTTTTTACAAGGAGAAGAAGACTCTCTATTGCGCCTCCCATCCTTGTAACACCCTGAATATATAGTATCTTATGAAGCATAGAAATGAGTGGAAGCAGTCAATTCAATATAGCGTATATCCCTTTACTGCACATAACCGAGCGCTTTCAAATCTCTTGCTTTATCGGCAGGGATTTCATCGTTTCTTGCATAAGCGTAGGGATATTTTTTTCTGAACACCTTTATTTCATCGAGCAGAGAATCGGCAACAACCGTATTTTCCGGAGAAAGATTATTTAATTCGCCACTGTCGGTTTCCAAATTGTAAAGTTCCGTTTTTTCCGAAGGGAAACTTGCGATGAGCTTCCACGGCATTGATATTACCGCAATCTGCTCTTCGGCAAGAAAAGGCCTGAGTATGGTTTTTGCTTTTCGCCTCTGCACGAATATGGACCTCTTTTCATTCACATCCCCGCCCTTATTTAGAAAGCGTGTCAGACTTTCACCGTTAAAGGCGTCGTACCGGGACAGGTCGTCTCCCAACAGGTCAACAACGGTAGGCGCTATGTCTATCTGCTGGATGGGATAGGATATTTTTTTATTCCTGTCGATTTTTCCGTCCCACCTAATAACGGTAAGCACTTTTATCGTAGGATTGAACAGAAACTCCCCGTGATCAAAAGCATAAACTTCTTTTTCCTGAAGTTCCGCCATATCCTCGCCATGATCCGAAGCAACAATATACAGAGGAGGAACATCTTCACTTCCGGTATATTTTTCGATTTCCTTAACTGTTTTCCCAAAGTAATAATCAAGAAAAGCTATTTCACCATCATAGAGAGATGTCATATAATCAATTTCGCGATTGTTGTACTTCAAGGGAGGGTCATCAAGAAATTCCCTGTCCTTGGGAATCTGCCCCCTGTAACCATCATTAAAAAGGCTGTTAAAGGGATAGGGAGAGTCATAATCGTAATGTGGGTCAAAATAATGAATCCAGAGAAAGAATGAATCTTTTCCGTTCTCCTTTAACCATTCTTTCACTATCTTAAATGTTGCGTCCGCTTTTCTCTCATCTTCCGGCGAAGATATATAATCGAACCCTTTAAGACCAAGGTCATCGGGATTCAGATGCGTCCTGCTTACAATTGCCGCGGTTTTGTCTATCCCGAAATCTTTTGCCCATTGCGCGAGGGAAAAAGCATTGTCATCGAAAATCCTATATCCGTTTCCCATAACGCCGTGCACTCTCGGATACAATCCCGTCATAATGGACGTATGGGCGGGATCAGTGGTGGGAAGAGCGCTGAACGCATTGGTAAAATAAACACTCTTTTGGGAAAAGGCATCTATGTTGGGGGTGGTATTCTTTTCGTATCCGCTATATCCCAAATGATCGTATCTGAGGGTATCGAGAGTAATAAGAACGATTCTTCTTTTTACGGTTTGGGAATATTCCGGCGCCGAAAATGATTGTTCATCAGTTACCAACCCGGAGTTTACAGTAAAATAGATACCGAAAATCAGGAATGAAAGAATAATTAAAATTTTTTTCATATTATCCGGGATTAATGAGTTATAAGCCTTTGTTCTGCGCAGAGTCCTTAAATTGTATCTCATAAAGTTTACTGTACACGCCTTTTTTCCGGAGTAATTCCTCGTGCCTGCCGGTTTCGGAGATTCTTCCTTCGGAAAGAACGATAATTTTATCAGCGTGTATTATCGTTGAAAGTCTGTGAGCGATTACAAATGTTGTCCTTTTTTTCATCAGATTCTCAAGCGCTCTTTGAACCATTTTCTCCGATTCCGAATCAAGCGCTGAAGTTGCCTCGTCAAGAATAAGAATATCGGGATTTTTGAGAATTGCCCTTGCAATGGATATTCTCTGCTTCTCGCCTCCCGAAAGTCTTATTCCTCTCTCCCCTATCACCGTATCATAACCCTCCGGAAAGACGCTGATAAAGTTGTGGGCAAATGCAAGTTTTGCCGCATCGATTATTTCCTCTTCACTGGCATCAGGCCTTCCATAGGCAATATTATTTTTTATGGAATCATTAAAAAGAAATGTTTCCTGAGTGACAATTCCTATCAGGGAGCGAAGCGATGCAAAAGACATCTTTGAAATATCCGTTCCGTCTATGGAAATAATCCCTTCCGTGGGATCGTAAAATCGTGGTATCAGATCAACAAGCGTGGATTTTCCCACACCGCTCGGGCCTACAATTGCCGCGATTTCACCTTTGTTGACAGTACAGTTTATATTCTTCAATATCAGTCCGTCATTTGAATCATACATAAATGACACATCTTTGAACTCTATCTTTTCCTTTAATTTATCAATAGCCACGGGACATTCTGCCTCTTTGATTTCCGGCTTTGTATCTATCAGGGCAAACACCCTTTCAGCGCCTGCCATTGCCTTTTGAACTGCATTATTCATCTTTGTAAGTTTTCTTAAAGGATCATACAAAAGCGCAAGGGCAGTCAAAAATGAGAAAAATGTTCCCGGAGTGCTGTATCCGTTAATTACACGAAACCCTCCGTACCAAAGAATGAGCGCGCCCGCTATAGCTCCTAAAAATTCCATAAGGGGAGAGCTTATTTCGTTTACACGCACACTCTTCATACTTATGTCGAAATTTCTTTTATTCACCTTCTGAAACTTTCTTTTTTCGTATTCTTCCATTGCGAAAGCTTTCACTATCTTAATTCCCGTAAAAGACTCCTGCAGCACGGAATTGAGGGTTGCCGTGTTTTCAAGACTTTTCTTGCTGATTTTCTTAATTTTTTTCCCAAAGGAATTCATCATTATGCCTACGAAGGGAAGGATAAATATTGCAATTATTGCAAGCTGCCAGTCCTGATAAAAAAGCACTGCCACAAGTGAAAGAAGAGTGAATATCTGTCGCAGAAGGTCAGGGATAATATCTGATGCCACCGATGAGAGAATCTTCACATCGTTTGTAATCCTCGACATTAGGGCGCCGCAGGGTATTTTCTGAAAAAATGAAAGGCTCAAACTCTGTGTGTGATAATAAAGGTCTCTGCGAATTTCCATAACCACCTTGAGCGCAACATGCTTCATAAGGTAATTTTGCGTATATCGGGATATCCCCTGTATCGCGAAAAGAATTAAAATGCCTATGGGAAGAAGCACAAGCTTAGTTTTATCTCCTTTAAGAAATATATCATCGAGCGAAGGTTTTACCGCCCAGGCGGTTAGTCCCTTCGTGGAAGATACTACAAGAGCAAATGAAGTGCCTATGACAAGTCTGACCCAGTACTTCTTCACATAGACAAATATTCTCGCGTATAGCGAAATTAAAGCTGTGCTGCCAATTTTTTCTCTTTTTCTTTTTTTTCCCATTGTTCTTCCGGAATGTTTATAACTTCCAACTCCTTATATTCCCGTTGTCCGACACAGGACATAGCCAGTCCCATTACTATCATTATAAGCATCATCATCCTGCTTCTGAAAAAACTTCCAACGACGCCGTGAAAGAGAATTGCTATTACTCCCATTATACATCCTATAAGGATTGCTTCCACCATTGTACCTTCATTTTTCTTCCAGGCGCCTTTTACTGCCCTGAAGAAGGAAAAGAAGAAGTAAAACTGTACTATTAAGCCGGCAATCCCGTTCTCCACAAGAGTTTCGAGCATCTGATTGTGAGCGTGACCTAATTCCTGCTTTGCCCTTTTCGGTTTATATCCCTTTTCCACATAAAGCTTATAAAATATGCCCGAGCCCGTACCTGCACCGATAACAGGATATTTCTTGATTATTTTCACTGCGCCTTTCCAGACAAAGGGTCTCTCCACGAGCACTTTTCCGGGTTTCATATAATCCTTGAAGTCAAATATGGTAGTTACGCGCTTCATTATGCTCACAGGAAGTAAAAGGGGCAGTACGGCAAGTACAACAGCAATTGCGCCGAGAATTCTTCTGTCGTAAAAAAGCGCCGTAATTATTATGGCAAGAGGTAGCGAAAGCCACGTGCCCCTTGACTGTGTAAAAATGATTAACATTATAGACACAAGAGCGAAAATTGCCGCGGGAACGCGCGTTTTCCAGCCTTTTGCCTTAATCAAAATAACGAATATTATTGGAAAAACGAGGTCTGCAAACATACCCACTTTATTGTGATGCCCCAGTGTTGCCTGCAGTTTTCCTCCAACCGGTCTCAGAAATGAGAAATACTCAACAAGACCGTAAATGCTCATTAAAATAAAAGATGTCATAAGAAACCAGACGAGGCGTTTTATGCTTTTTTCATTGTCTATGAAGTTGATTATGGCAAAAAACACAAAAACAGATTTTAAAACTTCGCTTCTGAAATAATCGAGACTGCAAAGCATATCCACCGAAAAAAAAGCTGAAATAAGTGATACAAAGAACATTAGCGCCAAAGGAATATTGAGCATAGTCTTTTTGAAAACAACGCGCTTTTCAATCGCCATAATGGCAACCCAGGATATCCCCATTACGACAAGAGATACCGCGGAAAGACTTGCCCTGTGATTGAATGGGAGTACAACCACATAAACAAGAATGCATATCTCAATGAGAAGTCCAAGATATTCGGAATTTTTTGACTGATAATTCATAAAATCGGCTTCTTTCACCTATCCTTTTTTAAAGCGGCACAGATTTGTTTCTGAGAAGGTTAAAATATAAATCCTCTGTTTTTTCAATCATTTTTTCTATTGAAAACAACTCTGTCGCCCTGCTTCTCGCCTTTTCTCCGAACCTTTTCCTCTGTTCATCATCTTGAAGAAGGTTGAGAATTTTCGCTCCCATTTCCTTGTAATCTCCCGCTTTAACGAGATACCCCGTTTCTCCGTCCAGTATCGCTTCGCCGTTTCCCCCTACATCGGTTGCAACCATAGGCACACACGATGACATGGATTCGAGGACAACATTCGAAAATCCCTCTTTAAGCGAGCTTAACACGGAAATGTGCGAAGCATGTAGTATGCTGACCATATCATCTCTTTTGCCCGTAAGGACGACTTTATCGGAAATGCCGAATTTTCGTGAAAGATCGATTATCTCTTCCCTGCATTTTCCCGAACCGACAATAAAAAACCTTACATCTCCCCTATAACCTTTTATAATCTCCCTTGCCGCATATAGAAAAGTCTTATGGTCTTTCTGCGGAACCAGACGTGAAATATTTGAAACCACCAAGGTGTTATCATCTATTTTAAACTCCCTTGCAAATTCTTCCGGCATTTCTCCCGGACGAAACAAGTTTGTGTCAACTCCGTTGTAAATCACTTCGCATTTCGAACCGTCAAATCCGGTTTTTGCAACATAATCTCTTTTCACTTCTTCGGATACGGCAATGACGGCATCTCTGAATCTGTTCACAAATCTGTCCATTGCAATCTGCCTCTTCGTATCCCACTGCGAAACATTGTGGACATTTGAAATAACAACGGGGATTTTCGCCATTTTCGCTGAAATCGTTCCCGACACATTGGGACGGTACATATGAGTGTGGACAATATGTGCCGAAATTTTCCGAAGAAGTGCCGAAAGCGCGCGAATGCTTCCCGGATGAATCCTCCCTTTGAAAGGAACGAGATAAACCGGAATATCTTTTTTTTCCAATTCTTCCGCAAGTTCGCCTTTTTCCCTTATGCAGACTACTGATATGTTGAATTTATCCTTAAGGCGGGGAAGAATGGAAACAAGACGCCTTTCCACGCCTCCTACGGGAAGGTCAGATATTATCCTTACAAGATTTATTTTTCCCATATTCTTCAAAGAGACTGCCTTTTGGCAACCAATTCGTAGTAGAAGTCCTCTATACCCTTTATCCTGCTTTCAAGGGAAAATTTTTCAAGAATGAGTTTGTAGGCATTCTCACCCATTTCATTAAGCGTTTTTTTATTTTTCACCATTTCCATTACCGCTCTTGCAAGAGCAGAAGAATCTTTCGGAGGCACTAAAATTCCCGTTACCCCCTCTAAAACAAGTTCGGGATTACCTGCTATTTTTGTTGCTACAACGGGCTTTTTCATGGCAAAGGACTCCCTTATGGCGCCCGTCAGTCCTTCCCCGTCATAGGAAGCGTTTACCGTTAAATCCATTGCCGATATAATCTCCGGTATGTCTTCCCTGAATCCTGTAAAAATTATCCTGTCATCTATTCCAAGCTCCTTTATTCTTGTCTCAAGAGCTTTGAATGTGTCCCTCTCTTCGTTATATCTTCCCACGGCAAAAAAGAGGGAATCGGGAAATTCTTCGAGAACCTTTTTTGCCGCTTCCGCAAAATATATATGCCCCTTCCACCTTCGTATATTTGCAATAATTCCTATAACCGGATAATGGGCGCCGATTTTAAATTCCTCCCTGAAAGGAGAAGAAGTCGTCTGCCAGTTGAATCTTTCAAGATCAGTGCCTCCGTAAATGACGCGTGCCTTCTCTTCTTTAATGCCCGAACTTTTAATCAAGATATCCCTGACAACATTTGACACACAAACTACACCGTCAAGGCGCGAAAGGCGGTATTTAAATCCGTTAAAAATATCAAGGGGGAACATCACTCCCCTGTTTGCGAGAAGCGCCGTGCGCCTGTTTCCCACAAGCGCGGCAAGCGAAAGAGTTAACGCCAGTCCCTTGTGCGCGTGAATAACATCGGCATTGAAATCCTTTATAATCCTCCTCAAACACATAAGGGAAGCAAAATCAAACTCACCCTTCATCGGGATAGTTTTATAAGGGATTCCGAATTCCTCCGCCTTCGCCATTGATTGTTTTCCCGGCTTTATTATGAGAAGCGAATTATGACCCTTCTCCTTCAGCGCCCTTGCAAGCTGATACGCCTGAAGAGTCCCGCCGCTGTGACACCCCGCCCTTGGAATAATCTGAATAATATTGAGTTTTCTCTTCATTCCCTTACCCGGAAGCGCTTATACCTTTGCGGAAGTTATATCATTCTGTGCCTGATATTTCCCCTTCCTGTCGGCATAGGAAACGAGGCAGGTTTCGTCACTTTCAATGAATACCACCTGTGAAATACCTTCCATGGCATACAATTTTACTGCCTGCGATGAAATATTGGATATGGCAATAGTTATATATCCTTCCCATTCCGGCTCAAGGGGAGTGATATTAACCAGCACTCCGCATCGCGCGTAAGTTGATTTTCCCCAGCACAGAGCAATTGTGTTTCTTGGAATCCTGAAATATTCGTATGACCGTCCAAGGACTGTAGTGCCCGGCGCAAGCTCAAAGACATCACCCTTAAATGTCTCATATCCGTATTTTGCGGAATCTTTCGGATCTGTGATAATTTGCCCCGATGATTCGTTTTTTTTCACAATCCTGAACTCATCATACAATCTCAGGTCATAACCGTAGGAAGAAAGTCCGAATGATATCTTCCCTTCGCTCACAAGACCCTCTTCAAAAGGCTCTATCATTTTCTTTTCAATGCACATTTTTTTTATCCACCTGTCAGCTTTTGCAGGCATAAAAGATTCCTCCGCGTATATTGTAAATAGATTTTATTATGGATATCAATATTTTAAAAAGATACTCCTGCAACTTTGAAGGATATAGAGGTCATATATAGAAAAAGTATGAAAGGAAACTAACTGATTAAATTCATAAACTCCGCCCTTGTTTCAGGCCTTCTGAAAGCGCCGAGAATGGAACTCGTAACAACCTTCGCATCGTGTTCGTGAACTCCTCCCATCTTCATGCACAGTTGTTTTGCCTCAATAACAACAGCAACGCCAAGAGGATTTAATTCTTCATCAATTGTCTGGGCAATCTGATTTGTAAGGCGCTCCTGTATCTGAAGTCTTTTTGAATAAACTTCAACAAGTTTTGCCAGCCTATTTAACCCTACAAGTTTCTTTTTCGGAATATATGCGACATGGCATTTCCCGTAAAAGGGCAGAAGATGGTGTTCGCAAAGGCTGAAAATGTCTATACCCTTCAACAGTATCATTTCTTCGTAATCTTCTGTAAATCCGGAACCCTGCAGCACTTTTTTGGGATCTTCTTTATAACCGCTTGTAAGAAACTCTATGGTTTCAATCACTCTTTTAGGTGTTTTAACGAGTCCTTCACGATTTACATCTTCGCCGATTGCCGAAAGAATATCCCTTACATATTTTTCAACTTTTTCCATAAACAAATGTTCCCCATTAAGAACTTTTTTCAAAACACAGAATAAAACGATAACCTCAAATGCTGTCACTGCATAGGGGTCAGAACTGTCAAATTCGGCGGGTTAGAGTATATCCTTATACTGGTCAGGGTCAAGAATAAAAGGGTTGCTGTTTTTTTCAATACCTATCTCGGTTTGAGGACCGTGACCGCAGTAAACCCTTATTTTATCTCCAAGGGGCAGAATTCCGTTGATAATGGAATCCATTATGGCACTGTAACTGCCTCCGGGAAAATCAGTCCTTCCTATGGAACTTTTAAACAATGTGTCTCCGGAAAAAAGTATATCAGAAACCTTGTAACAGACTCCCCCGCGCGTATGCCCCGGAGTATGGATTACATCGATATTGAATGTATCAAATGACATTTCTTCCTTTTTCCCCTGCAAAAAAATATCAACTGAGGGAATCTCGCCGAATGTAAGACCAACCATTGCCGCCTGCTCATCTGCCTTTTTTAAAAGTTCCTCATCCTCCTGATGCAGTATGAAAGGAATTGAATATTTCCTCTTTAAATCAGCAACAGCACCAACGTGGTCAATATGGGCATGAGTAGCAAGAAGTGCCAGAGGTTTCAGGTCTTTCCCGTCTATTTCCGCAATTATTCTTTCTGCTTCATCACCCGGATCGACAATAAGGGCGTTTCCCGAGTCATCGCTTACTATAAAGCAATTTTCCATAAAGGGTCCCACTGTAAGGCACCCGATATCTATTCTTTTCCCTTCCACTTCTCTCCTCCTTCCCACACTTCTTTTTTCCAAATAGGTGTTATTTCCTTTATTCTGTCGATTATATATTTGCAGGCGAGAAATCCGTCCCCTCTATGCGGTGACGATACGGCAATACCGACGCTCGCTTCCCCTACTGAAACTTTCCCGACTTTATGAAAAACGCATACTTCGGCAATTTTGAATTTTGACTTTGCCTCTTCGCCTATTTTCTCCATCTGCTCTTCAGCCATTTCGCTATAGGCATCGTAATCCAGACGGGAAATAACCCTGTCGTCTCCCTCGTCAACTGCGCGAGTCACTCCGAGAAACGTAACCACAGCGCCCGCTTTGGGAGTGGCCACCTTTTTCACAAGCTCATCTATCTTTATATCTTTTTCCGTTATTTTATACATCTTTATTCCCTGATTTTTTCAACCCGCCACTCACAGGAGGTATGAGTGCAATTTCATCGCCATCTCTCAATATGGTTTCTCTGCCGCGATACTCCCTGTTAACGGCAACCATCAGGGATTTATCCATTTCCGCGATAATTTCATAGTTGCCGGAAAGCTTTCCCATTATTTCCTTCAGGGAAATACCGTCGTCAACAGTTATATTTTCACTGCTTTTCCCGAGTTTTTCCCGAATAGCGGCAAAATAAAGAACTTTTATATTCATATCGTTTCCATCTTTTTTATATCTTCATAGATTTTCCTGCGGGCTTTTTCAAGGTCTTCGGGAAAGTCAATTTCAATCCACGGAAGGCCCTCCACTTCCAAAGCGTACAGGGGATAATCTTTTGCCAATTCCTTGAAGGCATAGGGTGCCCACTCCTTTACCCTTTTTTCCGCAATTATCTTACTCATAATGTTAAAAAGCTCTTTGCCGCCCTTCTCCCCGAATTTTATAATGCCCAGATTTTCACCGTCCGCCTCCTCACAGGGCATTGACTTGCTCATATCGGCAACCTTTCCGTCCCTTAGCTTCACCTTCATCTCTTCCTCGTCGAGAGTACTTCCGGAATCTATTGTGATACAGTCCTCCCGCGGCGATGAAACAAGATTTCCGATTATTGAAGGATGAAAAAAAACATCTGAATTTAAAATAAGAAAGGAGCTTCCCGCTATATTTTTCACCGCAAGCCACAGGGAATAGATACTGCTTGTATTTTTGTAGTCGCTGTTATGAATGAAGTTAAATCCTTCCCCGAGAGCTTTTCGTATCTTTTCTTCGCAAAATCCCGTAACCACCGTTATCTCATTAATCCCCGCCTTTCTGATGCTTTCAATCTGATGAGAAATAATCGTTCTGCCGCCAATCTCAAGAAGACATTTGGGTAAATCCAGAGTATAGGGATGGAGTCTTTTGCTCTCGCCTGCTGCAAGAATTACCGCTTTCACTAAAATCAATTCTCCTTTAATTCAAGATATCTGTATATGGCTTCTACCGCTTTCCCCGTGGCGCAACCCCTGTTGTAGAAAAGGTCTTCAGCCATTTCATTCCGTATTGCCGAATGCTCCGCGGGATTCTCAATTCCTCTTTGAATCGCTTCCGCAACCTCTTCAATGCCCTTTGCAATATAACCCGACTTTCTTCCCCATGTGTGGAGTTCTATGCTGTTTTTATATCTTTCTTCGAGTTTGGGAGTATCTATGAATACTATTGGTCTGTCAAGAAGGAGAAACTCGTTTGTTACCGAGCTGAGATCAGAAATCAGAAGGTCGCTTGAAAACAGATAGGGTATTATATCGTAATCTCTTATCACCCTTAATCTGCTGTTTTCTCTTTCCATATCTGAAAGCTTTTTCTTCCAATCTACAGGATTTCTTCTCAAATCATAGGAATGGTCATGAAGTTTGACCAATAGGTTTATCTTTTCTGCTGACAGTTTTTTAATAAGTTCGTCCCCTATTGTGTAAAGCGACGATTTCTGAGACCACGTGGGAGCGTAAATAACCACGGGCAGTTCGGGGTCAAGGGAAAGCTTTCCAAGAATTTCTTCACGGTTAATTGATTTGTTAACAAGCGCATCGAGCTTAGGCATTCCTATTTTTTCAATTCTCGAATCATCTTCCGAAAGGATGCCATCGCTCACAAACTTTCTCCTCATATATTCACCTGTGATAAACAGCTTGTCAAAACTGAAAACTTTCCCGGAATATGCCTTGCCCTTGAAGGATACACCGTGAAATGTATGTACCTTCAAACGGCATCTTCTTCCCGCCATCATTATGTCGGGGCTTATATAAAGGTCGAATTTCTTCAATCCCGCAAGGCGAAGGTTTATGAGTCTCTCGTTTGTCATTCCAAGTTTGTCTCTGTAAAGTTTTGCGGGATTTCTCGAACCTTCGTATTTCGAGCAAAAAAACACTTCTATCCTTTCATCCTTCTCCAGTTCTTTATGTACGGGCTTGAAAACAGCGTAATTCATCGGAGATACGCCGAAAAAGAGTATTTTTCTTATTGCCTTCATATTTTAATAAAATGAATATTTTGTTTTAAAGATTTCCCAATGAACTTTTCTTTGATTTCCAATCGCGGTGGATAGGTTTAAATGTATTGTAGAGGTTTAAAAAGTAATTTGAAAGCTTCCTGCTTTTAAGAAAATTGGGGATTAATGAAAGGTTGGAGTATTGCTCTTCTATGACTTCGCGAAACTCATCCTTTTCTTTCTCATCAAAGAGTCCTGATGGCGAAGACTCCAGAAGTTCTATGGCATAATCGGCATATCCATACACAAAAGAGGCAGTTATCGCTTTTAATATTTTTGTTTTCTTTTCAATTTCATTCCCAATGAGTTTAATCTGGTTGAAGAAAATGCCTGAATTCTTGAAGTAGAGCGCATCGCCTCTTATGATTTGTCCTTTAACACCTCCGACTCTCATTCCTTTTTTTCTTTTCCAGTAATAAGGCCTTATATCAAAAAGCTCAAACCCCAGACTTCGCACAAAAGCGTCAACATCCGCAAAGAGCGGTTGTCCCCTGTAAACGGACGCGAACTCCGCTTCCACTTCTATTCCGAAACAGGATTTTTTGAGAACTTCCGCTCCGCCTTCAAGGATGAAAAGATCGCATCCCTGAGTATCCAACTTTATAAAGTCAATGTCATCTATTCCGTTTTCTCTTAGCTGATTGTCAAGGGTATCACAATCAACAGAAACCGTTTTTACTGTGTCGAATTTGTTGGTTCTCGGAAAGGCGTTGAGAAAATCGAAATTGGGCTTGAATACAGAGCTAAGGCGCTGTTTTCTTGCCAGGTTGAATTCAAGCTTCCCTTTCTCCCTGTAAAGCACTTTGTCTATGAGCTTGAGCTTTATTCCCCCTTTTTTTTCTCCGGAAAGCTCCAGCGCCGCCCTTTCGTCGGGCTCGAAGGCAACCACGGTAAGATTCCTTTTGACATTTTTCCAATTATCGGGAAGACTTCCGCTTGCCCCTACATCTACAAGGACTATATTGGACTTCCCGTAGTATTTACTGAATAAATCACTTATGAATAGATCTCGTTTTTTATTCATAATATTTACGGTATTCGTTACGGCAAAAGTTCCTTTCTCTCAGCTTTCACATTATAAT
>CAZJVM010000021.1:24775-34512 GCA_964549305.1 uncultured bacterium
GACTCTCCTGCACCGCACTTCATTATTGCATTTTTCGAGGACAAGCTCTCTTCCTGCCTGTGCCATTTTAAGCGCCTCTTCGGAATTTTCTAAAAGATATATAATCGCCTCTGCCATTGCGGCGTTATCTTTGGGAGGGACAAGCATTCCCGTTTTGCCGTGAATGACCACTTCGCCGTTTCCCGCAACATTAGTGGAAACTACCGGTTTTGCCATTGCAAGGGATTCCCTTACAGCGCCTGTAAGTCCTTCCCCCTTCGTCGCGGAGCATACGGAAACATCAAAAGCCGATATTACATCGGGAATATCGCTCCTGAATCCGGCAAAAATCACATTTTTATCTATCCCCGTCTCTCTTACTGTTTCTCCGAATTTCTCCTCGAGTCTTGCTCCCACGAGAAGAAACTTTACATCGGGCCTTTTCTCAACAACTTTTTTAATGGCTTCAAAATAAAAAAGATGACCCTTCTTTCCCTGACGCGCGGCGATATTACCGATTATTTTTTCCTCTTTGCCGATTCCCCATTCCTTCCTGACTTTCCTGCCGCTGATTTCAGGGTTGAAGCGCTTCTCATCGAAACTGCCATATACAACTTCAACTTTTCTACTGTCCATACCGCATCTTTCCACAAGGACATCCTTTACCGCCTTTGCAACCGCGCAGGTACAATCGAGTTTTTTCGAAAAATATATTTTCTGTTCTCTTTTTTTCAGGCGGTAGTTATTTCCTCTGTTTGTATAAAGACTATTTAATTTCATTCCCACAGAGGCGCGCAAAACAAATCTCAGAGCAATATCCCTGTGCGTATGAATCACATCGTAATTTTCTTCCTGAATTGTCTTTCTGAATTTCAACGCGTCGAGCCACGAATCCATTTTAAAAAATTCATAGTCGATACCGTTTTCTTCAACCCCCCTGATAGTTTTTAAATCATTACTTTCAAGCTCTTTTCCCCTGTTAAAAACCATTTTAACGGAATGCCCCATCTGTTTGAGTCCAAGCGCCAGAAGATATCCCTGTATTGCTCCTCCCCGTTCCATATTTTTATGGCTGAGTACCTGTAGTATTTTGAGTTTCCTTTTTTGTGTCATAGCGGTTTGTCCATCCCCAGGTATTCATAAATGCAATCAACGGAAAATTTCGTTGCCTTTCCGGCATTTGCGAACAAATCCTCTGCAATCGATTTTCTCACAGAGCTTTTTTCATCAGGATACTTCATCACTCTTTTCAGCGCTTCATCGAATTCATCCATATTTTTGACAACCTCTCCGCCCTTTCTTCCCCAGGTCTTGATGTCCGCGCTTTTCTCATATGCTTTTAAAAGCTCCGGGGAATCCAAAAATATTATAGGCCTGTCAAGGAGAGTAAATTCATTTGCAACTGAGCTTGCATCACTGATGAGAACATCCGATGCGCACATATAGGGAATTATATCATAATCTTCAAGAAGTACCGTATTGCCTCCCTTCATTTCATTGATTACTGTCTTCCAGTGAACTTCATTTCTTTCAGGGGCAAAAAGAAGGTCGTGCAGTTTTATGATGAAATTCATATTTTTTCCTGACATATATTCCACAAGCTCTCTTCCGTAGAAATAAACTGATGAATTCATAGAGTGGGTTGGGGCATAAAGAATAGTGGGCAGTGAAGGATCGAGGCCGATTCTTTTTAGAACATCTTTTTTGTCAAATGCGCCGTTTTTTATCACGTCGAGTTTCGGCATTCCCGTCATCACCATACGCTCATCATTCTGCGGCAGGATTCCTCTCTCTTCTATATATCTCTTCATATAGTGACCTGCCAAAAAAAGCTTGTCGAATCTTTTAATCTTTCCCCTCACGGTGCTGTTTCTGAAGGATACGCCGTGGAAAAGATGAATTTTAACTGGTATCTTATTAGATTCAAACCCGAAGTCACAGCAGAGAAGCATATCGAACTTCATTCTTTTCGCTATTTTTTTTAAAATACTTCTGCCCACAGGCAATTCGTCGAAAAAGGGAAAGGAATATATGGCCTTTTCGGCTTTATTCTCTGTAAAGCGGAATGTAAAAAAAATGGAAAGTCTTTCATCATTCTTAAGAATTTCGTAAATAGGCCTGAGTACGGCAAAATTCATGGGGATTGCAATATAAAAGAGAATTTTTTTCCTGTCCCGCGAAAAAATCATTTTAAGCCTGCCTTCTCCCGCTTTTCAATTTCCTCATAATAAACCTTTTCAGTCGCCTCAGTCATTCTTTCCTTTGTAAATTCTTCCTCAATCATCTTTCTTCCGGAATTTGCGAACTTCTCTCTTAACTCTTGGTTTTCAATAAGACGGAGGAGTTTTGAACAAAGCTCATCGCTGTCGCCGGGAGTAAACAACAATCCCGTCTTGCCGTCCCTAACCGATGTGTGAATTCCTCCAAGGTCTGCGGCAACTACAGGTTTTCTCATTGCAAATGCCTCCAGAATTGCTGTCCCAAGAGATTCTCCCGCAGTCGGGGTAAGGGTAAATATATCGAGGGCTGATAAAAACTGAGGAATATCTGTCCTGAATCCCGCGAATATCACCGCTTTTTCCAATCCCATTTTTTTTGCATCGGCTTTAAGCTTTTCTTCCAGCGGGCCTTCTCCGGCGAGAACAAATCTGACATCCTTTCTTTCCGCAAGAATCCTCTTTGCCCCTTCAAGAATGACAGAATGGCCTTTCTCCTTTGCAAATCTTCCAACCATTCCCACAAGAATCTCATTTTCTAAAACGCCAAACTCTTGCCTGATTTCATTCCGCCTTGCGGCTTTTTCTGAAAATCTTTCCAGGTCAACACTGCTCGGAATAATTACTATATCCTCGGGAGGCAGGATTGCGTTTTCTCTGAAAATTTCCGTAACACCGTCAGATACGGCAATAACGCGGTTAATCATCTTTCTGTAAAGATATCTGTTGAAAAAATGATCAGCCACGGGAAATATGTTGTGCCTTGTCCTTATTACAAGGGGATTGTTTTTCGAAAATGCGGCGGCGACTGCGCCAATCCAGGTATCCTGTGAACCGTGAGTGTGGACAATATCGATTTTCTCCCTTTCAATGAGATTCCTTATTTTTAGAACTTCATCGTATTTTTCGAATGGCCTGAATTTTCTGTAAAACTCCAGGTCATCATATACGGGAAGGGATTTTGCCTTTGCCCTCTCGGAAAGAGTGCTTCCGCGCGGTACAGCAATAATTACAAAATGTCCTCTTTTTGTAAGCTCTTCGGACTTGATTAATATCCTGTTGGGTTGCCCTCCCCAACCGCCCCTATGATTATTGGTATGGAGAATTCTAAGATTCTTTTTCATTTCTTGTTATCTCTGCAATTCTTTTCAATAATATTATAATAAATGTCCTCTATCTTTTTCACCATGACATCATCTGAGTAGTCGGACAGTATCCTTCTCCTTGCCTCTTCACCCATTTCAATGGCTTTCTGCCTGTGCGAAAGAAGTTTCGTCACCGCCTGCGCAATGGATTCGCAGTTCTCCTTTTCTACGAGAATTCCCGTAACTCCGTCTTCCACAAGCTCAGGCAGAATTCCCACTTTCGTCGTAACGCACGGTTTTCCCATTGCCATTGCCTCGAGCGTGCCCCTGCTCGACCCCTCAGAGCCGATTGAAGGAAGGACAAAAACATCGGACGCGGCAAGAATTTCCGGTATATCCTTTCTTAATCCCAAAAACCTCACATTTTTCTTTATGCCCATCTTCATAGTTCTGCTTACGAGTCGTTCATAAAGTCCGGCGTTTTTACTTTTCCCTTTAGGTCCGGCGATTATGAGCACGGCATCGGGAAATTTTTCAAGGATATCCTTCATAGCGCCAATCATATATTTCTGGCCCTTTACCTTCGCAATCCTGGCTATGACGGCAATCAGGGGTGCGTTATCATCAAGTCCAAGCTCATCGCGCACCCTGTTTCTTTCATATTTCGAGGAGTCGAATCTTTGCACATCGACTCCGTCATAAACTGTAATGATTTTATCTTTATTGTATTCGCCCGAATCAAAATAATTCTGCTTTATGGTTTCGGCAACGGTAATAACGGCATCTGTCATATGATTGAACATCCAAAGGTTCGCCGAATTTCTTCTTACGGGTACTACTATGTGCCGTGTGCGCACAATGGCAGGCTTTTTTTCCATCTTCATTACGGCAAGAGTTCCGCGCCATCCTTCAGGCGACGAATGCGTGTGAATCACGTCTATATTTTCCGACAAAACGATTTTTCTCAAACATTGAATATCTCTGTTGTATAACTTTATGAAGGGGATGGTGGGCCTGAAACCGCTTTTCATTTCAATAGATGTTACAAGTTTAACGCCTTTATTATAAAGGTTTCTGTAACCGAGACTTGTTTCCCTGCATACATATATGACATTGTGCCCCCTTTCGTAGAGTTTTTTTACGAGCGTCATTGCGCTTGCCCCGGAACCTCCGCGTTTTCTTGTAGATGAAATCTGCAGAATATTTAACGGTCTTCTTTCAGGCATATTATCAGTTCTCCTGTTGATTTATGTTTTTCGAAGGCAAAAGCCTTTGTACTGCTTCAAACACCATATCAACAGTAACCGTCTCCATACATTCATCGTATCCGCATTTATTCCTTCTGCAGGAATCAGTGCATTCAATATCCGGCTTCAGTACAATCCTCTTCTCATCCCTGTATCCCCATCTTTCAGGCGCACAGGCTTTTTTAGGGTCAAATATGGCAATCATAGGCGTATCGGTAGCCGAAGCGATGTGCATCGGTCCCGTATTATTCGTAACAAACAACGAACAGCGGGAAATCAGCGCGGCAAGCTGAAGTATAGTTGACCTGCAGGCAATATAACTTCCCTTTCCGATTCTTTCCTTCATACTTTCAGCTGTTTCATCTTCTCCGGGTCCCCAGAAAATTATAATCTTTGCCTTATATTTTTCTATCAGAATACGCGAAAGGTCAACATATCTGTCTTCAGGCCATTTTCTCGCGGACAATCCCGACCCCGGGTTTATGCCCACAATGATATCCCTGCTTTTTACCATATTCGATGACGAAAGAAAATCGTCGGCATATCTGGCATCATCACCGCCGGGAAAAAGCTCAGGATAGCATTTTATTCTTTCAGCACCTGCCATTTCCGCAAGGTCCATTGCATATTCTATTTCGTGATTCAACGCCTTTGAGCGGTTAAGGTATGTAAGGCGATTAAATAAAAACTGATACCACCTGAATCCCGTAGATATCCTTTGAGGAATCCCCGCAAGAAAAACCGCAAGTGCATTTCTAAAAAAAGGAAAAACAACAACTGCAGTATCAAACTTCTCTTTTCTGATTTCCCTTGCAAGAGCAAAAACTCCGGTTAATCCCTTATGCGCACCCTTTTCGTCTTCAGCAATAACTTTGTCAACATAAGGATTGTTGGTAAGCACATCCTTGGCGTAAACGCTCACGAGAGCAGATACGAGGGCATCGGGAAAAGTTTTTTTAAGCGCTTTTATTGCGGGCGTGGCAAGCACAAGGTCGCCCACCTTGTCATTCCTTACTAATAGAATCCTTCTCTGCTTGTTTACCGCTTTCGACATTAATCATTTCCCAGGCTTTGGCATACTTGATATAGACATAATAGGATGAAAGCACCGCAAGAATAATTCCCCTTATTCCGTCTAAAAATCCTAATTTTAGAACATACATTTTAAAAAAAGTAAATAAAGGGCGAAAGAGAAGATGAGAAATTCCTATTTTTTGCCTCTTCTTAATGACATCCGATGCAGCCCAATCCGTATAGCGCGCCATTTTTTTCACATACTGCTCGAGGCGGTTATAGGAATAATGAAGAAAGGGCTCTTTCAGTTTTCCCGCCTCACCATCTAAAATGATGTCAGCGTGGACTTCTTTATCTTCGTATTTTGCCCTCTCGCGCCTGAAAAGGCGGATATTAAGGTCATTTTCAAATCCCCACCCTCCGTATTTCACCTCTTTGCCAAGAAAAAAGTTTTTTCGGGGAATGTAATATCCTTCATATCGGGGATTTGACGAAAGAACCGCTTCTATCTCTTCTCTTAAAGCGGGAGTAACCCTTTCATCGGAATCGACAATCAGCACCCATTCATTTGATGCCTGAGGAATTGCCCAGTTTTTCTGTGTCGCCGAATTCACGTATTCGTGCTGAATAACCCTGTCAGTGAAAGTCTTCGCGATTTCTACGGTTTTGTCCGTACTGAAGGAGTCAACTACAAAAATCTCGTCTGCCCATTTGACGCTTTCGAGGCACGCTTTTATGTTTTCTTCTTCGTTTCTGCAGGGAATTAAAGCCGTAAGCTTATTTCTCATAATAAAGTGCCTGCACAAATGGTAAATATCTTTACAACCTACATATCTTTAAAATTCAAATTTTAGATTTTCCGGGAATGTTTCAATCTTCTCTTTTGCCCTCAGTTTCCCTATGACTTCTTCCACTTGTTTGTCCTTTAAAAAAGCTTTGATATTTCTCTTAACGGCATCAAAAGAGGTAACATTTTTACTTCTGTGAAAATTCACTCTAAATATGTAGTAACCCCTTTCCCCTTTAACCGGACCTTTTACCTTCCCTGATGCCGATGAAAATATTTTCTTTGCAACTGTATCTCCGAACATTTCATCTAACATTGTTTTCGTAAGTTTTTCGAAAACTCCGCTGTTTTCATTCGCGCCTTCCATTTTTGAAAATTTTACGGCAAGGGAAGGAATATTATCACCATTTTTATCAATTTCTTCTCTCAGGCGCTTTGCGTCCTCTTCAGTATCTGAAAGAATTATATTGATATCAACGGACTCAGGGTCAGTATAATTCATTTTGTTTCTTCTGTAATACTTTTTTGCTTCCTCATCGGCAATGGAAATTCCATTTGCAATTTCAACGCGCTTTGCAAGGGCAACCCTGTTTTTCTCAAAATGGCGCATACTTTTCAGAAAGGAATCCTCCTTCTCCATTCCCGCTTTTTCCGCTTCATTTGCAAGCATCACCTTTTCAAGAGTATCGCGTACCATTTCAATTATGACACCTTCGCTTTCAGATGAGGGAGTTCGCCCCAAAAGCTCTTTAAATGCCTTCCAGTCAAGACGGTAGTCATCGAGTTGTCCCACAACCGTATCATTAGAATCGCTATCATCCTTTAAGAGCGCTTTCACTTTATCCCCGTAAACCTCCAGTTTGTGCCCCTTTTTCAGTTTATCAATCAATTCCCTCGAGTATTTCCTGAAATTTTCATCGATTATCACGAACTTGATTTTTGATTTCAACTCATCATCAAGCTCTCTCCCCTTTAGGTAACTGCTCATCTTATCATAATATTCTTTTATCAATTCTCCGGATATTTCAGTTTCTTCCGCAACCTTCTTATGAAGATACATTCCGGAAAGAAGCCCTATTCTCATCTTTTTTTTCTGGACAAGATAGTCTTCCCTTTTATCGAGGGACTCCGATTTTCCCGAAAAATAGAGCACATTCCAGTCTATTACATTGTCGAGGGCTTTTTTGATAATCTCTTTTGCCTTCGCGGAATCAGGATTGTTTTTGACTTCATCCCTCGCCTTACCGGTTATAGAGCGTAAAACTTCATTGGACTTAATATCTTCGTTTCCCACGCGCGCCACAACGCCCCTTTTCGCGGTTTCTTTTTTCACGCAGGAAAAAAAAGAGATTTGAGATAAAAGAATAACCAAAAAAAAGAAAATTAAACGCCTTTTTCCAAATATCGTAAATTTCATATTTTTCTCCACCGCTTAATGAACATTAAAAAATCCCCCGGTCTGAAAACAACCGGGGGATTTTAAATCACAGCTTAACTTCTAAAGCAAGCTCATTTACAGTACACTGCTCGAGTGACAAGTAGCGCAACTGTTAGTGTATGGTGACGGAATTACGCTTGTTCCGCTGTTTCCATCGTTAACGCTTGCTTCAACAACATCCTTACCAACTATGTCAAAAAGATGTGAATGGATGTCGCCTTCATAACTGGTGTTACTGTTGCCGAAATCCTTTGTCTGCGCATTCCAGATAGCAGACTTTGAAGTCTTCGGCATATGACACTTAACACATCTTCCCACACTCGTTGTTCCGTCAGGGTCGTAGGTAGCAGTCATACCTGCCCACTGTGTCATATGTGCTTCAACATCACTCTCTATGACCGAATCCGCTGCACCACCGCTTTGCAGAGTATCAACCATTGCTCTGGTTACATTCTGGAAATTCGCAGGATGTTTGGTCAAATCTCTGTTAAGGTCAGTGCCGTTGTGGCATTCAAGACAGCCCGCATTGTTGTCAGCGTTGTGTTTCAGCTGATGTTCTTCATCTGAGCCATGGGCATCGTGACAGGTCGCGCAGACAACAAGCTCTCTGTCATTCTTGAACATCTTTTCTCTCACAAGGTCAAAATACTGCTGGTGATGACCCTTTGAGTGGTTGTATGCAGAATCGCCATAACCTTTGGTATTATCCTGCCAGCTCGAGCTTGACGTTGCATAGTTAATCGGTGTGTAGTATGCGCTTGTAGTCGGAGTAATCACCTCAAAAGGAATTATTCCCGTACCGTCAGCGAATCCGTAGAATGACGCAGGGGTCATTCCGGGTTTAAATACGGTGATATCCGTTGAAGCCGTAAGGTCGCCCATTGATGGAAATTCAGTTGTGTTTCCGCTTCCGTCAAGAACGCCTTCACCTTCTCCTCTCTGGTGGCATTGTGCACAAATCATTGCAAATCTTCCTGCAGAGAGATCTTCAGGCATAACGATGAATTTGCCTAGTCCGTTTGCATCCTTATGCTCAGAACCGGGACCGTGACACTTTTCACAACCGATGTTCCATTCTTCACCGTCAATACCGTCTGTCTGAGGAGCAAACTGATGGTCAAACATACTGCTTGTAAGTTTAACGCCAGTGCCTCCGTGACAACCGGAGCAGTTTACATCGAATGATTTCTCAGCTGCAGGTTCGGTAAGTCCGGAAGAATACCATCTGTCACCGTGATAATTCACCCATTCGTCACTGCTGTCTGCCGCGGCTTTTTCATTCTGCTGTAAAGGAAGCATATAGTAGAGCCCGTCAGTTCCCTCGGTGATAAACCTCATCTTCCAGAGACCTTCACCACCATATGTTACGTCAACATTGTGGTCGCTCGAGCCCGTTGAACCCGCAACATCGGTAAGCGTTACGGTGTAAGTATAAGGTGCTGAACTTCCGCTCTTCTTAAGAGTTGCCGTAAAATCGACACCGCTTCCCGGGTCTGTTTTTGAAACAGTGTAGCTTGGACCGTCGGAGAAATAAAGAACAGTGCCCGTAACGGTGAACTGTTCCAGTGATTTATCAGTGTTCGAAAATGCAGAAATATCCTGCAGACTGTTCGGGTTTCCCGGTTCTCTCAGTCCGATGAAATGCAGTGTTTTCTTCAACGATGTCTTTGAATGACATTTAAGACACTCAGTTGAACCGATGTATGTTGCAGATGATGACTGAACCTGTGAAATCTCTATATCTATTGTCTTAGAATCGCCCGCGTAGGTAAACGCTTCTCTTGAAACATCACCGCCCGGGAGATGATTTGAATCTGAAGGAAGAACGCAAACAAAGTAATCAGCATCCGTAGTCAGACCTGTCACGCTGTATGTCCCGTCAGTACCCGTAGTTGCGGTAATATATCCCTCGCTGTCTGCTTGATTGGCAAGATCTTCAAGTGGCTGAATCGATGATATGCCTTCAATGTC
>CAZJVM010000021.1:34612-40600 GCA_964549305.1 uncultured bacterium
ACTAACAATAACTTTATTCTTGGATTTTTTCTTGTTGAAATTTTTACCCTTTATAGTTACTTTTACTTTTTCACCCTGTGTACCTTTCTTGGGTGAAATCTTGGAAATTTTGGGCTTTTTAGCCGCATCCGCTTTACTGCTTAAAATAAAACTTCCCGATACTGCAAAAATCATTGCCAACATTATTACCGGCAATTTTTTAAATACTAAACTTCTCATAACACCCTCCTTTCTTATTGTAACATCACCTTCTCTTTCTCTTTCTCTTTCTTCTCTCATAGTCTCATTCTCACCCCCCTTCAAAAATATTCTGAATTAAAAATTATTAATAATGCAATTTTCATACCAACTTATTTATTGTCGTTTTATGCATTTGCTGGTCTTGTTATGCCATTTACAGTCACCGCTCACGACAATATGTCAAATAAAGCTGACAAAAAAGCAGCAACTAATTCGGACTTTAAGGAGCTATTCTGATAAAATAATTTTAACAGTGGTTAATTTTATTTTACAAACAGTCCAAAAAACTGTATTATTTAAGTTAAATAAAAAACTTAGAGTGAATCTTACTCCTTTAAAAATGCAAAAACAACAAAAAAAACATTGCGTAACTGTATTTTTCACCCTCTTTTTTCTGCTCTTTCTTCCCCTTTGTCTTTTGTCTTCATCTGCAGGCAATAAGGCGCAATGCAAAGGGGAAAAATTCCCCACCCGGTCAGAAGGGAAAATTTCTTCCCGGAAAATTTTCCGAAAGCACAAAACCTTTAAAATCAAAGCGGGAAAAACCTTCAATAAAAAATTGAAATCATCGGACAGGGCGCTTTTAGACGGTACTCCTTTTGACAAATACAAGTATTTCACGAAAAAGAAGAAAACCATAATTATCGAGATGACTTCTGAAGATGTTGACAGTTATATCATTCTCTACAAGAAAAAAGGCAAGCGGCTCAAATACCTCGCTGAAGACAATGACAGCGGTGGAAACGGAAACGCCCTTCTTACATACACCATTCCAAAAAGAGGCACATACTTTATCTATGCAAACAGTATCGGCTTCAACCTTTACGGAAAATACACCATTTCTCTTTCAAAGGAGGGAAGCGGCAAAGGAGATGTTTCGGGCAATATCCTTGTCCCTGATTTCAACGGCGTAAGCGAAATCGAGCCGAATAACGACATTACCGCGGCGCAGGAAATAAAAGCCCTTCCCGTTGCAATATTCGGTGACGCGGCAGATACGGACAAGGGGACTGAGCTTATCCTAAGCACAACAACAGTTCACGATTTTTTTCAGGTCGATACCTCCTATCCCATATCAATCACGCTTTCGAGCAGTTCCACTGCCGATTTTGACCTTTATCTCTTTGATAGTTCCGGACAGATGATAGGATTCTCGGAAAATGCGGGAAGCAGTGATGAGGAAATAAGTTATAAACCCTGTGACAGTTTTTTATTCCCCTGCTCATCATCGGTTACATATACTGTATTTGCAGGTGTAAGCGCCTATTCAGGTACAGGAAATTATGAGCTCAATATTGATTACATAAATGCCGCGCAGAGTTTTGCAGATAATGAAAAAAGCGCGCCTTTGGCGGATTTTGTTCCCGGCGAGGCAATCGTCAGGTTTAAAGAGGGCGCTTCGTCAACAGGAAAGAATAAAAACTACAGAATAGCAAGTCCCAAAAGCACAAAAGCGAAACTTCTCGAATTCGATATTCCCGCGCCTTCGGGAAATTTAAGGAGTCAGTCACTTGACAATTATAGAAAAGCTCAAACACTCTCAAAAATCGAAGAGCTTAAAAAAGATAAAAATGTCATCTACGCAGAGCCCAATTATATCTATTATCCTAAAACAGATCCCCCCAATGATGAATTTTACGACAGGCAATGGCATTATAAGACAATCAATCTACCTGAAGCGTGGGATATTTCAACGGGAAACGATGATATCGTAATTGCCGTAATCGATACGGGAATCTCTCCCAAACATCCTGACCTGAAAAACAAACTTGTTGTGGGGAAGGGATATGATTTTATACGTGATGCCAAAAACGCGGGAGACGGTAACGGACTTGATTCAAATCCGAAAGACCCGGGTGACGGAAGCGGTGAGACTCCAAGCTCATTTCACGGCACTCATGTTGCAGGTACCGTTGCGGCATCGACAAACAACTCCACGGGTGTTGCGGGAATAAACTGGGAAGGGAAAATAATGTCATTGCGCGTTCTCGGAAAAAAAGGAGGGACAAGCTATGACATCGCGCAGGCAATATTGTATGCCGCGGGGCTTTCCAATGATTCGGGCGAAGTGCCTGAAAATAAGGCAGATGTTATTAATATGAGTCTCGGAGGACCGGGATTCTCCCAAACACTCAATGAAGCCGTGCAGGATGCCGTAGCCGAAGGCGTTACGGTTGTTGCTGCGGCGGGAAACGAAAATACATCGTCACCAAGCTATCCCGCCTCATATGACAATGTTATTTCCGTCTCCGCCGTGGACTACAATCTGAATCGCTCATATTACTCAAATTACGGAAGTAAAATCACAGTTGCCGCACCCGGAGGAGATACAAGAGTTGACAGCAACAACGACGGTTATCCCGACGGAGTGCTAAGCACAATAGATGATGACAACGGCAGCAAAGGATATACATATTATCAGGGCACTTCAATGGCAGCGCCTCACGTTGCGGGAGTTGTCGCGTTAATTCAGGGAGCAAGACTGGACAAGGTGCTTACAAAGCTTACACCTGCTGAGGTTAAGGATATTCTTACCTCAACTGCTACTGACCTCGGCACGCCCGGTTGGGACAAGTTTTACGGATACGGCCTCATCAACGCGGCAAAAGCCGTTAAAAAGGCAGTAGAAGAAGCAAATGAGCCGCCTGCAAATACTCCCGTACTTTCCCTTTCTTCAGAAGAGGTGAAATTCGGCACAGCGGACGAAGAGGCGAAATTTACCATAAGCAACACGGGAGACGCTGATTTGACCATTGACAGCGTATCAAATACAGAAAGCTGGCTTACCATAACATCAACTCAGGCAATCACAAATTCCCTCACTGCAGGTGAATCGGCAGTCTATTATCTAACCGTATCGAGGTCCGGGCTTGAAGACGGCAGATATACCGATACGATCAATATCTCTTCCAATGCGGGAAATGGGACAATAACAGTTTCATTGCAGGTAGGCACGCCAACCAACGAGCGCGATATGGGAAAAATATTCATCCTTGCCGTAAACACCACAACATTCGACACTGTAAAAGAAGCGCAGACAGATTTTTCAGGGAATTATTCGTTTAATATAAAAAATCTCTCCGAAGGCAGTTATTACATTGTGGCAGGCACAGACAGGGATAATGACTTCGCTATATGCGATGAGGGAGAAGCCTGCGGTTTTTATCCAACAAGCGACCAACCCGTCGCAATACAGATAAATGACGGCGACAATCTTACGGGAATCAATTTTACTATTGAAGAGGATTTAAACTTCCAGGCCAAAGAAAATTCCCAAAAGGGGTTCAATCTCTTGAATAAAGAATGATTAGAAGAAAAAAACATTCAAACACCCTATTCGTTCTTCTGTTTTTAACGTATGCCCTTTTCATTACCTCCTCCTGCACATCCAAAGTGACAAAAGATATAAAAAGTGAATTGCAGATACAACTTAAAACCATCGACAAGGGATATTATGCGGGAATAAGCGGAAGCGAAATCTCCTTATATGCCATAGACAACGGAAAGGATTTTGCGCGTCTTTTTAAAAAAATCCATTCAAGAAACATTCCCGCGCCACCACCCCCCTCAATAGACTTTTCGAAGAACGTGGTTATCGCGGCAATACACGGCGAAAGACCAACAGGAGGTTATTCGTTTTCAATTGATAAACAAGCTACACTTTCATCTGACGGAGTGCTTTCGGTTAAAATCATTTCAAAAAAACCGCCTGCAGGAAGTATGCTTACGCAGGCATTCACCAATCCCTATGAAATTGTTTCCCTTTCTCTATCCAAAAAGAAAATCAGCAAAGTCCATTTTAAAGACGGCAGGGACAATATTCTAAAAATAACTTCCCTCAACAATTCCCATTAGTTTTCCCCGGAGAGCAACACTCCTCTTGCTCTTGTGCGGAGTTTTGATTTAAAATCAGCGAACAATGACCTATGACTGCATAATTATCGGAGGAGGGATAGGAGGACTTACAAGCGCGGCATATCTTGCAAAAGGCGGCGCAAAGGTGCTGTTGTGCCACCGCTTTGACCATTTGGGGGGTACTGCAACGGAATTTCGAAGAGGAGAATTCACCTTTCCCGCGGGTCCTCTTTCATTCAGCTTTCACGACTATGTTGCAGGTACTCTCCGGAAATTGGGAGTCTGCAGGAAAATAGGGTTTCAAAGGGCTCATTTTCAATATAAGTGCCCCGGACTGGATATAATAATCTCACAACCCTATTTACAATTGGCAAAAGAACTCTCATCTCTGTTTCCTTCTGAAAAGGAAGGAATCGAATCTTTTTTCAAGGCGCTAAAAAAAATATCTGAAATCAATTACAGAAATATAGAAAAATGCGCGGGCACTTTTCTGCCTGATGAAAAAGACAATAGCGAATTAAATATCTCCGGTGAATATGAAAAACTATCGGCGGATAATCTCGCCGGTAAATTTATAAAAAACGGACTCCTTAAAACGCTCCTTTCAAGCCAGAGTTTCGAAAAAGGTGAAATGTCGGCAGCGCTTTGCGCCAATATGTGGGATATGATGTGCGAGAGAGGAATATGGTATCCCGCAGAGGGATTCGCAAACATCAATAATATGCTTGGAAACGCTATCGAAAATCAGGGGGGAGAAATAAGACTTTCCGCGCCCGTAAAAGAGATACTCATTAAAAACAATTCCGCCGCGGGAGTGAAGCTTGAAAACGGCGAATCACTTTCTGCGCGTTTTGTCATATCAAATGCGGACTATAAAAATACCTTTCTCAAGATGTCATCAGGATATTTTTCAGACAGGAAATTTTTAAAATGGGTGGAAGGACTTCATGACAGCGGGTCGATATTCTGCGTTTATCTCGGTGTTGATTCGTCTAAGGTAGATTTTACCCCTTTAAGGGCAGAGCATTTATTTTACAAGGCATATCCGGGAGACTCTCTTTCGTGGAGCGAAGACATTTCATCGAAGGATTTCTTTCTTCAAAGAGAGTTTGAAATCTGCAGATGGAGCAAAAAAAATATTAAATCCGCACCCGACGGCAAGGATGCAGTTGTCCTAAGGACAAACGCCCCCTATGCATTTTTTAAAAAATGGGAAAAAAAGGAAGGAGGCAGACCTTCCGGGTATTATAAATTCAAGTACAATATGACGGATTTTTTCATAAAAGCGGCAGGGCATCTGCTCGAAGGGCTTGAAGATGCTGTGGAAACCGTTGATTCCTCCACCCCTCTTACATATGAAAGATGGAGTGGAAGCAGTGAGGGTGCCTGCGCCGGTTGGTCATGGAATAAGGACGATGAAATGGGCGGAAAATTAAGAAAACTCATTAAAACTCCTGTAAACAATCTTTATATGGCGGGATATCAGGCATTTTCACAGCTTTTTATGGGCGGATTTGCAACTGCAATGCGCAGCGGGGAAAAAATTGCACAAGAAATACTAAATAAAACAATGAGTTAAAATCCGCAATTCTTTAAAAACAGATTACAAAAAGCATATTTTTTCTTTTTTTTCAAACTATGATATTGATATTTAATGGTTTTTTGGAATAAAATTCAGCAATAATGAAAACAGTCAAAAAGTGTCGGATTTTTAAACGCTTTTTAATTAATTTTTTCAAACACTTAGTCAATTGAGTCAAAATGTGTCGGAATTTAAGACACTTTTACTCCTGTTTAAAAAAAGAAATATGTCAAATAATTTTTTTTTATTATATATTTTTCATTATTTCTCAAAGATGTAACTGAATAAATTTACAATGTTTAAACTGTTCT
>CAZJVM010000022.1:0-37836 GCA_964549305.1 uncultured bacterium
TCTCCAATTCAAAATTCTTAATAAGCTTTTCTAACTTGCTTCTTGTCTCCATTCTTTTAACCTTAAATTATTTTATTAATATTAATTTGCTTATTTTTAAACAATTCATATTCAAAAACAAGCGTTTAAAATGAAATAATTTTTACCTTACAAATATGAGGATATTCTACCAGAAAGTAAGGGACAGCAGTATGTCAGGAGTGAAAAATCTTAAAGCAATATTTTCGGAAAAGTAATTTTGATAAATATAAAAGAAAATGTCCTAATATTATTCTTTTGTTAAGAAAAATAATTCTACAGGTATTGCCGGCAGAAATTGTTGAAAAACAAAATCTTATAAGAATTAATAACTTGTTTCTTAAATAAATTCTCTTCCGGATTGCCCGGTAAGCACCGTGCAATGACTACCTGATAAAAGATATAAATACCACTCTTCGAAATACTTACTCTTGCACAACCGGTTGTTTTTCTTTTATGATAAAAAAATGCAAACATATTTTCAGGAACTTTTAGGCACTATAAACTCCTATGTGTGGGGATTGCCGCTTATTCTCCTCCTCCTCGGCACAGGACTTTATCTTACCGTAATTCTTAAAGGAATTCAGTTTCGCAAACTTTATTACTCCCTTTATCTTGCCTTAATTAAAAGAAAAGAAGACGGTGATGCAGAAGGCGACATCACACACTTTCAGGCATTGATGACTGCTCTTGCCGCAACAGTGGGCACAGGGAATATTGCGGGAGTGGCAACTGCGATTGCAATAGGCGGACCGGGCGCCCTCTTCTGGATGTGGGTTACGGGGCTTGTTGGAATGGCAACAAAATACACTGAGGCCATTCTCGGAGTAAAATACCGCGTAAAGGATAAGCTCGGCACAATGAGCGGCGGTCCGATGTATTACATTTCAAAAGGATTGGGGCTTAAATGGCTCGGCGCCGCGTTCGCTTTCCTTGCGGCGATGTCCGCTTTCGGCACCGGTAATATGGTGCAGTCAAACTCCGTTGCACAGGCAATGAAATCAGTATTTCACATCCCGTCGTTATACACAGGGATAGTTCTCGCTCTGCTCACCGCTCTTGTTGTCCTTAAAGGAATTAAAAGCATAGGACAGGCAACATCATTTCTTGTTCCTGTGATGATTGTATTTTATATGGCGGCGGCGTCCCTGATTCTCATACTTAATTACAAAGCAATTCCCGAAATATTAAGTCTTATATTCACTCAAGCCTTTAACCCCACGGCGGCAACTGGAGGATTTGCAGGAGCAACCGTATATGCCACAATGAGGATAGGAGTGGCGCGCGGAATATTTTCAAACGAGTCCGGGCTTGGAAGCTCACCGATTGCGGCGGCGGCGGCACAGACGAAAAATCCGATGACACAGGCGCTTGTTTCCATGACGCAGACATTTATAGACACCATCGTAGTCTGTTCATTTACCGGCTTTGCCATTCTTTCAACAGGACTTTGGAAAAGCGGGAAAACCGGTGCGGAACTTACATCACTTGCCTTTGAATATAATCTTTCAGGCATAGGCGATGTGATTGTAGCCATAGGCCTTATAACCTTTGCTTACTCAACAATCCTCGGATGGTGCTACTACGGAGAGAAATCAATCGAATATCTTCTTGGCGAGCGTTCTGTATATCCATACAGGGTTCTATTCTGTATTTTCACTGCCCTCGGCGCGGTTCTTGAGCTCAACACCGTATGGGCGGTATCTGACATAATGAACGGTATGATGGCGTTTCCCAACCTCATCGGGCTTTTAGGACTCGGGATGATTGCAAAACGGGAAACAGATACGTCAGATTTGTAGCCCTGCCGGACAACCCCTTTCCAATAATAAAAAAAGGCAGAGTCTCATTTGAAACTCTGCCCTAAAATCAAATAACTCTTAATAAGTTATTTTTTTACATTCTTCTTCGTGTAATTAAGCAGACCGCCTGCAAGAATTATCGCTTTTTGCCTGTCGGTCAGATCGTATGTTGCCTCGAGAACCTTCTTTGTCCTGAGGTTTTTCACTTTGAGCGGTTCGTTATTCTTCAGCGCCTTGTGGACATTCTCTATTTTAAGCGCGTCGCCTTCCTTAAAGGCGCCATAGTCAGCATTCCTGCTGAAGGTGAGAGGGAGAATTCCAAAGTTCACGAGGTTTGCCCTGTGTATTCTCGCAAATGATTTCGTCAGGACAAACTTCACTCCGAGATACATAGGCGCAAGCGCCGCGTGCTCACGACTTGACCCCTGTCCGTAATTGCCCCCGCCAATGATAAATCCGCCTTTGTTTTTCTTCGCGCGATCTGAAAAATTCGGATCCACAACTTCAAATACGTGCTCCGAGATTTTTGGAATGTTGGACCTTAAAGGCAGAATCTTCGAACCTGCGGGCATAATGTGGTCAGTGGTAATGTTATCACCTACCTTGAGAAGCACTTTACCTGAAAGCGTATTGGGAAGTGGCTTATTACTTGGAAGCGGCGCAATGTTAGGCCCTCTGAGCACTTTCACCTTACTTCCGTTTCTAGGCGGTTTGACCAGAAGGTTGTCATTGACAATGAACTTCGAAGGCATTGCCACCTTTGGATATTTTCCCAGTTTGCGCGGGTCCGCCATTTTTCCCTTCAACGCCGTCGCCACTGCGACTTCAGGGCTTGCAAGATAAACCTGACCGTCCTTCGTACCTGACCGACCGAGGAAGTTTCTGTTAAATGTCCTCACTGTAATGCCTCCGCTGCAGGGAGACTGACCCATTCCGATACAGGCACCGCAGGCAGATTCAAGGATTCTTGCGCCTGCCGCAACTATGTCCGCGAGAGCGCCGTTTCTTGAAATCATTTCAAATACCTGCTTCGAACCGGGCGCCACGGCAAAGCTAATATCAGGGCTTACCTTCTTTCCCTTGAGAAGGCCCGCGACAGTCATAAGGTCTTTATAGGATGAATTTGTACAACTTCCGATGATTACCTGCTGTACGGGCTTTCCCTCTATATCCTTCACCCTGCATACATTGTCAGGCGAATGGGGCTGCGCGATTAGCGCTTCGAGTTTGTTCAAATCGATTGTTATAACCTCATCGTAATCGCACCCTCTGTCCGCTTTCAGCTCCTTCCAGTCCTTCGTTCTCCCCTGCGCCTTGAGAAATGCTTTTGTCGTCGCATCACTGGGAAATATCGATGTGGTCGCTCCGAGCTCCGCTCCCATATTCGTAATGGTTGAGCGCTCCGGCACTGTAAGCGTTTTAACTCCCGGGCCGCCGTATTCAAAAATCTTTCCTACACCGCCCTTTACTGATACGCGCCTTAAAACTTCAAGGATGATATCTTTTGCGGAAACTCCGGGGCGAAGCTTGCCCTTCAGCTCCACGAGAACAACTTTCGGCGTCGCGAGATAAAAAGGGCCTCCTCCCATTGCCACTGCCACATCGAGTCCTCCCGCGCCGATTGCAATCATTCCTATGCCCCCGCCGGTAGGCGTATGACTGTCCGAACCGAGCAATGTCCTTCCGGGCACTCCGAAGCGTTCTACATTTACCTGATGACAGATTCCGTTTCCGGGTTTTGAAAAATAGATGCCGTATTTTGCCGCAACGGACTGTAGATAGCGATGGTCGTCGGCGTTTTCAAATCCCGATTGAAGCGTGTTGTGGTCAATATAGCTTACGGACAGTTTTGTTTTGACTCTCGGTATTCCAAGCGCTTCAAACTGCAGATACGCCATTGTGCCCGTCGCGTCCTGAGTAAGAGTCTGGTCGATTCTTATGGCAATCTCTTCTCCGGCAACAAGCTTTCCGCTAACAAGATGTGATTTTAAAATCTTCTGGGTCAGATTCAAGCTCACTTGAACATCCTCCTTCGGTTAAATTAGCATTCAATATCTTCAAAAAAAGAAAATATTTCGCATCCAGATATGTGAAATAATTCACAAAAAAAACTTTTTCTAATTACACGAAAAAAGTTGAAAAGTCTAATTAAAAAAGAGGTTAAGAGGGAAAGATAAACCCTTTGAGGGATGTTATAAATCAGGCAATACCGCGGCTAACCTTTGAAGGTATCGGCAAGGGTAAAAATCATAACGGCTATGCTTACCACAGCGTTTACCGTGAAGAATGCCTCGTTTATTCTGCTGAAATCATCTTCCTTTACGATGAAATGCTCATAGGCAATGAATATTGCGCACAAACAGACACCGGCAATGAAAATTATTCCGAGATTTGCCGAATATGTCAAAAAACAGAGCGCAACAATCATCAATGCGTGGAGAACGCGCGCTGAGACAAGTGATGCCTTTACTCCAAACTTCACCGGGAATGAATGGAGTCCTTCTTTTTTGTCAAAATCCAAATCCTGAAGGGAATACAGGATGTCAAAGCCGGCAGTCCATAGAAGCACTGCCGTGCCGAGAAGTATGGATGTTAAAGAAATTTCTCCCCTTACGGCAACCCACGCGCCCACGGGGGCAACTCCCAGCGCGAGTCCGAGAAAAAAATGTGAAAGAAAGGAGAAGCGCTTCGTAAATGAGTAAAAGGAAATTATAAGTATCGCCACAGGAGAAAGAACGAAGGCAAGACGGTTTATGTTGTAAGCCGATAATTCGAATATCAAAAGAGCGCCTGCCGCATAGGCAAACATCCTCTTCCTGCTTAATCGTCCCGCGGGAATTGCCCTGTTTTTCGTCCTTTCGTTTCTGCTGTCATAATCGGCGTCAATGATTCTGTTAAAAGCCATCGCCCAGCTTCTTGCGCCAAACATTGCAAGAATAACCCAGAAAAAAAGCCCAGGTCCGGGGAAGGAATCCGCGGCTATAACCATTGATGTTATCGCGAAGGGAAGAGCAAAAACGGTGTGCTCTATTTTTATGTCTTTTAAAAAATCAGTTAATCCGCTCTTTGCCATTATTTTTTTACACCCGTATGAAGCGTCGCGATACCCATTGAAAGGTCATTATATTCAACTTCTTCAAATCCCGCGGAGATAAGTTTTTCGCTCATTTCACCGCGCGTGACAAACCCTTCCACTGAGTCGCGGAGATAGGAGTAGGCGGAAGCGTCGCCTGAAACTATTCTCCCTATTGCCGGTAGTATGAAGCGCAGATAGGGCAGAAAAAGATATGACAGGAAAACTCCCTCGGGTTTGTAGAAATCAAGGACTACCGCCCTGCCTCCTTTTCTGATTACACGGGACATCTCGGACAAAGCGTCATCGAGCGCGGGAATATTCCGCAATCCGAAAGCAACAGTGACGGAATCGAAAATATCCCCCTTAAAGGGAAGCTTGAGGGAGTCAGCGGAAAATATCTCGATTTCATCGAGAATTTTATTTCCTTTGATTTTTCTTTTCCCCTCGACAAGCATTTCAGGACAAAAATCCGAGGAAACAACAACCGCTGACTCATTCTGTCTCTTTATCTCTATTGAAAGGTCAAGCGTGCCCGCGCACATATCGAGTACCCTATTTCCCGCGGAAAGCGCCGTGCGCGCGGATTTTTCCCTCCACCCTCTGTCAAGCCCGAAACTTAAAAGATGGTTCAGAAGGTCGTATCGCCCCGTTATGGAGGCAAACATCTTTTTTACGAATTTGGGATTTGCCATTGATATTTCCTTAATTACAGTGCGCATTTAACACAAATAAACTCTCAAATCTATATTCAACTGCCCGCTTATTTGTTTTGCTTTTTCGAAAATTCTTTCGCGCTTTCTTCAAAGTATTTAAATTGACTAAAAAAAACATCTGCATTAAAATGCCCGTAAAAGCAAAATCTGAATTGTTTAAAACCATTTCCAATTAAGCATTGTTGCGAAATTAAAGAGAACGCTGAAAAGGAGACCTCAAATGGAACTAAGTGACAGAGCAAATGGACTTAAACCCTCACCTACTCTTTCGATAACAGCCCTTGCAAACAAACTGAAATCAGAAGGAAAGGATGTAATAGGATTCGGCGCGGGACAACCCGATTTTGACACGCCCGACAATATTAAAAATGCCGCGAAAAAAGCCATAGACGACGGATTCACGAAGTACACGCCTTCCGCGGGAATAAACGAGCTTAAGGACGCTATTATAGAAAAATTCAAAACGGAAAACGGTCTTGAGTATAAAAGAACGGAAATTACCGTATCATCGGGAGCGAAGGATTTTCTTTTCAATCTCGCAATGGTGCTTCTGAATCCCGGAGATGAAGTGATTATTCCGTCGCCTTACTGGGTTTCATATCCCGACCAGGTGGAGATTGCGGGAGGAAAACCCGTAATAGTTGAAACGCGCGAAGAAGACGGATTCTGCCTTAAAGCCGGCGCGCTGAGGGAAAAGATTACAGACAGGACAAAAGCGCTCATTCTCAACTCCCCGTCAAACCCCACAGGCGGAGCATATGATATAAAAAATCTCGAAGAGATCGCGGAAGTCATCCTTGAAAAGGATATACTCGTCATAACGGATGAAATCTACGAACGCCTTGTTTATGACGGATACAAACACACGAGCATCGCTTCCCTTTCAAATGAAATAAAGAAGAACTCGATTGTCGTTAACGGCGTATCAAAAACATATTCGATGACAGGCTGGAGAATCGGATATGCCGCGGGGGATGAGAAAATAATGTCCGCAATCGGAAAGCTTCAGAGCCAATCAATATCGAACCCGGTTTCAATCTCTCAGATGGCAAGTGTCGAGGCAATTACGGGCGACCAGTCGGCAGTTGAGAAAATGAGATTAGCCTTCGATGAGAGGAGAAAATTCATAATTTCAAAACTCAACTCGATCGAGGGAGTGAAATGCTTCAACCCGAAAGGCGCATTCTATTCATTTCCTAATTTTTCCGGAATCTACGGAAAATCCTTTGAAGGGAAAGCAATAAATTCTTCAAATGACCTCTCAGAGCTTTTGCTTGGCAACTCGAATGTGGCAGTTGTCCCCGGTTCCGCATTCGGGAGCGACAGCAATATCAGAATATCCTATGCCACAAGCATGGAGATGATCGAGAAAGGATTGAAACGGATAGAGGATTTTGTTTCCGAATTAAAATAAGGGGAGCAAAAATGGAAAACGACGGGGAGCGCCCTTCTGTGCTTGTTATAGAAGACAATGATGTCTTTCAGTCGTTTCTGCACAGATTTCTCATAACCAAAGACATTGAGGTAACACTTGCGTCAAACGGATTGGAAGGACTCGAGGCAATTGAAAAAAAACATTTCGATCTCATAATCACCGACCTTAAAATGCCTAAAATGGACGGTATGGAATTTCTGAAAAACCTCAGGCTCTCCAAAAAGGACCACTCCACCGTTATAGTCCTCACGGCATACGGAGAAATGGACAATTATGTGCAGGCGTTAAACTGGGATGTATTCGAGTTTCTGCATAAACCCGTTGATATCGATGTGCTTTCCGATATAGTCGGAAAAGCCATTAAAAAAAACAGAATGCAGAGTAAGGATTAGAATCTCTCTTATTTTCTTTCGATGTTTTATTAATATTGTATCGAGTGTATCAAGATAATTGCCTTCACTAAATGAAGCATCAATGATTTTCACTAATTTTGCTTCTTTCCACATTGATTCAAGAGGTCATCCTGAGGAGACTTTCCCACCTTTCGTCTACCATCTTCTGAATTCCGGCAATCTCCCTTTCCGAGAGATGAGAAAATCGTTTCTGAAGACTGAAGTAATCAGTAACGGGAATTTCCTTTTCAGGATGGCTTACAACATATTTCTCTCCGTCAAAAACTTCGTAAAGAGGATGCATCTTTGACCACGTGGCATAACGGGCAATCCTTATGGAATCCTCAGATGACGACCTCCATCCCGGAGGACAGGGAGAAATTATGTGAAAGAAGCGAAGCCCTTTCATTCCCGAAGCTTTTTTGAACTTGGCATAAAGATCTTCCGGATACGCAATATTGCCCGTTGCGGCATAGGGAATCCTGTGCGCCGCCATAATCTGGATAATATCTTTTTTGGGCCTGTCCTTGTAATGGGAACCGGGGGTAGTAGTCGTCCATGCTCCAAGCGGTGTCGATGAACTTCTCTGTATTCCCGTATTCATATACGCCTCATTATCATAGCAAACATAGATGATATCGTCGTTTCTTTCCGCTGCTCCGGAAAGTGCCTGAAGCCCGATATCAAAAGTGCCTCCGTCTCCCGCAAGCGCCACCACGTGAATATCTTTTTTATTCTGCGTTTCAAGTGACGCCCTGATGCCCGACGCAGTTGACGCGGCGGTTTCAAAAGCTGTGTGAATGACGTTCACCTTCAGGGTGGAATAGGGATAAGGCCCCTGAATAACCGACCAACAGCAGGCGGGAATGACTATTATCGTTTTTTTGCCAAGCGCCTTCAGCAGATATCTTCCAACAATCGGAGCACCGCATCCCTGACAAGCGTAATGCCCCGGATGAAAAAGCTCTGCCGACGGTATTTTTATTTTTTCAGATCCAGCCATATCTCATCACCTGTTTTAATTTTTCTGTTGGAAAGCATTGTATCAACAGCTTCATTCAGCACTCCCATATGCACATCCCTTCCGCCGAGTCCCACGACGAATGGATAGATGACGGGCATATCTCCGTTGCCCGTAATATTCGCTCTCAATGTCTGCGCGAAAACTCCGCCGTTTCCCGGTGAGTAATTGCGGTCGATTACTCCAACTTTCTTTTTGCCTTTCAATGCCTTCATAATGTCATCGCGGGGAAAAGGGTTGAAGAGCCTGAGTTTTATCAGTCCCGCCTTTATCCCCTTCTCCCTGTAATTGTCCACAACCATACGCGCGGTACTTGTAACGGTGCTCGAAGTTATAAGACTTATCTCGGCATCGTCGTTTCTGTATTCCTCAAGCGTCGCGTAAGCTCTGCCAAATTTTTTTCCGAATTCAGCTCCGCATTTATTAACGATTCCGGGCACTGTATCCATTGACTCCTTAATCATATGCCTGAACTCCATATAATGCTCGGGATATACAATGCTGTTGAAGGCACCGGGATTTTTCACGTCGATTTTAAATCTCGGCTTTAATTTACCGAGGAAACGGTCAACATCCGGCTGTGAGGGTATATCAACTGCTTCATTGGTGTGAGAAAGATAAAAGCCGTCGAATACTACCATAAAGGGCAGATTTACCTTTTCCGCAATCCAGTATGCCTGAAGCATTGAATCAAGCACTTCCTGATTGCTTTCGCAGTAAAGCTGAATCCATCCCGTATCCCGCTGGGAAAGTGAATCCGTTTGGTCTGTCCAGATGCTCCACGGCGGGCTTACCGCCCTGTTGACATTTGTCATAACAAGAGGCACTCTCGACCCTGCCGCCCAGTGAAGCATTTCGTGCATCAACAGAAGACCCTGCGACGAAGTTGCCGTAAAAACCCTCGAGCCCGCAAGCGCCGCACCGATACAGCACGCCATAGCGGAATGTTCGGATTCCACCTTTAGGAATTGGGCGTTAATTTCGCCTCCGGCACACATTTCGGAAATAAGCTCCACAACCTGTGACTGCGGAGTAATGGGGTATGCCGCGACAACGGAAACGCGGGAAAGTTTCACGCCTATTGAAACGGCATGATTTGCCATCAGCACCTTTTTCAAGACTTGACCTCCTCAATCATCTCGATTATGTCGCGCGGACACTCTGAGGCGCATATGGAGCACCCCTTGCAGTGGTCATAATCTATTTCATAGCTAAAGCCTTTTTTTATTTTCTTGAGCACCGATATATCGGGACAAAACTTATAACAGTTGTCGCAATCGTTACAACTACCGCAGTTAAAGCACCTCTTTGCCTCGGTGGGAGCCTCTTTTTTTGTAAGAGTTTTGCTCACTTCGGAAAAAGAGGAAGTGCGAGACTTTAAATCCGCTTTCCTTATTTCCGGCGGGTCTGCCTGCAGAAAATAGTCCATATTGAGTTCCTGAAATTCAACTATATTGCCCAGTCTTTCAATCACATCTTCACCTGCACCGTCAAAATTCTCAAAGGAAATTCCTCCTTCGGCGCCGATACGGATTTTTTCCGATTCAAGTGTAAAGCTTAACCCCTCAATCATCGAATTCACTGCAAGCGCCGCATTTTTCCCTGCCGCAACCGCTTCCACAATGCTTCTCGGTCCTCCTGAAAAATCGCCTGCCATAAACACCCTGTCAATGGCCGTAATGCATCCGCCGAGCAAACCGCCTCCGAAGCTTCCCGAATTCGCATAGGGGGACAAAACCGAATAATCAATCTCTTCACCTATTGCCGCAATGGCGCAATCAAAGTCCTCGCAGAATGTATCTTTCTTCACGGGTACGGGACGCCTTCTGCCACTGTTGTCCGGTTTTCCCAGTTTCATCCGCTGAAACCTGATTCCTTCCAATCTCCCCTTTTCATCTTTTATAAACTCGCAGGGCGCCACAAGAAAATATATCTCAACACCTTCATCGACGGCTTCTGATATTTCTTCGGGAAACGCTCCCATTTCAATCCTTGTGCGCCTGTAAAACATCTTGACCTCACATCCCATGCGGAGGGCGCTTCTTGCAACATCAACAGCGGTATTTCCACCGCCTATTACGGCGACTTTTTTCCCCGGCGCTTTTGTTTTTCCCAAACTTAAATCACTCAGAAATTTGCTTCCGTCTACTAGCCCCCGGGCATCCTCTCCGGGTATCTCCAGTTTTCGCGAAAGCGAGGCGCCCGTTGCCACAATAACGGCATCCGATTTTTTTAGAAGCCCTTTGATTGTAAAATCCTTACCGAGTTTTTTGCCGCAGGAAATATTCACTCCCGACTCTGTTATCTTTCTGATTTCCCAATCCACTATATTTTTGGGAAGGCGATACGAAGGAATACCGTATTGCAGTATTCCTCCAGGTTTGCCGAATGCGTCATAAACGGAAGTCCGGAAACCCCTCTTTGAAAGGTGGTATGCCGCAGTCAAACCGGCAGGCCCCGCCCCTATAATTGCTATTTCATTTTTTTTCTTCTTTCTTCCCGCTCTTCTCCCGCCTTTTCCCTTGTACTTCTGAAAAGCCATATCCGAAACAAATCTTTCCATCGCGTTTATGGAAAGGGGTTCATCGAAGAAACCTCTGTTGCATCCGCTTTCACAGGGATGATAACAGGCGCGCCCGCAAACAGCGGGAAAGGGGTTTTCTTCTCTTATGAGATTCCAGGCATCGATATGCTTACCCGATGCCGCAAGGGACATAACGCCTTCTATATTTTCTCCCGCGGGACAGGATTCCCTGCAGGGTGCCGTTTTTTCCCTGTATATGGGACGCACATTTCTCCACGCGCCGGTAATATTCTTCGTAACCGACTCGTTGCAAAGCGCCAAAGGAAGTGAATTATTCTTATTTTTTCTTTTCATTTATCTTATCGAGAGCAGACAGGCAGCATTTCCTGTATGACTCCTTTGCCGCGAGGAGATTATCCTTTGCGTGGTCTTTCACTTCCTCTCTCAATGCTTTTTCAAGGGAAGTGAATTTAAGGGCTTTATTTATTCTCATATATGCGCCCAGTATTGCAGTATTCACTATGGGCGATGATATTGTGCCAAGCTTGTATTTAAGAGCAATATCCGTGGCATTCACGGTATAGACCTTGAAACCGTTAAAACCGCTGAACTCTATTGGTTTTTTTCGAGTATTGATAAGTATGCTCCCGTTTTTTTTCAGCCCGTCAACAACATTCTGAAAGCTTATCAGTGTTTCATCGAGGATGACGACCGAATCGGGAGTATAGACATTGGTGCGCTGGCGAATGGGCTCTTTATCCACTCTCAGAAAAGCGGCAACGGGCGCACCGCGCCTTTCAAGCCCGAATACGGGGAAAGACTGCACATAATATCCTTCATTGAATAAAGCAAGGGCGAGTATCTTGGATGCAACAACCGCACCCTGGCCTCCCCTGCCATGAAATCTTATTTCGAACATAATTTTATTTTAAATGAACTGCCTGAAAATTTCTTAAAGAAATAAAAAAAATCGGCTACTGAGTCTATAACAAGCTTTCTCTTTTTTTCAAGCAAAAGCCTTTTTCTTTCTATACATTTTTTTCTTATTTCCAGCGGAGAATAACCGGAATAAGGTCATCAGGGAACTGCGCCAAAGAAACACCTGTTCCCTGATTGCATAAATACTCAACGTTTAAGGGGACTAAAAGCCCAAAATCTCATTCACGAGTATCACCGACATTCTGCCCGGTGAAGGCTGCCCTTCTATTATGGAAAACATATTGCATATTCTTTGCGGAGGATAACATATATCCTCCTCGCAAAAACCTGTCTTCGCGCAGGGAGAATCGGCGCCGAAACGCATACTGTTCATAGGACCGGCAGTAAGATAGACTCTCTCGAATCCTTCCTGAATGTTTTTTACAATCTTGTTCACTCCCGTCACGATGATGACTTTTTTCGGTCCGTAAATCATCGAAGCAATTCTGTTGCCGATTCCGTCGGCGTTTATCAATTCACCTTTCAGAGTGAGGGCATTTGTGCTTGAAAGAAAGACATCCGCAGTCAACCCTTCATACCTGAGACGGTCAACTTCTTCGGCGGAAATATCGTCCCTGTATCTGTCAAGGAGGTTTATCTTCATTGAGCGAAGAGTGTCGATTACTCCGGAATCCACTAAGGTCGTTGACCCTCCCAGTGCAACGCTTGCCCCTGCGGGAATCATCTTTTTCACTTTTCTTCTGGCATCAGCGCTTGATTTTACAAAAACACCTTCGATATTTCTTTTTTTAAGCTCGGCGCAGACCTTCTCCGCCATTTTCACCACGTACGCTTCCCTGGGGTTGACTGACTTTTTTTTAGTTTTTTTTACCATTTTTTTAAATCTCTATTTTAAAATCTATGTATCTTCCCGTCCATTCTCCGTAAACCACATCCACATTTTCAACGGTTGATGAGGCAGGCCCTATTTTTAGAAATTCTACAAAGGAATTAATGTCTTCTTCGTTCCCTTCGGCATAGGAAAAGACCGAACCGTCAGGCTCATTTTTCACATAACCGCAGACTCCCGTCTTTCTTGCCTCAAGAACGGTAAAATATCTGAATCCCACTCCCTGAACGATTCCCCTGATTTTTACCTTCACCGATATTTTATCCATATTTTTTTCCTTTTGTCAGGATTATAAGACAGAGAAGAAAGAAGGGTCAAGTGCCGATATTTTTTCCCCTTCAGTAGAATTATAAATTTTTTCACAACTCATATTTTAATAATTGCATATTCATATTTTGTCCTCTACTATGTTTTTTTTATATTTTCTTAATTTTTAGATAAAAAAAATTCGAGAATATAGGTTTTAAAAACTATGAATATTGAAAAGCTGATAAAAACAAAGAAGGCAAAAATAGCGATAATAGGACTCGGTTATGTGGGACTTCCCCTTGTAATGGAAATTCTGAGATCGGGCTTTACTGTTACCGGCATAGATGTAGACGTAAAGAAAGTTGCCCGAATCAACAGGGGAAAATCCCCTGTTTTAGATGTAAGCGACACAAACCTCAAAAAAGCTATCAAGTCGGGAAAATTCAGAGCGACTACCGATTACAGTATTCTTTCAGATTCAGATGTAGTCAGCATCTGCGTGCCCACTCCGCTGAGAAAGACAAAAGATCCCGATATTTCCTTTATTATCTCCGCCGTAAACGAAATCAGAAAATATATCCGCAACGGACAGGTAATCATTCTTGAAAGCACAACATATCCCGGCACTACGAGAGAGCTTATCAAACCTTCCCTCGAGTCAGGCGGATTGAAGACGGGAAAGGACTTTTACCTCGCTTTTTCACCTGAGCGCATCGACCCCGGAAACAAACAATACAACACGAAAAACACCCCGAAGGTCGTTGGCGGAATATCGGATAAATGCACGAGAGTAGCGGGGCTTTTTTATTCGCAGTTTATCGATAATGTGATGAAAGTTTCGGGAAGCGATTCTGCCGAAATGGTTAAACTTCTCGAAAACACCTTCAGAAGCGTGAATATCGGTTTGGTCAACGAAATGACCCTCATCTGCGAAAAGCTCGGAATAAATGTATGGGAAGTCATAGATGCCGCGGCAACTAAACCGTTCGGATTTATGCCCTTTTATCCTGGACCGGGGCTTGGCGGGCACTGCATTCCCATCGACCCCCATTATCTTTCCTGGAAGCTTAAAGAGCTAAATTACAATGCCCGTTTTATAGAGCTCGCCGGCGAAGTCAACTCACATATGCCCGAGTTTGTAGTAAGCAAGATTATCTCCTCACTCAATGACAAAAGCAAAAGCGTAAAGGGCGCAAAGATTCTCGTACTCGGTGTTTCCTATAAAAACGATATTAACGATATGAGGGAATCTCCCGCACTGGACATCATCGAAATATTGAGCAGGAAGGGCGCGAAAATTTCTTACCACGACCCTTACATTCCATCATTTGAAATCAAGGGAAAATCGTTCAAGTCGAAGGCGCTTACGGCAAATTTATTAAAAAACTCTCACTGCACTGTCATAACGACCAGTCATAAATGCGTGGACTACGGAAAAGTGTTAAAGAACGCCACAACAATAATCGATACGCGCAACGCGCTGAAGGGCTTTAAAAAGAACAGGAAAAAAATAATCACTCTCTGAGTTCATTAATTTAACGTAAGAAGGAAAAGTAAAATGCCAGCATATCTTGTAACGGGAGGAGCGGGATTTATCGGGTCTAATATATGCGATGAACTGACAGACAGGAATATGAAAACCAGAGTATTCGACAACCTGTCAACGGGAAAAACGGACAATCTCAGGCATCTCGAGGGAAAGATTGAATTCATAAAGGGCGACCTCAGGAATATGGACGACCTTAAACCTGCAGTAAAAGGTATCGACACAATCTTTCATTTAGCCGCAATCCCATCGGTAATAAGGTCTGTGCAGGATCCAGTTACAAGCAATTCCGCAAACATCGACGGCACTCTCAATCTGCTCGTTGCAGCAAGGGATGCGGGTGTGAGAAGAATAATTTTTGCCGGTTCATCATCTGCTTACGGCGACACCGTGGAAGACAGCAAGTATGAAGATATGAAACCCTCCCCTCTTTCACCCTACGCGATTTCAAAAGTCACGGGAGAATATTACTGCAGGGTATTTTCCAACCTCTACGGCATTGAAACCGTCGTACTGAGATACTTCAATGTTTTCGGACCGAGACAGGACCCCTCATCGCCCTACTCCGGAGTAATATCCATATTCGTCAAAAAGATGAAATCGGGCGAACAACCGACAATTTACGGAAACGGAGAACAGTCAAGGGACTTCACATTCGTTAAAAACGTTATCAACGCCAACCTTCTCGCGGCAAAGACGGAAGGCATTTCAGGCAACATTATCAATATTGCCTGCGCAAGCAGAATTACCGTGAACAAACTCGTTGAACAGCTTAATGAAATCCTCGGGACCCACATCTCACCCCTGTATGCCGAACCGCGTCCCGGCGATATCCTTCATTCTCTCGCGGATATCAGCAAAGCCAAAAAACTTCTCGGTTACGAACCTGAAGTCCCCTTTGGCGAAGGCCTTAGAAAAACAGTTGAAAGTATTTGAGGCAATTGCTTTAATATCATACCGTAAAATTTCTATTTCCCGTTTCAGGGAAACAAGCTAATTTTGAATTTTAAGAGGAGTCGAAAAATGATAAATCCGCAAATTTTCAGGCAGTATGATATCAGAGGACTCGTTGGAAGCGACCTTACACCGGATATAGTGGAGACAATAGGCAGGGCATTTGCCACATACCTCGCGCGTGAAGGAAAAAGAAAAATTTCAATCGGATATGACATCCGCTTAAGTTCCGAAGAATTTAAAGACGCAATAATAAAGGGTGCGACTTCCGCGGGATGCGACTGTATAGACATCGGCATGGTACCCACTCCCATACTTTACTATTCCCTCTTCGAGCTCGATGTTGACGGAGGCGTAATGATTACGGGAAGTCACAACCCCCCTGAGTTTAACGGGCTGAAACTGTGCAACAACAAGACGACACTTTACGGAGAGGAAATTCAGAAAATAAGAAAGATTATCGACGCGGGAGAATTTTCAAAAGGAAGCGGTTCATCATCTAGCGCCTGCATCAATGAAAAATATATTGAAATGGTTGCGGGAAAAATAAATATCGAAAAGCCTGTAAGAGTGGCAATGGATTCGGGAAACGGCACGGCATCGAATATTGCCCCTGCCCTTTTGAGAAAACTGGGATGTGAAGTAAAGGAACTTTTCTGCGAACCTGACGGAAATTTTCCAAATCACCATCCCGACCCTACAATCAAGAAAAATCTCGAAACCCTCATAAACACCGTGCTGGAAGGTAAATACGACATGGGTATAGGCTATGACGGCGACGCTGACAGAATCGGCGTCATTGACGACAAGGGAAATATTATCTGGGGCGACCAGCTTATGATTCTCTTTTCAAGGGAGATACTTAAAAACAGTTCTCAACCGATAGTCTTTGAAGTCAAATGTTCTCAAACGCTCTATGACGATGTAAAAAAACACGGCGGCACTCCCGTTATGTGGATGGCAGGACATTCGTTAATAAAAAACAAAATGAAAGAAATCAATGCCCCCCTTGGGGGAGAAATGAGCGGCCATATGTTTTTCGCGGACAGGTACTTTGGTTATGACGACGCCATATACGCGTCATGCAGAATGGCGGAATTGCTCTCAAAGACTGACAAAAAATGTTCTGAACTTCTCGCCGACATCCCCAGGATGTACAGCACTCCCGAAATACGCGTCGACTGCACAGACATTGACAAATTTCGCATCGTTTCCGAAGTGACGGAATATTTCAGAGGCAAATACGAAATCATAGATGTTGACGGAGTGCGTTTTATGACTGAGGGCGGATGGGGGCTTATCAGGGCATCAAACACCCAACCTGTGCTTGTTCTCAGGTTTGAAGCTGACTCACCTGAAAAGCTCGACAAAATAAAGAGCATTGCTCTTTCAAAGCTAAGTGAATACGATTCGGTAACACTGCCCGAATAGGATTAAAAAACAAAAAAACGAGGCATCAGGGACTGATATCTGATTTGCCCCGGAAGAAGTTTTTAATGAGGGCGGGAGTTAAAGTTTTTAAAAAGCGAAGACGCAAAAGATTCATTGCAATATCCCTGTACGACTTGTCTCCGGAAATGGAGTTGTAAAGGATATCATAGAAGTACTTATTGTCCCTTGAATACTTCACCAATAACTGCATCGCGTCGAAGTTGGTACCGAGACTGCAGAGATATCTGACCATTGCGCCATAGTAATAATCGGAAGTCAAATCCCTGCAAAGATATGAATAATAGCCGAATGCCTCTTTGGAATATCCCTGATTGAAGATAACTTCCGCCGCGCGCGCACCCGTCGTAAGCGCCACATCTATGCCATGGGACTTGAAGGGTTTGACCCAACCTGTGGCATTTCCCGTTATCACGTAACGGTCTCCGCAAACTCCGGAAGCGTATGAAATGGGAAACATACCTGAATAGTACTTAAGCTTTTCCCTTTCAATAGAAGGTATTATATTTCTTACAGCGCGGTCATTCAGGAATAAATCCATATCGAGCGAAGTTATGTTTCTGCCCGCAATATTTACTACTATATAATCATATTTTGGGACAACTGCGCCGAATTCGATATTGCTCAGAGAAGAGAGAAGAAAGGCATAAATGCCGTTTCTGAATTTTTCATCAATGTCATCGTGTCTTATATCAATTTTTGTCATAAAGGTTTTCATCATCTTCTCAGGGCGCCTGTATCTTCCGTCAGTGGCTTTTTCGAATACCTCGAGCATTGCATCGTCTAACCCGAAAGCGCCTACGACAACATCGGCTTTCCTGAAACAGCTTTCGCTGTATACCCTTACCTCGTTAGTAAAGGATGTATGAGGAAACTCGATTCCGTTAACTCTGCTGTGTATGACTTCCGCCCCGAGCGCTTTGGCGTAATTGAGCAGATAACGGTCCATTTCCACCCTTCTCACCGTATAGAATGGCTTGTTGTCCTCTCTTCTGATCAGGTCTATTTCTTCGTCTTCAGTGCAAAGGACATACTTGTCAATCCTGCTTCTGAAAATCGCCTGAGGCATATTCGCGCCTACAAGGGAGTATAGAATCCTCATTGCGTCGGGAGAGAGAATACCCATACATTGATTGAAGTGATTGGAAAAATCTTTTCCCTCAAAAATAGTAACCTGAATTTTTTTGTTGGCTTCGGCAGCCATTTTCAAAAGCGCTATAGCGCAGCTTGTTCCCGCAGGCCCTCCGCCGATTATTATTACCCTGCCTGCCTTATCCAGAGTATAGTGCGGAACAGCAATTATTTTTCTCCGTATCTTTCTTTTTATTTTTTCTTCTTCGCTTTTCTTCTCGCTATCGACTACTCCGGCAGAAAGAAGCTTTACAACAAATTGAACAATAAATGTAAAAAGGAGGCGCGGAGAAAGGCTTCTTGTTAGAATCCATCTGTAAGGCGCTTCACCGCTGAAAAAATACCACATACACTTGCTCATATAACGCTGTTTCGGAGAAGTGCGCCTCTGTTCGATATCTGCTACGGTAACCTGCACCTGAGAAAGGAGTTTGTTATTGGCAACATGGTCGTTGATGTAAAACATCATCTTTCCGTAACGATTGTCCGCGTCAAACATCTTCCTGCACCTTGAATAAAAATGCTTTCTAAGAGATTTGCCGTCTATACCGTAATTCACCATTGCCTCTGCCGCAAAAAGCGCAGATGAGTAAGCGGACTCAATTCCGTTTTTCAAATACCTTGAATCGCAGGCATCTCCTATGATTGCCATTCTGTCGCAGAAAGGATTTCCGGCTGCCGTAACGGGAAGTTTAGGATGGCAGTGGCATACTATATTTTCGCCCTCAGGGAGATACTTTTTAATTTCACTCCCGCGGATTGCCTCACGCAGATCATTTATCTTAACGTACGCACCTATTGCCGTAACGGTAAGTATATTTTTCTTTGGCGTTATAGCCACGAATTTGAGCTTTCTGTTTCCGAAATTGAACATATGAATCATATTGCCGAGTTTCTTCTCAATAAATTCCTCATCGACAACAATTTCAGCCTGGCAGGCGTGCCACGTTTGGGGAGGCACATAAGCAAAGGGCATTTTTTTGTGGAGATTGCTGTTGACTCCGAACGCGCCTACGATTAAATCATATTCTTTCCATTCGTTTTCTCCCTTTCCGTCCTGGAGGGCTATTTGCGGTTTTTCCCCGATACGTACCTCTTTTACGAGCTTCTTACTCCATCGCGCGCCTTCCGATACAACCTTATCGAGTAAAAGGCGGTCAAAGCTCATATAGCCATCTTCCGAAGAAATGGGGCCTATGCCGCGAAATATGGTATATATTGGAGTATTGGGATCTTTATAAAGAGTTATAAACTGCTCTTTGAGATGAAAAGCATAACCGTTAATCTCCTGCCTTACCGATTTTTCCTCCAGGTCAATGCCTTCCTTATGGAGTTTTTTTATTACCTTGTAACCAAGAACTCCAGCGCACATATTGCAATCGCGTGGAAGATTGCTGGTAAAGGATTTCGCGTCATAAATATCTATGTCTCCGTCGATACCCTTTTTATGGGAAAGCTTGTGAAGAAAATGCGCGAACAAACTTCCCGCGGGTCCACCGCCTATGACCGCGGCACGAAATCCACTTTCAAGTTTGATTTTGGTATTCATAAGCCTCTCTTAAAAACATACAGTATTTTCCTGTTTTTTAAAAGTTTATTACAGTATAATTTTTAAATTGTTATTTTTTTAATGCTCGTTTTTATCCGTTGAAAAACAGGGGAGCCGGGAAAAAATGCGTGAAACCGTTACAATGTGGAAATATACTAAAATGGTTGTGCTTTGCGCTATAACGGCTGCAATATTCGCGGCAATTCTGATTCCCATGAAAAGCATACCAATCATACCCGGGTCAACGGAAATCAGGCCCGCGTCGGTCATTCCCGTTGTCTTCGGAATTCTCTTCGGGCCTGCCGGTGCCTGGGGTTCCGCATTGGGAAATTTAATAGGCGACTTCTTCGGCACTCTGGGAATAGGAACAATCTTCGGCCTTATAGGAAATTTTTTCTTCAGTCTCACGGCATACCGCTTAATCAACGCAAGGGACATTTATCATAACTACTGGCAAAAGAAGAGCAAGGTAGTCTTCTGTTCCTTTTTTCTTTATGTGGGCATCGTATCGAGCGCCGCCTGCGCGTCTATAATTGCCTGGGGGTTAGACATTCTCGGTCTTGTCCCCTTCTCGGTGCTCGCGTCGATTATCTTCATCAACAATCTCATAGTCTCCGTAGTCCTCGGTCCCCTCGTATTCCTTGTCCTTTATCCGAGAGTGGAAAAATGGGATATGCTTTGGACCGACATACTGAAGGCTTCCGATTTTCACAAATGCACAGCATCAAAAACCGCAAAGATTCTAATCATCACCGGAAGCATCGGAGCGCTGGCAGTTGGAATTATCCTTTCATCGGGATTCGGCGGAAAAATCCCCATAGTTTCCGAGGGGTCTTTTCTTTCTCAATACGCAACCGGGATATCAGTTGTACCGTTCCTCATCATACTCTTAGCTGGCTGTATAATACCCTGATTTCTCAAATGGATAAGGAAAAAAAACCACTTCTTGAAGCCGAAGATATAACCTTTTCCTATAAAAATTCTTCGAATAAACAGCTTGACGGCATCTCATTCAAAATCAATGAAGGTGATTTTGTGGCAGTACTTGGAAAAAGCGGCGCAGGAAAATCCACTCTTTTGCTTACCCTAAACGGTCTCATTCCAAACTTAATCAGAGGAGATTTCAAGGGGAAAGTAACACTACTGGGGCAGGATATTTCATCTTCGTCCCTTGCGGAATCATCAAAAATAACGGGCATAGTTTTTCAGGATTTCGAATCACAGCTTTTCTCCACAAGCGTTGACCTCGAAATTGCCTTCGGACTTGAGAATCTCGGAAGGGAAAGGGAAAAAATCAAAGAGGCTATTTTAAAATACCTCGCGATGACGGGGCTTGACGGTTTTGAATCAAGACAACCCGCAATGCTTTCGGGGGGAGAAAAACAGCGCCTTGCAATTGCGTCAATGCTTGCTATGGAACCGGTTTTAATCTGCCTCGACGAACCCACCACCGACCTTGATCCGGAAGGCAAGGAAAGCGTCTTTAATGTGGTAAAAAAAATCAAGGAAGACAGGAACAGGACTATCGTGGCAGTGGAACACGAAACTGACGAACTCATTAATTCCGACAAGTGCATACTGATTAACGAGGGAAAAATAATCTTCCTGGGAAAAAGCGAAGAGATTTTTATAAAAACCGATATGCTCGAGGAATACGGAATCCTTCCTCCCCAACTTGCCCTCATTGCAAAACTTGCGGGTTTCGAAAGGCCTTTTCGCAACGCGGAAGAATCGGTTTCTTTCATAAAAGCAAAGGGATATTCCATCGACGGGAACGCCGTGGCAAATCTGAAGCAAAGAGATGAGGAAGAGTTTTCCGCCATAAGGAATTCAGAAATTGAGATAGAATTGGATAATGTGTTTTTTTCCTATGAAGGTGAAAAAGATATCCTCAAAGATATGTCAATTCAATTCAGGAAAGGCGAGATAACGGCTATTGCCGGAGGAAACGGAAGCGGAAAAACAACTCTTGTAAAGCATTTCAACGGACTGCTTTCTCCCAAATCAGGGAAGATAAAGTTAATGGGCAGGGATATAAATGATTACAGCAGTATCGAGCTTGCGCAAAAAGCGGGATTCGTTTTCCAGAATCCCGACTGCCAGATTTTTTCCGAAACGGTAATGGATGAAGTGGCATTCACACCGCGCCTCCTCGGACTCGATGAGGAGGAAATCGAAAGGAGAGTGAAGGACGCGCTTGATGCCGTGGGACTTTCCGCCTATGCTGATTATGATCCATTTGTTCTCACAAAGGGCGAAAGACAGAAAATTGCCGTAGCATCGGTGCTTGCGGCGAAAAGCCGTATCATCATACTCGATGAACCAACCACGGGGCTTGATTTCAGCGAGCTTAAGGGAATGATGGAGCTTCTTCTCGATTTAAACGGGCAGGGGCATACTATCATTATGGTAACCCACTCCATGCACGTAATCACGAATTATGCAAAAAGATTGATAATAATGAATAAGGGGAAGATTGCTTTTGACGGCAAAACAGCAGACGCTGTGGCGGACGAAAAACTGCTGTCTGAAAACAATATGAAGGCGCCTGAAGTAGTAAAAATATCCTCTTTGCTCGGATGTCCGCTGAAATCCTTTGATGATTTTAAAAAAGCGGTTAAAATAAATAATTGATGAAACATTTGGAGAGAATATTTAAGTTTTAGAATTTCTATAAGATTTATTAAAGTTTAAGGCCTCAAATTTTCATCTTTGGCACGTATATTGCATAATAGTTTTGATTATATTTTTTTTTAAAAACTAAAATAAATGAATAAAGGACCTGAAATACTTGTCGTAGACGACAACAAAAGCTTCAGAAGAGGTCTCAACCTCTCCTTCAGCGCTGAAGGTTACAGCGTAACCGAAGCCGAAAACGGCATTCAGGCGTTAAAAACTCTTAAAGAGGGAAGTTTTGATATTCTCATCAGCGATATCCGGATGCCGGGATTGAGCGGACTCGAACTTCTTGAAAAATTAAAGGAAATGGAGTGCGACTGCCCGGTAATAATGATTACGGCGCACGCTTCAGTGGATGTTGCCGTTGACGCAATGAAGAAGGGCGCATTCGATTTCATCGAAAAACCCTTTAAATTTCAAGACATTGAGCTGAAAGTCAAAAAAGCCCTCGAAAAGCTTTCACTCGTTCGCGAGGTGAAAAAGCTTTCACGGGAAAACGAATATCTCAAGGACGAGGCGAAAAGCGAATACGACTTCGAAAACATTGTCGGGAAAAGCAAAAAGATGCTTGAAGTCTATTCGCTCATAAAGAAAATCGCGGCAAGCAGTTCAAACGTGCTGATTTACGGCGAAAGCGGCACGGGAAAAGAGCTTGTGGCAAGGGCAGTGCATTACAGAAGCGACAGAAGCAACGCGCCTTTTATTAGAATCAACTGCAGTGTCTATCCTGAAAACCTTCTCGAAAGCGAACTTTTCGGACATGAAAAAGGCGCCTTTTCAGGCGCTTCGAAATCACGCGTCGGCAGGTTTGAAATAGCAGACGGAGGGAGCATCTTTATCGATGAAATCGGCGAGCTTTCGGCGCCCGCACAGATAAAGCTTTTAAATGTCATACAGGAAAGAGAGTTTGAAAGAATCGGTGACAATAAGACAAGAAAGGTAGATGTGAGAATAATCGCCGCAACGAACAAAGACCTTGCGGAATCTGTAGTCAACAAGCAATTCAGGGAAGACCTTTATTACAGGCTCAATGTCATAAGCATCACTCTACCGCCTCTTAGAGAAAGAAAGGAAGACATCCCCGCTCTCAGTTTCCATTTTTTGAAAAAATACGGAACAGGCAAAAACGCACTGAAAAAACAACCGATTACAGGAATTTCCAAAGACGCGCTGGACATTCTTTCGGCGTATCATTGGCCGGGAAACGTAAGAGAGCTTGAAAATGTCATAGAGCGCGCGGTAGTCCTCGCCGAAGGTTCACTTCTTGAAACTCCCGACCTTCCCATGGCGATTCGCACAGATAACCACGCGGAAAGAGTCATCGCGGAAAATGACGGCGGAAACCTTCAGGACAAAATCGCGGATTATGAAAAGGCAATTATCGAAAAAGCATTCGAAAAATGCAACGGAGTCATTTCTAAAACAGCGGAAGAGTTGGGAGTGGAAAGAAATGCCCTTCGTTACAAGCTTAAAAAATACGGTTTCATCGCCCTTTTTCTTTGCGCCTTCCTCTATTCAGTCTTTATGCCGACTGCATACGCTTTTGACAGCGATGTAAAAGAGGAAACAACGATACTTTGGTCTAAAATATCTGATATTAAAGCGAAAATCAGAGATATATCAACACGGCAGAAACTGATTGAGCGAACTTCAAAAGAAAAATCAGAACTGCTGGAAAGAAAAAAGCTGTCCGGCGGTTTTCTTCCCGCATCGGCAGACAATGAGATACAGAATCTTTTAAAAGAGATACGCGACCTTTCCGACGAATACACATCCCTTCAGAAGGAGAAAATACGGTTATCACGGGAAATATCAGACTATTCGGAACAATATATAAAAGCAGGCTCTCTCAGAATTAAGATGTTGACTGAGAACATCCGGAAAACTTCTTCCGGAGGGGAAACGCCGGAGTGGATTCAGGAATACAGGGAAATAGAGGAGATAGAAAAGAATATCTCGCAAGTGACATATTCAGGAAAAAGCAGACTGGAAATCATTGACGGAAACATAGAAATAAGCATATTCAGAAATAATCCAAATAATATAGACAGGATAACGGAAGAAATCGAATATATTGACGAAGGCGTAAGTATGCTTATCCAATCGCTCGATAAACTCCATTCAAGACTGGAATATCTTTACAACGTAAAGGAAGCTAAGGAAAGACTAAGTGCTATGTATCGCCGGATTCACTCGGGCGACCGCCTGAAACCCTCTGAACTTGCAGCGGTTTCAAATCTTGAAAAAGACATAAAATCCCTCGAAGATGAAATTGAAATAATTAAGAATGATATCTCCTTGTCTGAGATAAAGATAAAAGAATTCAAAAAAAAATATGCGGAATTAGAAGAAATGATATCCTCATATGAAGACGAGAATATAATAACGGAAAACAAGAGAAAAGAAAACCTGTTGATTCCCGCAAAATCAGAGAAGTAGCGAAAAATTTTTTTTCATCACCGAAAAAAAATTTTCACCCTTTATAGCTCAAACACATCCTAAAATCGCAGAAATACTTTCACAAAAAGGTTTATTTCTCACATATTCAATAAGTTAGAATTTTCTATTTATCCCAAAAAAACTTGGCACGAATTTTGCAATATAAAAAGCGACTTAATACAGGACTTGTTTAGTCCGGTTTTATGAGGAGAATTAACAATATGGCTTTAATTTTAAAAAATAAAACCCGCGCCCGCCGGTCAGAGAAACGCCGTAAAGGTTACGGCAAAAACCTTCGCGTCTCTCCCTGCAAAAAGAACGATTGGGTATTCTCTGTTTCCGGCGGACGTTTTTTCAATAGAGGAAATTTTACCCTCCTCCACCTAACAGGATATTGCGACTGCCTGCATTTAAAAGACGGATACCCTCCTGGCCCAATGCAGGTGGTTGCTTTTCCTTTTTTAAATTTATTTAAAACGAATGTATCTGTTCGTTCCGCTAATGAAGCAGTTAAAAAAAGAATGCAGGGTAAGAGACACATTTTTTTAAACTCTTACTTTTAAAGGAGAAATGATGAAGATGAAAACTTTTTTAATCACCTTTATTGTTTCATTATCGATGTTTGTATCAGCTTTTTTCATTACCGAAGTTGCAATTTCAAAATGCAGTAAATCGGTAACAAAGGGCAAAAACCTTTATGTGGCAAACTGCCAAAGCTGTCACGGCAATAAAGGAAAGATTCACAGAATCAACAGAGAAAGCAGAAGAAGCTTTATGAGGGATGTCCTTGGAAGCAAGGGCAGATCAGACAGACAGGACAAAGATAATGAAAACGGCGAAAACGAAAGAGATTTCGACAAAGATTCAGAAAATGCTTCAGGAAGTTCTTCAATGCCCGGTTTTAAAGGAACATTGAAAAAGAGTCAGGTTAATTCCATATACCGTTATCTTAAAAAACCTAAAAAAGCCTGCAACAACGGTGGTGGTAACAACAGTGGTGGAACAACAAATCCCACATACTCAAGCGACATAAGCAGTCTTCTGTCTTCAAACTGCACCGCCTGCCACAACTCTTCGTCTGCGGCAAAGGGAGTTGCACTCGATACTTACGCCGATGCCGTATCAAACGCTTCCGCGGCAAAAACAACTATCGATAGTGGCACTATGCCTCCGGGAGGTTCGCTTTCCGCCTCACTTGTGTCAACATTTGATACCTGGGTGGCAAATGGCACTCCGCAATAATAAAACAGAAATAGCATAACAGGAAAAAGGAGGCATTTTATGTCTCCTTTTTCTTATTTTTGAATAAAATATGGAGGATTTCATATTGACAGTAATCAGAAAAAGAAATTTAATCAGAATTTTAAGGAAAAAATATGAAAATTACTTTGCCCACGACATTCGAAGATTCATTCGTTGACGGACTTAGACAGATAAACGAAAATTCTCCTCAGGATTCACCTAAAATAGGAGAAGTTTACGGAAGTCTTCAAAGCTCCATTCTTGCTTCCGCGAGACCGTCGAAATATCTGCCCTCTCCCGATTTCAAGGGAATCAAAAAGCATATCAAAGCCCTGAATAGCGCGGGCATCGCTTTCTCTTATCTCGTGAATGCCCCCTGCATAGGGAATGTTGAATATTCCCAAACTGGAAGAAAAGAGATTGAAGAGCTTTTTGGCCGTCTTTGCGACAACGGAGTAACCCGAATGGTAGTTACCATTCCCTACCTTATAGAAATATTACGGGAAAAATTTCCCGGCATAGAAATCTGCGCGTCTTCAATCTGCTACATTTCAAACGTAAAAATCGCAAAACGCTATGAAGATCTGGGTGTAAAAAGAATCATCATCGACCCGGACAAAAACAGGGATTTCAACCTTATCAGAAAAATAGCAAACTCAGTTAATTGCGAAATTGAGATAATCGCAAACCATACCTGCATTCATCATTGTTCATATGAATACTACCACTACAACAATACAGGGCACGGGAGTCAGCGCGCGGAAAGAGTACGGGAGAAACCTTACAATCAATACAACCTGCTTTCCTGCACGCTGAAGAAGCTCGAATCTCCCTGGGAATTTCTCGCGTCTCCCTGGATACCGCCTGCAGACACAGGCGTTCTGAAAGATAAGGGTGTAAACTGGCTTAAACTTGCCGGCAGAGGGTCATCATCAGAAACTCTTCTTAAACTTGCAGACGCCTACGCTAACAGAAAGCACGATAAAGACCTGATCTCTCTTTTAGGCTGGTGCCACTGGAATAATTTCAGAAAAAAGGGAGACAATTCTTCACTGCCGGAATTGAAAGTACTTCTCGACTCGGAAAAACTGGAAGGGTTCATCGATAAATTCAGAAAACATTATGACTGCGACGACGGTTGCGAAACCTGCAGTCATTGCAAAAAATACGCGGAAAAAGCTATAAGTTATGATATTGAGCTTTTAAAGGAATACAGAAAAAATCTTTCGGAGAAACTATCATCGGTTATCAGAGAAGACAAAAAGAAAGAGGCAACACAAAGGAATACACATCTCAAGGTATTACCCTGACTGAAAAATGATTTAATGGAAAAGATATTCTTTATAACAGGCGCCACAGGGTTGCTTGGAAGCAGACTCGCTTATAACCTTATCTCGTCGGGTTATAAAACAATCTGTCTTTCACGGTCAAAGGACAACGAAGACGCGTACAATCGTGTGCTAAAGAGCGTTTCCTTTTGGAGTGAAGAGGGTCTTCATAGATACAAAGACAATCTGGAGATAATAGAGGGCGACATTGAAAAGAAAAATCTCGGACTCCACAGGGAGACAATAGCACGCCTCGGAAATATCCGCCCCGTTGTCATACACTGCGCGGCTTGTACATCCTTTGATTTGCGCGACAGGGACTCCCTTTTCAAAACCAACCTCGAGGGCACCATAAACGCCACAGACGCGGCGCGCCTTTTTTCGGCATCCCAATTCAATCACATAAGCACGGCATATGTGGCGGGCAACTGCGATGATATATTTTCCGAAAATGATTTTGACGTGGGACAATCCTTTAAAAACGCCTATGAGTCATCTAAATTCGAAGCTGAAAAAGCAGTGAGAAAGTTCGGAGAAGAAACAGGGATTCAGGCATTGATATTCCGCCCTTCAATAATAATGGGAGACCACTCATCGGGAAAAACATTTAACTTCAACGCCATATACACATACTTAAGGGTCATCAACGCCATAAAGGGCAGAGGAATAGAAAAAAAAGAGGGCGAAATCAGATTTGAATGCAGAAAAGATGTCGTAAAAAACATCATTCCCATAGATTACGCGGCAGACTCCGTTTCAAAAATCATACTTTCATCTGATGAAGATTCACCGCAAACATATCACATAACAAATCCGGGTCCTCCGTCATTTTCAGGGCTTAATGATTCTATTCACAGAATTCTTTCCGTAAATCCTCTTAATCTTGTGGAATCGCTTTCAGATAACGGAGATAAATCTTCTAAAACTGAATTGCTTTTAAAAAACGCAATGAAGTCATATCGCCCCTACCTTTTTCACGAACCGCTTTTCGCCTCGATGCGCACCAATACGATTCTCGAAGAAAAAGGAATCTTCTTTCCTCAAATCGACGAAGCATACTACAAACGAATAGTTGACTTTTTTACAAAGAGGCACTCACATAATCTTCCGGAAAGAAGCGGCATAATAAAGATTTTCGAGCTAAAAATGCGTCTTTCGGTCGGAAGCGAAATAATCCCCAATCTTAAGTCGCTAACGAAAGACTTCATACTTTGTATAAGCGATATCGGTGTGACTTATTATATGAGCGTAGAAAATGGCAGGCTTGTGAAATTCGCTGTAAATGAATCCCCTGAAAAAGCGGTATTCAAGTTTATCACCTCTTGCGACACATTCGAAAAACTTCTCCTAATGAAAGTAGGTCCTCAGGAGGCATTTTTCAAAAAGCTTGTCCGAATTGAAGGCTCGGTTATCGATGCGCTCTCTCTTTCAACGGTTTTCGAAGAATTTTTCGCACTTTTCAATAAAGAGACAAATGCATCCCAAATGGTTTGACATAAGCACAGACGAGTGGATTCGCCATATCACGGAAATCCATTTTCATCCCGAAGAAGGCGCGCCCTACTGGCTGAAATTTCAGAAGGAGCGCGGCATAGATGCCTTGCGCGAAATAAGACGCGCCGATGACCTTATAAAACTGGGTCCTATGGATGAAAAAGAGCTTGCCCGAATTCCCGTGGAAGAATTCATTCCGAAGCGTTTTATGAAGGACAAATCGCGGATTCTCACAGCGGAAACGGGAGGCACAACGGGAGTTGTAAAGAATACGGCGTATTCCATCGGGGAATTCAGATATGCCTTCTCTGATTTCTTTCATAAGGTCGCGTCCGGGCGAAACTTTCCCGGCAACCTTAACTGGCTTTTTGTGGCGCCTTCGGGACCTCACATCATATACCGCTCGGCAATCGAGATGGCAAAATCATTTGGAGCAATGTCACCCTTTGCAGTTGATTTCGATCCGAGATGGGTAAAAAAATTGAACCCCGGTTCACTCCCCTTTAAACGATACAAGGCGCATATTCTGGAGCAGGCGCTTAGAATAATACATACTCAAAATATCGGAATTCTTTTTACCACTCCCGACATCGCCCTGAACATTGCCGAAGAGTTGAAACCGCGTACGCGCGAATTGATAAAGGGAATTCATCTCGGCGGACTTCCGGTTTTTCCCCATATTTACGAAAAACTGTCGGGGCTTTTCCCGTCGGCAGTCATTATACCGGGCTACGGTAATACCCTTTTCGGGCTTACGCTCGAAGTCAAACATCCTGACAGGGATTACAATGTCACCTACTATCCTCCGGGTCCGCGGCTGATAATCGACATTCTCAAGCTGTCAGACAACAAAGGTCCCGCGACGCTTGAAAAAACCGATTACGGTGAAAGAGGGCGTGTAGCTTTTCACCGCCTTGATGAAATATTTTTCATCCCCAACCTCATAGAAAGAGATGAAGCGGAACGCGCCGAACCGGAATCTGTCTGTACCTGGAAAGCGGGCTCGCAGGACGGAATCAGAAACCCCGCGCCTTCGCGGGATAAAAAAGAAATAACCATTAAGGAGGGATTATATTGAAAAGGGCATTAAGGGCTTTACTTCTGACGGCATTGTTTCTGTCATCGATTATAATAACTTCCGCGCGATGTGAAACCGTGCGTTACGATTTTGACTCTTCTTCGAGCAAAATTGTTTTTCACGGCAGGTCCACCCTGCACGCATTTGAGGGCATAGTTGAGGAGGTTTCCGGATTTGCCGGGGGCGACACGCAATATATCGAGAGGTCCTCAAACGGTGAATTTCACGTGAAAGTGGAATCGATGAAATGCGAAAGTGAAAAGATGAATAAAAATATGCTCGAAGACCTGGAATCCGAAAAATTCCCTTCCATAGATTTTGTACTCTCGGACACAAGTGTGCTAAAATCTCCTGATGAGGAAAAGCAATATTACCTTGCAAGCATTACGGGTAACCTGAGTATTCACGGCGAAACAAAAAAAATAACCTTCCCCGCGGAAGTGGAGATGAATGAAAAGGATTTCAATCTGCGGGCTACTGTGCCTCTTTCTCTTGCAGACTTTGACATAAAGCCGAAAACTCTGCTCTTTTTCATAAGAGTCAAGGATGATATAACTCTTGATATAAACCTTCACGGGAAAAGGAATCAATAAATATTGGAAGAAAAACTTTTTCTGGACAATAATGGAATCCCTCTCGAGGGAATTCTTTCCTATCCCGAAAACACATCTGAAGAGAAACCCGTTGCCATATTTCCTCCCCATCCGAAATTAGGCGGAAACATTGAAAACAATGTTGTAACTGCCCTATCATCGTCGCTTAGCGACGCGGGCTTTTTAACAGGAAGATTCAACTACCGCGGAGTGGGCAAAAGCGGAATGGAAATTGAAAATACCACGCTCTTCGACTATTGGGAGAACCTCGACTCCTCGGGAGATTTTACGAATATAATTTCCGATGCTGCAATCATAACGGATAAATTGATGAAGGTTTCTTCTGCCAAAACCCTTTGCCTTGCAGGTTATTCTTTTGGCACGAGGATTGCCGCGGAATTTTGCGAAAAATCCTTCACTGAAAAAGCGGTATTCATATCTCCCCCCCTCTCCTTTTACGATTATTCATTCCTCTCCTGTTTCAAAGGAAGCGCGCTCTTCATAATCGCGGAAAACGACATATGTCTCAGCGAAGACGAGTTAATATCCTTTATTGATAAAACCGGAATAAAGGGCAAAATCAAAGTAATAGACGGCGAAGACCATTTTTACAGGGAAAGCGAAGAAAAAATCGCGAAGCTTGCCGTGAATTTTTTACAAGAGGGCTAAAACCCTGCAGATAATTTTTAATTAATTCATATGGCGTCAATCAATATAAAAGATCTGGTTAAAAGTTATAACGACAGGCGCGCCCTCGACTGCCTCAATATGGAAATCCGAAGCGGTGAAATAATGGGGCTTTTGGGCCCAAACGGCGCGGGCAAAACAACGCTTCTCTCCATCCTCTCCGCTGTATTCACTCAGGATAGCGGCACAGTTGATATTGTTGAAAAAAAGGGATTTTCCGGCACTCCCGCGGATTTCAAACAGAATACAGGAATTGTCCCCCAGGATATTTCACTTTACGGAGATTTCAACTCTATTGAAAATATCGTTTTCTTCTCGAGGATGTACGGAAAGGGAGGAAAATCTCTCAGAGATAAAACTTCAGAGCTTCTTTCCCTGGCAGGACTTGAAAAGCGGAGCAGGGAAAGGATTAAAAATCTCTCCGGAGGAATGAAAAGACGGCTCAATTTCGTTTGCGGTCTGGTAAATTCTCCTTCTCTTGTCCTGCTCGACGAACCCACGGTCGGTGTTGACCCGCAGTCGCGCGAACACATATACTCCATGGTACGACGCCTTAGAGATGAAGGGGTGACGGTCATTCTTGCAACACACTATATGTTCGAAGCGGAAACACTGTGCGACAGGATTGCCGTTATGGACAGGGGAAAAGTTCTAATGGTGCACACTGCCGATGAATATATGTCTCTTTTCGGAGAAAAGCTGGGACTTGAAGGAATCAATATGGAAAAGATTTTTCTTCACATAACGGGGAAAGAACTTCGGGATTGAAATGGTCAAACTTTTTTACATAGTCCTCAAAGAGCTGAAACTTCTCGCAAGGGACAAGACATCGCTCATCCTCATGACTGCCGTACCCATTGTCGTAATCTCCGTGGCAGGACTGGCATTGAGCGGACTTTACGGAAAATCAGGCACGGGAGTGAAGATTTATATTCCCGTTGCAGACCTCGACAACAGGGAGTTTTCCTCTATTTTGCCTGAAATTCTTGAAAAAAGCGGACTCTTTACAATAGAAAAAGTATCTGAAGAGGAAGCATACGCCCTTGTGAGGGATAAGAACAAAGCGGCAGCAGCAATAATAATTAAGCGGGGATTTTCAAAAAACTGCATTACCGGAGGTGTGCCTGAAATAAAACTGATAACCGACCCCGCAAAAGCTCTCGAAATATCAACCGTAAAGAGCGCTCTCAGGGAATTCGAAATTCGCCTGTCTTCAGCACTTCAAAAAATAAGGGGCATGAAATCATCTTCGCTTCCCCTTCTGCTTTCTCTCAACCCTTCGCTCATTGAAACAAAATTCAGGTCGCTTATTAAAAAGGAATCCGCGTCATCGGTAAAAATTGTCGAGGAAAACCTTACGGGAATAAAAAAGAATCTGAACTCATTCGACCAGAATGTTCCGGGATTCAGCATAATGTTTGCAATGTTCGGAATGCTATACGGCTTTTCGGAAAGTATTTTCAGGGAAAGAGATGAAGACAATACCATAAGGCGTTTTCTCTCATCTCCGGCAGGTTTCTCATCTTTTCTTCTCGGAAAACTCATATCAAAAATAATAACGGGATTTATCCAACTTGCCATACTTTTTGCCTTCGGACATTTTGTTTTCCATATGTCGCTGGGAAATTCATTGGCGGGAATGGCAACGGCTATTCTCGGAATCTCATTCGCTTCCGCGTCAATCGGGCTTCTCGTTTCGAGCCTTTCGGATACGCGCGAGCAGGCGCGCTCTCTCGGCACACTGGTAATTCTCACACTTGCGGGTCTTGGCGGATGCTGGTGGCCTCTTTTTATAGAACCTTCATGGATGCAGAAGCTTTCACTTCTTGCAATGCCCGCGTGGGGGATGAACTGCTTTTATAACTTTATGCTGAGAGGCAAAGGAATCGCGGAAACTGCTTATTACCTTGGCGGACTCTATCTTTATGCCGTAATCGCCCTTGTCGCGGGAATGATAATTTTTTCACGCTGGGATGAAAGGCGACTCCTTTGATATAGATTATTAAACAAGTTAAGGTATCTCTTTATCGCGTTTTCTCTTCCCATCCCATATGCTATAATCAAATTCATAATTTCAAGAGCTCATAAATAATGGACTATTTTCTCTACAAGGACAACGATTCGCCTGTTAACGGGCTTGACCCCCGAACGAAGATTTTTATTCTCGCAATCTCTTTTCTCCTTTCACTTCTTTTCCAGCATCCTCTTTACAACTCGGCAGTCCTTCTCCTGATTATCTGTTACGGCATAATGGGAAAAGCGACTGGAAGCATCAAAGTGATATGGAAAATGATATTGGTGATTTCAATCCTTTCTGTACTCATCTGGACATTCTCACTCGGAGGGAAAACTCCGCTATTCTGGAAAATACGCCTCGAACCCCTTCTTTACGGAATTGCCGCGGCAATTAAGATAAACTCGATGATTATAGCGGGCCTTATTTTCCTCACCACAACGCGAAATGAAGACATAAGCCTGGGACTTATAAAACTGGGACTTCCCTACCGAATCGGCTTCGCCTTTTCAACTGCCCTGAGACTCGTGCCTACATTTATCGGTACGGCAATGACAGTGATTCAGGCGCAGAAGGCGCGCGGATTCGACCCTTTTACGGGAAGCATAATTGAAAGAATCAGGAAGTTTGTCCCTCTCCTGGGTCCCGTATTTCTCCTTACGCTGAGAAGCGCGGACACTCTTTCCCTTGCCCTTGAGTCAAGGGGATTTTCCATAAGGGAAAAAAGGACTTTTTACAGGATGATAAATATAGACACAAAGGATATTATCTTTCTTTCGGTTACGGCAATTCTTCTTTTCGCGGCAATATGGATTAAGTTTACCGGCGCGGGAAACCTCGAAGGTATTATAAGGTAACCGAATTACTCATCGGTATATTTTTTTTTACCGCGTTTTCTCAACGCTTCAAACATCACATCTATCCTTCTGTCCGCAATCCCTCTTATCAATGCTTCATCGAGAACACTCTTTGCTTCATCATACCTGCCGCTTTGCGCCAAAGTGCCCGCCAATCCCGCATATGCCGGGAAATAATTCTTGTCGGCTTCAATTGCACTCTTAAGGAGTTTTTCCGATTTTTCGTAATTACCTTCCTTCCTGTAAAGATTTCCTGCCCTTGTAAGCAAATCCGCGTCATTGTCCCTGATTTGAAGAGCGCTCTCATATTCTTTCAGCGCGGCATCGGACTTTCCTTCTTCTCTGAATATTTCACCGAGATTTGAGTGCGCTTTCCAGTTTTTCGCGTCTAAAGCGACTGCCCTTATAAATTCGACTTTTGCCTTCAGCACATTGCCTTTCGAATAATATGAATTCCCAAGGTTATTCCTGATTGCCGAAACACCGGGATAGCGTGAAACGGCGTATTCCCAAAGCGCGGCACTGTCCTTCCATATTGAAGACTGCATAACCGAAATCACAAAAAAGAAGAGAGCGACAAGGAATACTGCCGCAGGTGATAATCTTTTCTTTGCCGGGGCAATCCTCTTACCAGTTCGCGCTTTCTCTAAATCCGTAAAATACTTTGTCACACACACGATTACAAACGATGGAAGGAAAAGATACCTGTCAGCTTTTGAAATACTTATAGGTATTATTCCCGATACAGGCAGTATGGAAGCTACAAACCATAGTGTAAAAAAACCGGATAATTTACCGCCCTTTTTCAGAATAAGAAAAAGCGCGAGAACAAATACGATAAAAACTATAATGCTTTTAGCGGAGATTTCATCAGAAAGCATTCTCTCCTCATAAAGAGGGCTTAAGTTGAAGGGAAGAAATAATTTTTTAACATACCAGAGTAAAAGCGAAGGGAACTCCAACAGCGCTTTCAGGGACTTGCCTATATCCCATTCCTTCACAGTCCCTTTCCCGACACCGATTACAATTGTTGTAATGGTAATGAGAAAAGAGAGGATAAAAAAAGGAATCACCGCCATATATTGTTTTGCCTTTTCCGATGAGGCGGGATGTGAATATATCAGCAAAAAAACCAAATAAAGGGGAATTACAACCGACACCGGTTTTGACAACAGCGCGAACAGCGACGCGAGAAGCGATATACAATAGAATCTGGCAAACCGTCTTTTGTTTCCTTCGTCAAAGGCCTTCAAAAAGAAAATCAGCGCCGTAAAAATAAATATTCCGCTCAGCAGGTCTTTTCGCGCGGAAATCCAGCAGACAATTTCCGCGTGGGAAGGATGAAGGGCGAAGAGGAATACTCCGAGAAACGCCGTGTTTGCCTCCCCTGTAATTCTTTTTGAGAAATAAAAAACCGCAACAATGAAAATTATATACAGAAGGAGATTCGTAAGATGATAGCCAAAAGGGTTTTCCCTCCAGATTGCGTAATCAACGGCATATGATATTTCCTTCAGCGGAAGATAGTCAGGGCCCGTTGTCTGCGTAAACACCCTTTTCAGCATGGCACCGTCCAAATGTTGAATTGTCCTGTTTTCGACCACAAGGGCAATGTCGTCCCAATTGGTAAATTGGAAACTGAGCGCGCCCGAATAGCAGACTGCCGTAAACAGAATTATTATGAGCAGATATGTAGCGTTGGTCTTGTTAACCATATTGCCGAATTTGAGTTTCTTTTATCTTACCATATCTCGGCAAAGGGGTCAGTTATCAATCATTGTAATTTCGATTTTTGATCTTTTTTCTCTCCTTTCAGGCAGATTATTTTTTTGAGAGGAGTTCAATTCCCTTTTTGACATTCTCCCACTCATTTGCTTATAATCTCCCGAAAAAACGGAGGAAATATAATAATATGAAAAGAATTTTAATAATTCTCATTGTTGCGTTTCTATTGATAACGCCTGCCTTAAGCATTGCCGAAGAAGAGATACCTCTTGCGGGAAAACAGCAGGAGGAGGTTAAAAAACCGGGGGGCATTACTCCCTGCCTTATATCTGTTTTTATAAGTCCCCGTGCCGCGTTTGAATACAATGAAGGCAGGAAAATAAGGACAAGTGAAAAATTCTGTCTCTCCGGAATACTCGCCCCCATAGTGTTGCTTCTCGACGGTATCGATGCCTTTCGCGGAAAAACTATGTCTGAAATCGTTGTTGAAGAAGATTTGGATGAGAATGTGGTGAAATAAGCAGATGATGAAAAGTGTAAAAAACTATTAATTTTGCAGTTGAGAAATGTTGAAGAACCTTTAAGCGATTTCAAAGTGTTTGTGTCTTTAAAAAGAAATATCTTTGACAAAAAAAATATTTTGAAGTAGAAATCAGGACTAATTTAGTCCGTTTTAAATAATAATTTCTTTAAGGAGGAATGATATGAGCAAATCCGAAGACGCCTTGAAAGAAGCTTTTGCCGGTGAATCACAGGCAAACCGCAAATATCTCGCTTTTTCCGAAAAAGCAAAAAAAGAGGGAAAACCGCAGGCGGCAAGAATGTTTCTCGCAGCGGCAGAGGCAGAGACAGTACACGCCCACAACCACCTGAGAGCGATGAAAGGAATCGGAAGCACAAAGGAAAACCTCGAAGCAGCAGTTGCGGGAGAGACATTCGAATTTAAATCAATGTATCCCGAAATGATTCAAGCGGCGCAGGAGGAAGGAAATAAGGTCGCGGAAAAGTCTTTTCAGTATGCAAACGATGTTGAAAAGGTGCATGCCGCGTTATATCAGAAACTCCTTGATAATCTGGAAGGTGAGCAGGAAGAATATCCATACTATGTCTGCCCCGTATGCGGACATACATCGGAGAAAAATGCACCTGATTCTTGCCCCGTATGCGGCGCGAATGGTTCCATGTTCAAGAAAATAGATATCTAAATATTACAGAATATTTTGTCACTATGAAGCGTGGTGTCTCACAGTCAGGCATCACGCTTTATTATTAGCTCAGATGAAATTCTCCCTGACTCGATAATAGTTGGCAAACCGCTTCCCGGATGAGTCCCTCCCCCAACGAGATAACAGTTTCGCACTTCCTCAAAATCATTGTGAGGTCTTAAGTAGAGCATCTGATTTATACTGTGGGCAAGATTGAAAATCCCCCCTCTGTAGACATATTTCTCATTTTCCCAGTCATCGGGTGTAATTATCTTTTCAACCTTGATATGCTTCCTTAAATCTTTCAACCCCGCCCTCTCTTCAACTATCCCGAGCACTTTCTCCCTGTAGCGCAGTTTTTCATTGCTCCAGTCTATATTTGCGCTTCTGTTTGCAATGGGCACCAGAATATAGATTGTGGACTGCCCTTCGGGCGCAAGCGTCTTGTCACTTATACAGGCATTTTGTACATATATTGAAGGGTCTTCGGAAAGAACCTTTTTTTCCGCAATCTCCGCCACATTATTCCTGTAGTCAGGAGAAAAGATGATATTGTGGTGAGGAATGTCGTAAAGGCAGTCAAGCCCGAGATATATCATAAAAGATGAACAGGAATATTCTCTTGAAGAAATATCCGAAGGCGTGTATTTGCGCAAAATACCGTTTTCGAAAAGATTCGTCATTGCATAGGCAAAGTCTGCATTGATTACAACATAATCGGCGAACTCCTTCTCTCCGCTTTCAAGCTCGACTCCCTTAGCGCTTCCCTTTTCTACGATAACCTTTTTAACTCCACAGGAAGTGTGAA
>CAZJVM010000023.1:0-25947 GCA_964549305.1 uncultured bacterium
TTGAACCAGCGACCCCTTGCACCCCATGCAAGTGCGCTACCAGGCTGCGCCACGCCCCGATTTAAAAATTTAATGCTATTGTACTTATTTTTCCCTTTTATTCAAGCTCTCTTAGTATATTCTTCAAACCTTCCTTAACATTAAGAAGCACTTCCTTTGTATCTTTTGCCGGCTTTCTTCCCCTGCCGAATTCTCTCGATATTCTTTTTTGCGCTCCCGCTATGGTATATTTCTCCTCATGGAGAAGCTCTTTGATTCTTAAAATTATTTCAACATCTTTTTTCGTATAGACTCTCTGTCCTGTTCTGTTTTTCCCCGGGGAAAGTTGTTTGAATTCACCTTCCCAAAAACGAAGCACATGAGCAGGCAAGTCTGCCAGTTCGCTTGTTTCACCGATTTTAAAAAAAAGTTTATCGGGAATATTTTTTATCATAATTCTATTTTATTTCCGGATGCATATGTCTGGCAAACAAAAAATATGTTTTATTCACTTTCCTCTTTTTCTTTTTTGTGTTCTTCGATTATTTTTTCTGTCAGGTGAGCCGGAACCTCTTCATATCTTAAAAACTCCATTGCAAAGATTCCTCTTCCGCCGGAAATCGATTTCAGGCTTGGAGCGTATTCAAGTAGTTCAGACATTGGAACCTCTGCCTTAATGATTTGATTCTTTCCTTTGGGGGTCATCCCTTTCATCCGTCCCCTTCGCCCGTTTATGTCTCCGATAATATCGCCCATACAGTCTTCCGGGACAGTCACATCCACATCCATGACCGGTTCCAGAAGTATTGGTTTACATATCATAAATGCTTTCTTGAAAGCCATTGAACCGGCAATTTTAAAAGCCATATCCGATGAATCCACATCATGATAGGAACCGTCATAAAGCGTAACTCTCAAATCCACAACGGGACAACCAGCAAGTTCGCCTGTCTGCATTGTCTCTACTATTCCTTTCTCAACTGATGGAATGTAGTTTTTGGGGATTGATCCGCCTACAATCTTGTCGACGAACTGGAATCCATCTCCGCTTTTCAGCGGTTCCATTTCAATCCAGCAGTCTCCGTACTGTCCTCTTCCTCCTGACTGCCTCTTGTATTTTCCCTGAACTTTTGTTTTTCCTTTTATAGTTTCTCTGTAGGGAACTTTAGGCTTGCTCAAATCAACTTCTATATTGAATTTTCTTTTAAGCCTTTCAGTGGCCAATTCAACGTGCGCATTACCCATTCCCGAAAGCAGCATTTCCCTTGTCTCGGCATTTCTTTCCACTCTCAATGTGGGGTCTTCTTCACATAATCTTGCGAGGCAGTTCGATATTTTGTCTTCATCACCCTTATTTTTAGGGAAAATAGCGTAAGATATCATCGGTGAAGGGAATGTTATAAAATCAAAATTCATAGGAATCTTTGCGTCACCGCATATGGTATCGCCTGTAGTCGTCTCTTTCAGTTTCGCAAAAGCGCCGATATCTCCGCAGGATACTGATTTTGTGGATATATGTTCCTTGCCCTGAAGAAAATAAATCTGACCGAATCTTTCTTCCTTCTTTTTGGTGGCATTGTAAAATGATGAATCCGATTCAAGACTGCCTGAATACACCCTGAAATATGAAAGTTTTCCGGAATAAGGGTCTGCTATTGTTTTAAAAACGAGTCCCGACAATCCGCCGTTTTCAGATATCTCAATTTCAACATCATTGCCCTCTTTGCCTTTTGCTTTTACGTTACCCTTGTCAGAAGGTGAAGGCAAATATCCGGCAATCAGATCAAGGACTTCGACAATACCGATATTTTTCCCCGCGGAACCGCATAATACCGGCACTACCTCCCCTTCCTTCATTCCCCGTTTGAGAAGTGCTTTAAGGTCATCACCTGATACTTCTCCTCCATCGAGGTATTTTTCCATTATCTCCTCATCCAACTCCACAAGTGCTTCAACCATTTTTTCCTTCAAGGATGAAGATTCCGATAACATGTCATCGGGAATATCCGTAACATCGAATTTTCCACTCTCGTCAGTTTTGTAAATATGTGCTTTGCCTTCAAGAAGATTGACTATTCCTTTAAAATCATCTTCTTTCCCGACAGGCATCTGAAGGGGAACGAAGGATACCTGAAAAATATCGCCCAGTTCGGAGAGTACGGCATTGAAATCAGCTCTTTCCTTATCCATCATATTTATAAAAACCGCTCTCGGAATGGATAGTTCGTCGCAGAAACCCCACGTGCGCTCTGACTGGACTTTTATTCCGCCATGGGCATCTATAATGAGGATAGCAGAGTCCGTAATCCTAAGAGAGCTTTTAATATCACCTATGAAATTTGCATCGCCCGGAGTGTCGATTATATTGATTTTATTTTTCTTCCATTCCATAAAACCAAGCGCCGCGTTTATTGAGCCTCCTTTTTTTACTTCATCCGGGTCGAAATCGAATTTTGAAGTTCCGTTTTCCGTTTTTCCTAACCTGTCTGAAGCTCCTGAGCAAAAAAGCAGTGCGTCTGAAAATGTAGTTTTCCCGTCACCGCCGTGTCCGATAATACAAACGTTTTTTAAATTTGATGAGTTGTATTGAGCCATTAACATCTCCACTAATACGGGTTATTTTAAAGAAAGGGACCAACTTCATTAATGCAAACATCAATGACTAATGACACAAGCTAAATAATGTGTCAAGATTTTTTGATGTAGCTAATTTGATTTTTGAGTTTTATTTAACCGATTACCAAAAAGCTCTTATAATCAATATGTTTTACGAGGAAAGTTTAAAAAATGGATTAATCATTAAAAGAAGGTCTTTGAATCACTTTGACCACTTCTTCGGCAATTTTGATATTCACCCCTCCTCTTCGGGAGATTTCTCCGGCAGACACCTCTTTCATTGCTTTAATGCTTCCGAATTCTTTCAAAAGGCGTATTTTTCTCTTCTTCCCTATTCCTTTCACGGAATCGAGAACAGATATTTTAAACTTATTCTTTCTCAACTTTCTGTGATATTGAATTACAAAACGATGCACTTCGTCGCGGATTGACTGAAGAAGTAAAAGCACGGCAGAACTCTTTTCCAGTCTTAAGGAATTATTCCTGTCGGGAAGCACTATTTCTTCGGGGGAATATCCCGCGGCAGGTTCGATGTTTTTATTTCTTGAATATTTTCGGCCTTTCATTATTCCTATTACGGAAATATTACTGCACTCCGGGTAGCGTTTGAGGGCATCGACAGCGTGATTTACCTGCCCTTTGCCTCCGTCAATCAGGAGAAGTGAAGGCAGTTGCCTTTTATCCTTTATTATTCTCGCGAGATGCCTCGTTACAACCTCTTCTATCATTAAAAAATCATCGATACCTTCTTTCCATTTTATGGCATATTTTCTGTAATCATTTTTTCTCAACTCCCCTTCCCTCCAGCGAATAACCGCGCCTACGCTTTGTTTGCCAGACAAATTCGATATATCAACGGCATCTATGCAGTCCGGAAGCAATTTTAAGGCGAATTTCTTCTGCATTCTGCCAAGTATTTTATTCCACGACTCAATTCTTTTAATATGATTTTCCAGAACATAATCCGCATTTATAGATGCCATCTTAAGCAAAGAAAGTTTTCTTCCTCTTTTTGGAGTATGAAAAATAACTTTTTTTTTCTTTGCCGAAGACAACCATTCCGATATATTGCGCGCGTCGCATAATTCCTCTTCTGTTAAAATCTCAAAGGGAATATTGGACGGTCCCGTATAATACTGTTTAATAAATGATTCGATAGATTCTGAAGGAGTCGCTTCCATAGTGCTTTTAATAATATAATGCTTCTGATTGATTATTTTGCCGTCACGCACTGTGAGCACAAGGAAAATATTTTCGCTGTCGTATGAGCGTAAAACAATGCAGTCCTTGTCTCTTTCAGTATTTATAGACGCGCTTTGTATCTGGGAAAGAGTCTTTATTGATTCTATTCCGTCACGATAAAATGCCGCCTTTTCATAAAGCATCAACGAGGAAGATTCAGACATTTTTTTCTTCATTGTTTTTAGAAGCTCATTAATCCTGCCCTCGAGAAATAACCGGAGATTTTCTACGGATTCCGCGTATTCTCTTTCATCTGTGATTCCCGCACATGGGGCAGAGCACATTTCCATCTGATAGTTAAGACATGGTTTCATATTGGCAGTGAACTTTTGCTTGCAGGTGCATACGGCAAAGACTTTCATTACCACTTTAATCACATCCTTTACCGTTGATACGGATGTATATGGTCCGTAATATGATGCGCCGTCATCTTTTATCTTTCTTGTTACCGACAATCTCGGATATTTTTCCCTTTCGGATATTTTTAAATATGGATACTGCTTGTCGTCGCGCAGACGTATATTGAATCTAGGTTTGAATTGCTTGATAAGGTTGTTTTCAAGAATCAATGCTTCAACTTCATTGCTCGTTACGATACATTCGATATCCTTAGCTTCTTTTAAAAGCAGAGGCAACCGCGGATTGGAATTGTTGCCTGCTGTAAAATAGCTTGCCACTCTTTTTCTTAGGGATTTCGCTTTTCCCACATAAAGCACATTCCCTTTGCTGTTTTTAAATTTATAAATGCCGGGCCTGTATGGAATGTTTCTGATATCAGGTTTTTTCATCGAAGCTTATTAGGAGGTAACATCGGCTGAATAAAGAATTGCCGGGAGGACAGTATCCGCTGCTACATCTTGTATTTGCCGAAATCTTCCGGTTTGAGCTTTTCAAGCAATTCTTTCCACTTATCTTCACTGTCGATATTTTCAATATTAATCGAATTTGCCTCCTCGAGGACAAATTCCTCTACGAATATGGGAGACTCAGTTCTTAACGCGAGAGCAATTGCATCACTTGGTCTTGAATCTATTTTTAAAATAGTGCCGTCTTTTTGAAGTTCGATAACAGCGTAAAAAGTATTGTTCTTTAAATCATTTATGACAATTTGTTTAACGTTAAAACTTGTTTCCTTAAGAACGTTTCTCAGAAGGTCGTGAGTCATAGGTCGGGGAGGAGCGGTTTTTTCCAATTCAAGGGCAATTGCAGTTGCTTCGAAATATCCTACCCATATGGGAAGCATAACTTTCATATTCGTATCCTTTAATATGACTATTGGAGACTTGGATACGGGATCAAGCATTAAATTGCTGACTTTCATCTCTTTCATTACTTAAATCCTTGCTAAAATTGGTTGATATAATATCGTCAATACCATTAAAAATATATAATATAATATTATAAATGCAAGTCAACTTGCTTTGTCTTCTTCCCCGGTGTCTTCTTCTTTTTCCACTCTCATTTTAATAATTTTCTTTGAACTGGCTTCGAGAATAGTTACGTTCAAATTTTTGTATTGAACGGAATCACCGGTTTTCGGAATTTTTCCCATTAAATCCGCGATAAACCCTCCGAATGTATCATAGTCGTTTTCCGGAAGGTCTATTTTCAGTATTGTTTCGATTTCATCAATGGGAATTTTAGCATTAACTGTGTATATTCCCTTATGTCTCGTTGTTATAAGTTCATCTTCATCTTCATCGTATTCGTCTCTTATTTCTCCCACGATTTCTTCAAGTATATCCTCTATGGTTACAAGTCCCGATACACCACCGTGCTCATCGACAACGATTGCCATATGAATATGGGTTTTCTGAAATTCCTGAAGCAATTCATCGATTCGTTTTGTTTCGGGAACAAAATATGGTTTTCGTATAATTTTAAGAATCTCTATCTTTCCGTTTTTGTTTCCAAATGCACTGATAAGATCTTTTGAATGGAGGACTCCAAGCACATCGTCTATTTTTTTTCTATAAACCGGTATTCTCGAAAGTCGCGAATCGATTGCCGTAGAAATTATTTCTTCGTCAGTTGCGTCCGCGGATATCCGCACCATTTCCGTTCGGGGAACCATTATATTTCGCACAATCTTGTCCCCGAGATCCAATACCTTCTCGAGCATTTCTTTTTTTGAAAGCTCGATATTGCCCTCTGTTTCACTCACGTTAATCATATATTCGAGATCTTCTTCAGTTACATTCTCTCCCCGGGGAGTCATATTCCAGCCAAGCTTTCCCGTTACCGTGTTTAGAAAATAAAGAAGTACCTTTATAAAGGGATATAATGTCCATATAAAGAAACGGAGAATAGTAATAGAAATTACGGCAAGTTTTTCCGCATTGTGCTTTGCCCATATTTTCGGCATCTGTTCGCAGAAAATCAACACTACCAGACTCAGAACGACAAATGATATGCCTTCGCCCAGATTGCCGAATATTTTTACTGCGAGAAGAGCAGTTAAAAAAGAGGCAAGAAGGTTCCCTATGGTATTGCCTAAGAGTATTGCAGTTAAAACAAGATTAGGGTCATTTTTCCATAAAAGAAGATTGTTTGTCCATCTCTTGCGGGAATCTATAATCTGCTGGGTTTTTACGAGATTCAACGATGTTAACGCGGTCTCAGAAGATGAGAAAAAAACGGAACATAAAAGACAAATAAAAATACCTGCAAATTCAACTATTATAAGTGATAAGTCCTCTTCCACCTATTTATCAAAACCTCCTAAATCAATTTTTTCGTTAGCTCTGTTGTTTAGTTAAAATTTAAGTTATAATAACGGTCGAGTCAAGGTAATTCGTTTACTGCGCTATTTCATATTAAATGTGTTCGGCTTTTAAATAAAGAAAAATGAAAAAAATTGGAATAATATCAGACAGTCATACAAGTGATGGAAATATTTCAAAACTGGATAAAGCCCTGAAAATGATTTCCGCTGATTATGACTCAATCGTACATTGCGGTGATTTCACTTCATCGGCAACCGTTTCGTATATTGAAACAACGCTTGGGATTCCCTTGATAGGAGTTGCGGGAAATATGGACGGTATGGATATTAAAAGCGTTTTTCCGCATAAACGGAGTTTTCGTGTTGAAAAAATTAAAATAGGAATTATTCACGGATGGGGTACTCCCTATGATTTGATAGAAAGAGTCGATAAAGAATTCGACGACGAGGATATTGTCATATTCGGTCACACTCATATTCCCTGCGATGAAGACTTTAACGGTCGCAGATTCCTCAATCCGGGTTCCGTGACGCAGTCAAGAAACGGATTGGGCGAAAGCATTGGGATTCTTGAAATTAACGGAAAAAAAGCCGATTTCAGAATTCAATATCTTTAATATTCTAAATGACTTTTTTCCGGATTAAATCGCGGTAATAGGCGGCAGTTTCAAAATCGAGCATTTCTGCGGCTTTCTTCATCAGTTCCTCCAGCTCAGGTATGCCTTTTTTTAAATCCTCAGTTTCCATGCTATCCTTTTCTTCGTCGCAGGAAACATTGTAGTAATCCTGTTCGCACATTTCGCGAACCGTTTTTGATATTTCTTTTTCCACGGACTTCGGCTCTATGGAATATTCTTTGTTGTAAGAATCCTGTATATGCCGCCTTCTTTTCATTTCGTCTATGGCTCTTTCCATAGACCCCGTTACATTGTCGGCATACATTATGACCTCTCCCTTTATATTTCTTGCCGCCCTGCCCGAAGTCTGAATTAGCGAGGTTTCCGATCTTAAAAAACCTTCTTTGTCCGCGTCAAGAATAGCAACGAGGGATACTTCCGGAATATCAAGCCCTTCTCTCAGGAGATTTATGCCGATAAGGACATCGAATTTATCCATCCTCAGGTCACGGATAATTCTGATTCTTTCAAGTGTGTCAATCTCGGAATGAAGGTATTTTACCCTGATACCAGTTTCGCGGTAATATTCGGTAAGGTCTTCAGACATTTTTTTCGTGAGAGTGGTTACAAGGACTTTCTCTTTTGCAGATGTTTTTCTGCGGATTTCACCGAGAAGGTCGTCAACCTGAGTTTCAGCGGGTCTGATCGTAACAACCGGGTCAATGAGTCCCGTCGGGCGTACAATCTGTTCAACTATTTGCTCGCCTGATTTTTTCAGTTCATAGGAACCCGGCGTTGCGGAAACAAAAATGACGTTCTTGATTCTTTCTTCAAACTCTTCGAACCTGAGCGGTCTGTTGTCCACTGCCGAAGGAAGTCTGAACCCGAAATCAACGAGAGATTGCTTTCGTGAATGGTCGCCCCGGTACATTCCGCCTATCTGAGGTACAGTCACGTGGCTTTCATCGATTACTATAAGGAAATCATCCCTGAAATATTCGAGCAGAGTGTTTGGAGGTTCGCCGGGTTTACGTCCGTCAAGGTGTCGCGAATAATTTTCTATTCCCTGGCAAAACCCTATTTCTTTTATCATTTCTATATCATAAAGGGTTCGCTGACGTATCCTTTCAGCTTCGAGATTCTTTCCTCTTGCCAAAAACCAATCAACCCTTTCTTCAAGCTCTTCCTTTATGGACTCGATGGCACATTTCAGTTTGTCCGGGAAAGTTACATAATGGCTGTTTGGATGAATGGTTACAAAATCGGTAATTCTTTTTTTCTTGCCCGTTAGAGGGTCAAAAAGAGATATGCGCTCGATCTCGTCTCCGAATAATTCAATTCTCACACCTTCTTCTTCGTAGGCAGGGAATATATCTATGACGTCTCCTCTGACGCGAAAAGTACCGCGCCTAAAATCTATGTCATTGCGCGAATACTGTATGCTTACCAGTTTTGACGTTATTGCCTCTCTGCTGAGCATTTTTCCCGTGGAAGCGGAGAAGTGCATCGCATCGTATGTTTCCGGCGACCCTAATCCGTATATGCAGGATACGCTTGCAACTACTACAACATCTTTTCTTTCGAGGATTGCCCTGGTTGCCCTGTGTCTCATCCTCTCAATATCTTCGTTAATGGAAGTCTCTTTTTCGATATATGTATCCGTTTGCGCAATATATGCTTCAGGCTGATAATAGTCATAATAACTCACGAAATACTCGATGGCATTATTTGGAAAGAATGTTTTGAATTCAGTATAAAGCTGCGCGGCGAGAGTTTTATTGTGGGCGATTACAAGAGTGGGTTTCTGTACTTCTTCTATTACCTTTGCAACCGTATATGTTTTTCCCGAGCCCGTTACTCCAAGAAGTACCTGAAACCTTTCCCCCGCTGTAACTTTATCCGATAATTTTTCTATTGCCTTTGGCTGGTCGCCTGTAGGGAAGAAATCGGAAAAAACGGAAAATTTTTTTTCAGGAACTTTCACAAATTTCTTTTAAGACAAGTGTTATGGTTTTCCTGATGTTTTCCTTGTAAAGAAAACCCGATGCTTTTTTATGACCTCCTCCTCCGAAATGAGATGCAATCTCCGCCACATCAATTGAATTTGTGGAACGAAGGCTTACCTTTGTATGGTTTTTGCCAACTTCACGAAAAAAGATGCTTGCATCCATTCCTTCTGTTTGATTGAGTTGGTCAATGAAACCGTCCGTATCACTGTTTCCTGCTCCCGTTTTTTCATAATCTTTTTCCGTTACATATGTCCAGCAGAATTTTTTTTCTTCATTGATTTCAAGTCGTGACAGTGCAAGAGCAAGCAATAACTGGGAAGAGTATGATCTTTTCTCAAAAAGTTGTTTTGATATTGTCCTGACGGGCACCCCCATTTTTACAAGGTTATAGCATATTTTATATGCCGATTCTCCGGCATTTGAATATCTCAATCCGCCGGTGTCGAAGAAAATTCCGGCATATATACACGTTGCCATATCTCCGTCAATTTTCACATTCAGATGTTTTAAAAGTTTATATACTATTTCCGACGTGGATGAAACCGTAGGGATTATAAGGTTTTCATCAGGATTTTGTTTGTTTGTAATATGGTGGTCTATATAGAACGGAGCATGCAATATTTTTTTCTTGTTGACCACATGGCCGTTTCTTTCAGGATTTTCACAATCAAGAAGAATTGCCGCGTCGTATTTGTTGGAAGCCTTGAATTTTTTCGAGATTATATCTGAAAAAGGCAGGAACTTTAAATTTTCAGGTGTTTTGGAATTATTTATAATTTCAACTTCTTTCCCGATTTTTTTCAACCCGAGAGCAAGGGCAATTTCCGACCCTATGGCGTCGGCATCGGAATTTCTGTGGGTAGACAGGAGAAATGTCCCCGACTTTCTTATAAGTCTTTCCACCGCGTTAAATTTATTTTTTTTCATCCTTCAGGTTTTTAAGAATTTTCTGTATCTTGTCTCCGTGCTCCATCGATGAATCATGGGCAAATACCAGCATTGGTATTCTTTTAATGTCCAGCCTTTTTTTCAGGCATTTTCTTATAAAACCGGATGCGCTTTCCAAACCCTTCAAGATTTCTTCCGAATCGCTATCCCTTAAAGAACTGAAATACACTTTGGAGAGAGAAAGGTCTCTGGTCGTTTTAACATATGTAATCGATATAAGATTAATTCTGGGATCCTTAATTTCCCTTGAAATAATGTTTGATATTTCGGCTCTGATTAATGAGTTTATCCTGTCTATTCGGCTGACCATCGTTTTCCGTCCCATAAAATATAAACGGCATTATTTACTGAATACTTCCCTGTCCAAATCGATAATCTGAACATTCCCGTTCATTTCCGCATCATTAATTATTTTGTCCATTGTGCTTTCCACAATCTGCCTGCTCGAGTTGACGGTTGTAATTCCCAATTCGCATTTCTGCCAAAGGTCCTGATATTCCGTCTCTGCTACGGATATATTGTATTTATGCTTTATCCTGTCTTTAAAGCTTCTGATTACCTGACGTTTAGTTTTAAGTGATCTGCTTCCGGGTATCAGCAGGGTTATTTTTAAAACTCCTACTGTCATAGAAAGGTATTCCGCTGAACTATAGTTTTCTTTTTACTTCTTCTTTGACAAATGCTTCTACAATATCATCTACTTTAATATCGTTGAAATTCTCGATTCTTATGCCGCATTCATATCCCGATGCCACTTCCTTTACATCATCTTTGAATCGTTTCAGTGAAGCAAGCTTTCCTTCATAAATTATAATGCTGTCCCTTACAAGACGAACATCTGCCGCGCGTTCGATTTTCCCCTCAAGGACATAAGAACCTGCAATTTTTCCCACTTTGGTTATTTGAAATACTTCGCGGACTTGCGCCCTTCCTATCTGGTTTTCCTTGATTGTGGGATCGAGAAGTCCTTCCATTGCGGATTTTATATCATCGATAAGGTCATAAATTACCGTATAAAAGTGCATATCAACATTTTCCTGCTCGGCGAATGCGCTTGCCTTGTCAGCAGGTCTTACATTAAAACCGATAATGATGGCATTGGAAGCCGACGCCAGAATGACATCGCTCTCATTCACTCCTCCCGTACCGGAGTGAATAATATTGACCTTTACATCGGCAGTGGAAAGTTTATTTATTGAATCTTCAATTGCCTGCGATGAACCGTGCACATCCGATTTGATGATTATTTTCAACTCTTTCGCGATACCGTTTTTTATCTGTTCGGAGAGTTCTTCCAGGGAAATCTTTTTGGCGCTTGTCAGAGATGTTTCTCTCTGTTTTTGCATTCTCAATACTGCGGTCTGTCTTGCCTTCTTCTCATCATCGGTAACTACAAATGTGTCTCCTGCTTCGGGTACCCCTGAAAACCCCAAAATCAGAACCGGTATAGAAGGAGTTGCGGAGATAATCCGTTTGCCCTTGTCATTTAATATCGCTCTAACTTTTCCGCTATGAACACCGGAAACAAAAGGATCGCCTACGCGCAACGTCCCCTTTTCCACAAGAACTGTTGCAACAGGACCTTTCTTTTTGTCGAGCTTTGATTCAATTACGATGCCTACGGCTTTTCTTCTCGGGTTAGCTTTCAATTCAAGCATCTCTGATTGAAGAATAATGAGTTCGAGAAGGTCATTAATTTTAATTCTCTGCTTTGCCGAGATATCTACAAATATGGTATCACCGCCCCATTCTTCAGGCACGAGGTCAAATTCGGAAAGAGTGTTTCTCACTTTTTGTGGATCCGCGTTTGGCTTGTCCACTTTATTTACGGCAACTATTATGGGAACTTTTGCCGCTTTAGCATGGTTAATGGCTTCAATTGTCTGGGGCATCACTCCGTCATCGGCGGCAACAATTAGCACTACTATATCAGTTACCTGCGCCCCTCTTGCGCGCATTGCCGTAAACGCGTGATGACCGGGGGTATCGAGAAAAACTACCGTTCCCTTTTCGTGCTCTACGTGATAAGCGCCAACGTGCTGAGTAATTCCTCCTGACTCTCCACCCATAACATTGGTTTCTCTGATAGCATCGAGAAGTGATGTTTTGCCGTGGTCAACGTGTCCCATTATTGTCACAACGGGTGGACGCGGTTCGAGATTTTCCTCGTCTTCCTCTTCTTCTTCAACTACATCTTCGGCAAGTTTAACGATATTGACTTCCACATCGTAAGTGGCACCAAGGATTTCAATCGTATCGGCATCGAGCGACTGGTTGATATTTGCCATTACTCCCAACCCTATAAGTTTTCCTATTATGTCTCCCGAAGACACTCCAAAAGTTTCGGAAACTTCCTTTACCGTCGCGCCCTCGTTTATCTCTAATATTTTTTGCTCCGCCGGTTCTTCTTTTTTAACAACAGAATCGACAGATGGCTTTGACTTCTTGGCTTTCCCGGAAGTCTTTTCTTCCTTTTTTACGAGAATGGGTTTGGATTTTTTTTCAGGCGTCGATGTGTCTTTTACCTTTATACCATCCGTTTCCTTTGCTTTTTTCGCCGGTTTTTTTGCTGTTTTTTCTTTTGTTTTCGGGGGAGTCTTTGCCGCCTGCGTTTTCTCTTTCCCTGATTTTCTTTTCTTCTCTTCTTCCTTCTTTTTCGGAGTCTTCTTTTCCTTCGGATCTTTTCCCTTAACGGTTTTTTTATCTTTTGAAGAAGAAGCTGGCTTTTTGGCAGTTTTTTTATCTTTCCCGGCAGACGCGACAGGATATATTTTGAGAGCAATCTCAACCGCTTTTTCATCGAGTACATTCATATGACTTTTAACTTCCACGCCTTTTTTATTGAGCTTCTCAATAAGTTCCGTGCTTGAAACTCCAAGCCTTTTTGCCAGTGAATGTACTCTTTCGCCTTTTGACATTACGTTATCCGCCTATATTTAACTTTTTTTAATCATAATAGTCTCAAACACATTTTTTAGCCGACTCAATTATCTGTTTAGCTCTTTCCAATCCCATATCACCAACCTGTGACAGTTCTTCTTCATCTGCTTCGGCAATTTTTAATGGGTTGTCATATCCTGAGTTAATCAGTGCTTCTATAAGTTCATTATTCAATCCACGGACTTCCGATACCGATTCGATAGCATTCTGCTTTGAATTATCTACATTCTTACCCTCTTTCGCTTCTGTTTTCGACAGAATATTTATCTTGTATCCTGTGAGAATTGAAGCAAGTTTTACATTTTGCCCTTTTTTCCCTATGGCAAGATAAAGCTGGTCGTCTTCGACAATCACTATAGATGTTTTGTTCTTATCGTCTGCTTTTATTGACAAGCACTGCGCGGGAAGAAGAGCGTTCTTGATGTATTCTTTCGATTCCTTTGACCATCTTACAATGTCAATTCTCTCTCCGCTTAATTCTCTTACCACGCTCTGCACCCTGCTCCCTCTTACTCCAACACAAGCGCCAACGGGGTCTATATCCTTGTCTGTGCTCATTACGGCAATCTTACCTCTCCATCCGGGATCTCTCGAGGATGATATTATTTTAATTATACCATCTTCAATCTCCGGAACTTCTTCACTAAACAATTGCTCAAGAAATTCAGGACATTTCCTGGAGAGATATATTAGAAGTTCTCTTTCGTTTTTCGAAACATCATAAATGAAACTGGTTATCCTGTCGCCCTTTCGGTATTTTTCCTTTGGAATCTGGTCTCTGTAGAGAAGTTTTCCTTCTGCCTTTCCAAGGTCAACTAAAATTGTTCCTCTCTCAACGGCAATTACGGAACCGACAATAATTTCGTCTTTGAGGTTCTGGAATTCTTCAAAGGCAACTTCTTTTTCAGCTTCTTTCATTTTTTGAGCAATAACCTGTTTAACCGTTTGGACACTAACCCTCCCCAAATCAACATCTTCCAGCTTAATATGAATATCATCTCCTTCTGAGGCATTTTCATCGATTTTCATTGCATCATCAAGAGCAATTTCAGTTTCCACGTTAGTTATCTCGCCCGCAACTACCTTCTTTACCTCATATAAGCCGAAATTCTGGTCGTCAGGGTTGAACTCGACCTTCAGAACGCAATTCTCGTCATATGTTTTTTTCATAACTGAAATAATTGCTGATTCAATTGCCGAAAACATCGTATCTCTGTCTATGCCCTTATCTTTGGCAATCTGATCGATTATATGTAAAACCTGATTTTTCATAACTAAAACCTTATATCAAGAATAGCTTTAAGAATATCATTATAACTAATTGTATTTAAAGAATTATCTCTTTCGTCTCTTATTTTGATATATTCCTCTCCGCTGTCAATTACAATTCCCCGACACTCCTTTTTTTTTCCTTCATTATTGTGATAATCAATTAAAACCGCTTTTCCCAAAGACCTTAAAAAATCTTTTTTATTTTTCAGAGGCCTGTCCAAACCGGGTGAAGATACCTCAAGCACATAATTCTCTTCCTCACATTCAACATCAAGGATTGCACTTAACTGACGGCTGACATTTGCGCATTCTTCGACTGTGATTCCTCCATCTTTATCCAAAAAAATCTTGATTACCTGACGGCTTGAACTTCCTGCTTTTTTTATCTCAACAAGCTCAAGACCCTCACTTTTAGTAATTGGTAACAGAAGCTCTTCAATATACTCAACTTCCATTTAATACACTCTTTCTTACATATAAAAAAGAAAAGAGCGGGTAAGAATTCCCACTCTTAAAAAGATTAAACTCAGTATGCTTATTTTTAGTACTACACACCTATTTATAATGCAAGAGAAATATATATATATTTAAAAGAAGTAAAGTTCTGCCTAATCGGTGGCTTCTATGTCTTTGATTTTTAGCTGGATTTGCTCTTCGTTCTTCCACCTGTTTATCTGAGGAGAGTAAACTGCGGAGAATTTTTCATTATTTTGAAGAATATCTTTTTTTTCGGACATATTGAAGGCTATCGCGTCCATATCATATCCGTTTTGAGATAGCATAAACTTCAAATGCCTGTCTCCCACAATTTTCGGATTATATTTAACGGTGACATTATCAGAAATGAAAACGGGTTGCTGATTACCGTAACCAAAAGGTTCCAGCTTTTGGAATTCTTCGATAAGGCTTTTATCCAGTTCGCTAAAATCTATATTCATATCGATATCTTCTTTTTTGTGATAATTATCTTTTCCAGGTGTGACATTTTTTAGATTTATCAAGGCATTCCTGAAATAGTCCACATTTTCCGGAGCTATTCTGAAACCTGCCGCATACTTATGCCCTCCGTATGAATCGAGATATTGACTGCAATTGTCTATGGAAAAGTAAATGTCAAAATTCACGAAAGAACGCGCCGAACCTCTGCCGCCTTCTCCAATTATAAAAACCGGTTTCAAAAAAGTCTCGGTAAGCTTTGACGCCACAATTCCTATAACTCCCGGATGCCATTTTTCATCATAGAGCACTATTATATCGTTACCCCTGTCTATTTCATCCTCTGCCATTTTCCTGGCATTTGCAATTATGTCTTTTTCGATTTCCTGGCGCCTGTCATTGTCACTGCAAATATTGTTTACTTTAGAATCGATGTTGCCGTTGCCGGCTGACAAGAAAAGTTCGACTACCTCAGAATAACCCAACGGCTGATCACTGTCATACTCATGCACCCTCCCCTCAGCATTTATAACAGGGGCGATAATGAATGATATGTGCCACGGCATAATGTTTTTATGAGAAAGCTCTTTTTTTTGCAAAAGGGTGTTTAAACCGTTATTTGAAGTCCGGTTGAGAAGCTTAAGCCCTTCCTTGACTATGAGCCTGTTTTCGTCCCTCAAAGGCGCGATGTCGGCAACAGTGCCCATTGCGGCAAAGGCGAGCAGCTCATCCTTTAAATCCTTGTAAACATCTTCAGCCAAAAGCTCCGCGCAGAATTTATACACGATCCCCGCTGCAGAAAATTCCTTAAATGGATACGTGCACTCATTCTGCTTAGGATTGACTATGGCGTCCGCGTCAGGCATTGTCCCTGAAGGAAGATGGTGGTCAAGAATAATTACCGTTAGCCCTAGTTCTTTTGCAAGTTTGATTTCTTCTGTATTGCTTATGCCGCAGTCTGCCGTAATAATCATTTTGAACCCTTTGTTCGCGGCATATTTGACGGCGTTGGCGTTAAGTCCGTATCCTTCCTTCAACCTTCGCGGGATATAATACTCGCAATCACTTCCTATTTCCTTCAGAGTTTTCATAAGCATCACGACGGAAGTAGTACCGTCCACATCATAATCTCCGAACAGAAATATCTTTTCTCTTTTTCTGCAGGCATCTCTCGTTTTATCGAGTGCCAACTCCATATTTTTCATTTTTAGGGCGGAATAAAATGACTCTCTGCCGGCATTGAGAAATTTGTCCGCTTCTTCCACGCTCTCACATCCTCTGTTGACAATTATCTGCGCGGTGATTGGATTGATATTAAGACTCCGGGAGAGATTCGCGGCAATATCTCTCTTTAAAGGATATGTTATCCAATGTGTGTCATTCATTTTTTATTCTCTTTTAACACTCTATTATGCATATTCCTTGATTCCAGCAAAAAATCCCCTGCGCCGGCACTTTTGTAATCCGGATAAGTCCAGTCTAAATGCTTAACACCATTCTTCGTAAACATCAATGTCACTTCCGCATAAATCCCTTTCCCAACATAAATTCTATGGCTATACTCTTTTGTTGACGCAAGAATTAATCTTGACGGGAGAATAAAACCGGGGTCAATATTAATAATCCGCCTGCCGTCTTTTTTGCAATGAGCGTCTTCTATGGAGTTTGTTGCAACTTTTATATCCGCGAGACTTTCCTGTTTGACGGACTTTTCAAAAACAATAAATCGTTTTTTGAGACTGCTCCCGAACTCTTTTTCATAATAGCCGGTATGGTTAAAGTCAAAGATATTGCTCTCAGACTCGATATTTCCGAATGTGTCGACCAAGTCGCGCAGGGCACCTTCTGTGCTTTCGGACTCATTATACATCAAAGCGCAGAAAAGTTTTGCGGGGGTTACGGCATATGCTTCTATGACTCCCAATTGTAAAAAACTCCCTGTCAAAATATTTATATCAGATTATCAAATAAGCATTAAAGGGCAATAACTGAAAAGGACTTTATTTGTTTTTTCTTTTTTTTCTCCCGCCCTTTGTTTTTCTTCTTTTGCCCGCGGATTTTTCGACAGACTTCCTGTCTTCTTCCGCAAGGAATAAATCCATTTCTCCTCTTTCCGGATAGACCTCTTCCACAAGCACTTTAACCTTGTCCCCAAGTCTGAATACCTTTCCGGTTCTGCGTCCCCTGATATGGTGTTTTTCTTCTTCGTAAATATAATAATCCTTACCCAAAGAGCGCATTCTGACAAGTCCGTCAACATAGTAACCTTCAATCTCCACAAATAAACCGAATTCCGCAACGCCTGAAATTATTCCGTTAAACACTTCTCCTGAATGAGTTTTAAGAAATTCCAGTTTTTTTCTGTTAAGCACTTCCCTTTCCGCTTCTTCCGCTTTCTTTTCCGCTTCCGTACAGTGAAGAGATGTTTTTTTAAGTTTTGACAAACGCGAACTTCCATTACCTCCCTTTACGGTACCGTTCAGGGATTCTTTCAATATGCGGTGAACCGCAAGGTCGGGATACCTTCTTATGGGGGAAGTAAAGTGAGTATAATGGTCTGACGCCAGACCGAAATGCCCCCGCGACGATGTGGTATAAACGGCGTGCTTCAGGGAACGAAGCAGGATTGTCGAAACGAGGTGTTCTGTTTCAAACCCCTGTACCGCATTGAGGACTCTCTGAAAACTTTTAGGACTAACCCTTCCGATAGGTTTTATTTTTATCCCCAGACCCCCGATAAATTCATTGAATTCCTTAATTTTATCCTTATCAGGCGCCTCATGAACTCTGTAAATCGAAGGCGAAGATATTTTAAAAAGGTGTTCGGCAACAGTTTCGTTTGCGGCAATCATAAACTCTTCGATAATCCTATGCGATGTAAGTCTTTCCGATTTTATGATATCTACTATATCTCCCGTCGCATCGAGCACGAATTCAGGTTCAGGAAGGTCAAAATCGAGACTGCCTCTCTTCTTTCGTTTATTCCTGAGAATATGGCAAAGTAGTTCCATATCCTTAAAATCTTCAGCATATGATTTATAACGCTTCAAAAATTCTTTGTCATTTCCCTCCAGCACTTTTTGGAATCCGGCATATGTCATTCTCTTATCGCTTCGAATGAGAGATTCGAAGATTCTGTATTTAGAGATATTGCCACCCTTGTCAATATCCATCACAACGGAGATTGTTAGCTTGTCAACTCCCTGATTCAGACTGCATAAATCGCTTGATAACCGCATAGGCAGCATTGGAATCCAGTAATCGGGAAAGTATATGCTTGTTCCCCTGTTCCAGGCCTCTTTGTCTGTAGAGGATTTTTCCTTTACGAAAAATGAAACATCCGCAATATGAACGTAGAGGCGAAAAGCATCCTTGCCTCTCCTTTCGATTGAAACGGCATCATCAAAATCTCTTGCCTTTTCTCCGTCGACTGTGACAGTGCGCAGCGAGCGAAAATCTTTTCTGCGGGAAACTTCTTTTTCAATTTCCAAAGTAAAATCATCGCACTCTTTCAAGGTTTTTGTTCCGAATTCATCGGAAAATCCGAACCTTTCGATTGCAATCTTCGTATCGGTTGCCGAATCTTCGCTATCTCCGATTACTTTAAGCAACACCCCTTCGACAATATTGAAGGATTCTCTTTTTCGCTTGAGAGGTTTTACGGTCACTAACTGCCCTGCTTTGAGTTTTTTGGAGTCCTTCTTTGAAAGTACTATGTCGGGCATTCTGTAATCAGAAAGCGGTTCAATATAAATGGCGTCGGATACTTTCAAAACTTTCCCGACAACGCTTTCATATTTTCTTTTGAGCACCTTCACAACTGCGCCGTAGGGGCGTCCTTTTCGTCCCAATCTCGATATCTTGACAAGGACAAGGTCGCCGTTCAAAGCGTCGGCAATATTGCGGATATCCACAAATACGGAAACTTTGGGTTCCCGGGAAGGAATAAGTCTTCCGTCACCTGACTTGGTTATTCTGAGAGTGCCGGTTATCATATTGTAATGAGAAGGGTTTTTGACAATACCGTCTTCAATGTATATGCACCCTTCGCCTTCGAGTATTCCGCACGCGTCCCTTAAGGATTTGCTTTTATCCGATACTCCGAGCATTTTAGAAAGCGCGGAATATGAAACGGAATGATACCTGCTTTTTTCCCCTTCGAATACTTCCCTGATTCGTTTCGTTAATTTTTCGACTGAGGTTGTCATTTTAAATTTAAACGCGTTTTGTAAGTGTCACCGGCAAAAACAATACATTTAGAAGCATTAATCACTGTTGAACAAAAAACATTCCCCTAAGGCATCGGGAATGTAATCTATAATATCACCGGCACAGAGTGATATTTCACCCATATCTTCAGAGGCAATGTCTCCCGAGAGTCCGTGAATGAAGGCGCCCGCTGAAGCGGAGTATTCCGCCGATATTCCCTGGGATGACAATCCCGCGATGATGCCCGTCAGAACATCTCCGCTTCCTCCCGTTGCCATTCCCGGATTGCCCGTCAAATTTATGTAAGTTCGTTTGCCTTTATATGATATCACAGTATTGCTCCCTTTAAGCAAAACAGTACATTCGTATCTCTTTGCAATTTCAACGCTTACTTCAAGACGTTGTTCCTGCACCTGCGAAGAGGAAATACCGGCAATTCTTCCCATTTCTCCCGGATGTGGCGTAAGAACGAGTTCACACCGTCTTTTCTCAAGTATCGACAAATCTTCTGCGAGAACATTTAGGGCATCGGCGTCGAGTATGAGTGGAATCTCTATATTTTCAAGAAGCGCTTTGATTATTTCATAGGTGTCCCTGCTCCACCCCATTCCGGGACCTGCCGCAACAACGCTTTTCCCTTTACAGAACTCTATGATGGCGCCGATGCTTTTTGACGAAATGGAACCGGAGTTATTTGATTCCACGGGAAATGTCATCGCTTCGAGAAGAGACGCTTCCAGCGCGGAATTGACCGATGACGGCGCCACAACGGAAACAAGTCCCGCACCGCTTCTCTGCGCGGCTTGCGCCGCCATTATTACAGCGCCGCTTTTACCGGGTGAACCGCCTATTATTATGGCGTGCCCGTAAGTTCCCTTATGCGAATCTTCCTTTCTTTCAGGCAGAAGAATATCAATATCGTTTTCATCCAGCGCCCTTACATCAAAGTGCATCCCATCGATTACATCAGCGGGAATGCCTATATCGATTATTTCCAATTCCCCCGTATATGTCGCGGCAGGATAAACATAGTGCGCGATTTTCCCAAGCGCGAAGGTTACGGTGAGGTCGGCATATACAGCAGGACCTTCCACTTTGCCGGTATCTGACAATAATCCCGACGCGATGTCCACGGCAACGACATTCTTGCCCAATGAATTAACAAGCTCTATCGCTTCCCCGTATAGTCCTTTCGCGCTTCCCGTAATTCCCGTGCCCAGCATTGCATCAACAACAATATGACTTTCGTTCAACAAAGGCGCGGCTTTTTCTTTCAGTTCAGAAATTTTTGAAATATTGAAGACTGGCAGTTCCATCTCTTTCACGCGCCTGTAGTTTCCAAGGGCATCGCCTTTAATTTGAGATTCGTCTGCCAGAACGATTACGCTAATCTTTTCGCATTCTTTCGCAAGGAGACGGGCGATGACATAGCCGTCTCCGCCGTTATTTCCCTTTCCGCACACTATGGCAAGAGATTTATCGCCTAAAGGCCCGAAATATTTTCGGATTGCCCTTGCAACTCCGGTACCGGCATTTTCCATCAGCTTTAAACCGGGTATGCCTCTGTCTTCAATCGCCGTACGGTCTATTTTTCTCATTTGAGCGCCTGTTGCAACGGGATATGACATCGGTAAATCTCCTTATTTGAAAACCGCGATGGCGTCAACTTCCACAAGACTTCCCTTTGGAAGCGATGACACTTCCACACATGCGCGGGCAGGCGGTTCGTTTTGAAATGATTTTGAATATATGTCGTTGAACTTCTGAAAATCGTCCAGCGACCTGAGATATACCGTGGTCTTGACAACGTCGTTTAAATCCAATCCGGAAAAAATGAGAATGTTTTTAATACTCGCCATTACTCTCTCTGTTTGTTCCTCTATGCCTCCTTCCACCATATTTCCTGTTTTGGGGGCAAGAGGTATCTGTCCGGAAATAAAAAGGAAATTTCCCGATTTAACTGCCTGGGAATATGGACCGATTGCCGCAGGGGCATCTGGACAGGCAACAGTTTCTATTTTACTCATTACATTCCTCCGCTGTTAATCGTTTTTTCGGAAATACCGATTCGCTGTATTTTTATGACGCCTTTTAGGGTCCTAATCTTTTCTATGGCTTTGTTAAGCTGTTCAACATTTTTAACCTGTATGATAAAGCTCATAAACCCACGCCCGTTTTCGTCAGCCGACGCGTTGGCTGAAATAATATCAATATCATTGCTTGCAATTACCGACGATATGGAAGCAAGCATTCCTTTTTTGTTTTCTGATGTAACGGATATTTTCACGGGACGAAGGGCACCGGTTTTCGAATCCCACTGAACGTCAACTCTTCTTTCGGGGTTGATATCTATCTTATTTAAAAGGCGGCAGTCGGCTTTATGAACCGTAACACCTCTTCCCCTCGTTATAAACCCCTTTATCTTGTCTCCGGGAACGGGAGAACAGCATTTTGCAAATCTTATAAGTATATTGTCTATGTCCTTAATCCTTATTCCCGTGGCTCTGTCCTTGCTCACAACCCGCTTGATTTTTTCTTTTATCTTGTCAATTCTCTTGGGTTCGGACTGTTTTTCTTTTACTTCGGGAATACATTTTTTAACGAACAACTCCGACGATATTTTTCCAAAACCCGCGGCGACAAAAAGAGATTCGAGCGTTGGATATCCAAAATTGCTGCAGACTTTTTTGAACTTTTCATCATCCATTATTTTCGTAAGGCTGATGCCGTTTTTCTTCAGCGCTTTTTCAATCAATACTTTGCCCAGATTGTAACTTTTTCCTGATTCTTCCTCGCGCAAATAGAGCTTGATTTTATTTTGGGCTCGTGAAGTAACTACGAAATTCAGCCAATCCTTGCTTGGCTTGTGATTTTGCGATGTTATTATTTCAACCACATCACCGCTTTTCAATTCATATTTAAGAGGGACTATCTTGCCGTTAACCCTTGCGCCTGAACACTTATTTCCCACGTGAGTATGGATTGAATAGGCAAAGTCCACTGTTGTCGCGCCGCGTAAAAATGATTTAACCTCTCCTTTTGGCGTGAAAGCGTAAACCTCCGTGGCAGTTAAATCAACTTTAAGACTTTTCATATACTCTTTGGGGTCTTTCATATCCTTCTGCCAGCTCAGTATCTGCTGAATCCATTTAAACTCATCGGGATGAATGGCGGACATTTCAGTGCCCTCTTTGTAAATCCAGTGGGCAGCGATTCCTCTTTCCGCAACTTCGTGCATTTTTTTTGTTCTTATCTGTATTTCAATTCTGTTTCCTTTAGGACCTATAACAGTAGTGTGGAGAGACTGGTACATATTCGCTTTGGGCATTGCGATATAATCCTTGAATCGTCCCGGTACCGGAGTCCAGAGTGAATGAATGGCACCTAAAGAGGCGTAACAATCCTTGACAGAGTCCGAAATAATTCTGAAGGCAAGGAGGTCGTAAACTTCATCGAAACTTATCCTTCGTCTCTGCATTTTCTGGTAAATACTGTAAAGATGTTTTGGACGCCCTTCCACGCTGAGGAACATTCCTGATTCCTTGAGATGATCCTGGATTATAACCCTTACATCTTCAATATACTTGAGCCGCTCTCTTCTTTTTTGCCTTACATTTTTGGCTATACTGTAATAAATATCACTGTGAAGATATCTAAGGGATTCGTCTTCAAGTTCCCACTTCACTTCTCCCATTCCGAGGCGGTTTGCAATGGGAGCGTAAATGTCGATAGTTTCCTGGGCTATAACTTTCCTTTTCTCTTCAGGAAGATATTCAAGAGTCCTCATATTGTTAAGGCGGTCGGCAAGCTTGATGAGGATTACCCTAATATCCTTTGCCATTGCCATCAGCATTTTTCTGAAATTGTCGCTCTGTCTTTCCTCGATTGACTTGTACTCGATTCGCCCTATTTTCGAAAGGCCGTCAACAAGCATGGCAATTGTAGGATTGAACATTGTTTCCAAATCAGAGAGTGTAGCCGAAGTATCCTCTATTGTGTCATGGAGTATTCCCGCGGAAATCGTATCAATATCCATCTTCATGTCGGCGAGAATGGACGAAACATCGAGGGGATGGGAAAGATAGGGCTCTCCAGATGCCCGCAACTGGTCCTTGTGGGCGCGCGCGGCAAAAACATATGCTTTTCTGATCAGACCTTCGTCGGCATTTGGAAGGTATGTCAGGACTTTTTCTATAAGTTCTTCACATCTAATCATAATCTACTCTTATTATTTTTATTCCGGAGTTCTTTAAAAAATTAACTATTTTAACCTGCGAAAAAATATCACCTTCGGCAAGCACGATATGCGTTGCGTCAGCGGGGAATTGTTTCAGCGAGGGATCAACTGAAACCCATTCGCCAATATAGACCTCGCACCAGGCGTGATACATAAACTGCCCATATCCTTCAGGATAAACCAGACCCGACACTATTCTGCAGGGAACATTTCCGGCTCGCATTATAGCGCAAAAAAGATAAGAATGCGACTGACATTCTCCCTCACCGCTTTTTAGTGTATCCAAAGCACTGAAGTTTTCCTTCACTGCGGGGCGAATGTTATCTTTAAACCATCTTAAAGTTTCCTTTACGAAAATCAAGGAGTCATTATTTGATACTTCAATGATGGAATCGGCGACATTTCTTATTTCGGAATTGTCACTCTGTATAAACTGTGTCTTCTTTAAATAATTTCTGTAATATTTAACCGGTAGAGAAAGAGGCGATAAATTCTTCAATGACTTGTTTCGCGCTTCCACAACGATTTCATTGCCGTTTCTTCCCCGGGTAATGCTTATTATGTGCTGTCCTTCCCTTTCGGGAATTTGGGCGTTTTCACCTAATCCTTCGAATTTCAGTTCCGCGCCCGTGACCTTGGAAGAATCGGGAATATTCCTGTCTGTCCTGATTCCTGCCTGTTTCACTATATCAAAAAAACTTATTCCCTTTTTGATGTCTTGGGCATTCTCTCTGCTTTCCGCTATTATTTCAAAACCTTCAAATGATTCTTCCCTGATTTTTTTCCCCTTTGAAGTAACCCATAAAACAGACTTCATTCCGCCTATTTCTTCTGTAACACGAAAAGCTTTTTGTTTTATTCCGTTTATATCAATCTCTTTTTCGCCCTGAACATGCACTTTCATTGTGGAAATTTTTGCGGCAGGCTGAAAATAAACATTGTATGAGTGTTTTTCACCCTCAATTATGCCTTCATTGAGAAATTTCAAGTCCGCGGATATAGGCATAAATAGCTTTTCTGAAACCTTCTCGACTGTTTCCTTTTTTGTGCCTCCGGCATCAAGAACAGTTTTCAGATAATCACCTGACCTTTTACCGGATATGGAGATTGAGTTACTGCCTGTTTCGATTTTATACGTAAATGCGAGCATATGATAATTTTTATCCACATTGACACTTTCTTCCACCATGGTTTCCTGAGTGCTTCCGGTACCGGTATCTATCTTGACAAAACCTTTCGAATATCCGAAAAAACCCGAGTCTTTTTTAGTGATTACCGAATGTATGTAACCGACCTTAAATCCCTTGAAATAGAAGCCAAACCATTGGTCAGAGATAGTTTCAGAGGGTGTATCCGCGCCCGCGGTAACCGGAGACAGAAGAAAAGATTCTGTAGTGCCGGATTCATTGTCGCTGTTACAAGCGATGCAAACAGACAATATTGTGAAAAATAAGATAGCTTTGAATTTTACACTTCTCTTCATTCGGCGACTCTCCTTAATGTCAATTTTACTATAAAAATAAGGATTTTCAAGGAGTTGTAAAAATGTATTTTTTAAAAAATGTCCGCGCGTATTCCTTTTATCGATTTTGCGCCGCAACATCGAAAAAAGCGTTACTGACTTCTTGACAATCCAGAACGAATAAAAGTATCATTTCAACTCAGGAGAAAGAGATGAAAACAACCGAAAATAACTATGTGGAGGTATTCAATACGACTGATGAAAGTGAATTTCTTGTAGTCAAAGCGCTTCTTGAAAGCGAAGGGATAAGGATACAGGATGTTTCCAAACGTGTGCCTCAATTTCCCGTGAATATTGACGGAATGGGTTTGATAAGATTATATGTCATTAAAGAAGACGAAGACTCGGCGCGAGGGATTCTTAAGAGTTATTATGAGGAAGAATCAGACAATATGTGGAAATGCCCGAAACATTAAATTTCGATTATTTGCAAGTTATTTTTATTATTGACATATATTTGCCTTTACAATAGTATGCGCAATCTAATTTAGGCTTTCAAACGGAGACTGAATATGCCCGTAAAAAGTAAAAAAGCTGGGACTAAGTCGAAGAGTGGCAAATCTTCAGTCAGGAAGAGTGTCGCTAAAAAATCTTCTGCCGCTAAATCGTCGGCCAAAAAGAAAGCGGTGAAGAAGACAACCGCTAAAAAATCTTCTGCCGCTAAATCGTCGGCCAAAAAGAAAGCGGTGAAGAAG
>CAZJVM010000023.1:26047-36907 GCA_964549305.1 uncultured bacterium
CGCTAAAAAATCTTCTGCCGCTAAATCGTCGGCCAAAAAGAAAGCGGTGAAGAAGACAACCGCTAAAAAATCTTCACAAAAAAAGTTAACTTCAAAGAAGACTACGACGAAAAAAACCGCTTCGAAAAAAACCACTGCATCTAAAAAGAAGCCAAATAAAATATCGGGGAAAACAGTGAAAAAAGCCGCACCTAAGAAAAAAACAGTCTCAAGGCAGGGATCGAAAACCACGAAAAAAAGAGTTAGTAAAAGGAAATTTCAAGAAATAAAGAAACTCCTTGAAGCAAGGCGAGAAGAAATACTCAAAGAAGTTGCAGGTGATTTGAGCAGCGGACTTAACTCCGAAACAATCTCCTATCCCGACCTAAGTGATCTTGCAAGCATTGAATCGGACAGAAAATTTTCGATAAGAATAAAAGAAAGAGAAAGAAGGCTTCTTAAAAAGATAAACCTTGCCCTCGAACAGATAAAAAACGGCTCTTTCGGTATCTGTGAATCCTGCGGAGAAGAAATAGGAAAAAAACGACTTCTCGCAAGACCCGTCGCCACGCTTTGCATTCAATGTAAAACGGAAGCGGAGCGGGAAGAAAAGGCAAAAAACCTTTAAAACCCTGTTTCGTTCTTTAATAGTCTAATATTCCTTAAATATTATTCCGAATTTATGATTTAATATTTATAATGAATCAACAGTCGGAGTCTAAATATTTGCTCACATCCGAAAAAATATGCTAAAATAGAGCATGTATTAAATTTTTAAAGGGAAGTAAAAAATGGATATTGATTATGAAGCGATAAAACACATAAAGCTGGCTATACCACTGTGGCAGATATTTGTTTTTTTCGTAGTCAGCGCCGTGACTATGCTCTTTGGATATGTAAGATTTGCAATGTCCGCATCTTTTATTGCAACGCTTTACTGGGTATTCATTCTTAACCGGGCGGAACTCGTTGACAAGTTTTCCACATCGACATTTCTTATGGGTGCATACCTCGTAGTAGGAATAATAATCGTATTTTGTCTTCTCATTTCTCTGTTTATCAAAGGATAAATCTCGAAAATACTTTTACTTTCTTTTTCTTTCTTTCGCTATTTCCATTGCGCCATCGATGAGTTCCTTCGCGAAATCTTTTTCTGAAACTTTCTTCATCTTTTTACCGTGCCTGAAGAGGATTCCCGACTCTTTTCCTCCCGCTATTCCGATATCCGCTTCCCTTGCTTCTCCCGGACCGTTAACAACACATCCCATAACGGCAACAGTAATATTTTCAAGAATGCCGCAAAGAGCATTTTCGACTTCATTGGCAACCGATTCCACATCAATCTCCCGCCTTGAGCAGGTGGGACAGGATATGACTTCAACACCGACCTTTCTCAATCCGAGAGCCCTTAGCAACGCGAATCCGGCCTTTACTTCCTTCAGTGGGTCGCCTGTAAGGGATATTCTAAGCGTATCACCTATGCCTGAATATAGAAGAATTCCCAGTCCCGCGCCGCTTTTCGTTGCGCCCGAGAGCAATGTGCCTGCTTCTGTAATTCCTATGTGAAGGGGATAATCACATTCAGCGGAAAACTTTTTGTACGCCTTTATTGTTTCGAGCACATTACTTCCCTTCAGGGAAACTTTTATGTTTTGAAATGATTCCTTTTCGCAAATGCCCACGCTTCTCATTGCGCTTTCCACCATTGCGTCTGAAGAAGGTGTTCCGTACTTTTCAAGGATATCCTTCTCGAGGGAACCGGAATTGACTCCTACTCTTATCACCTTTTCATTATCCCTGCAGACGCTTATCACTTCCCTGAATTTTTCTTCGCCTCCAAGGTTACCGGGGTTGATTCTTATTGCGTCCGCTCCGTTTTCAACTGCTGATATTGCAATCCTGTGGTCGAAATGAACATCGGCTATTACGGGGATGGGAGAGTCATTCTTTATTTCCGCGAATGCCGGTATTGTTTCAATATCTTTAACGGCAACACGGATTATTTCACATCCCGCTTTGGCAAGCGCATTAATCTGACTGACCGTTTTTTTTACATGGGAAGTATCGGTATTTGTCATTGACTGCACGCTTACGGGGGAATCTCCCCCAACAAAGACACTTCCCACCTGTATCTTTCTCGTTTTTCTGCGGAGCAATAAATCTGACAGGGCACTATCCTCCTGCTATATTGCGGAAGAAACCTATTATATCAAGAAGATAACGGTTAAAGTCGTTGTATATGGCATATCCCATAATTAGAAATATCAGCGCAAGTCCTATATACTGCGTCACATTCCTGAGTTTCTCGTTAACGGGTTTCCTTATAATTGCTTCGGTTATAAAAAGAAGTATAAGTCCGCCGTCTGTAATGGTGCCGAGAGGGATAAAATTTATTATTCCCAGATTTATGCTTATGAATGCTACAAAGGAAGCAAAATTTGAAAGACCTTTCTTCGCCTGGTCTCCAGCCATTTTTGCTATCGCAATGGGACCGGATATCGCTTTAGATGAAACTTCTCCGGTAATCATTTTGTAAATGCCTTTGAACATCAACCCCGTGAGAGTTACCGTGCGGTCAACTGCCATCGCGAACGATTTGACAGGATTAAAGGACATGTTTTTTGAGCGCACTTCGGTATATCCGTTTGCGGAAACAAGTCCCAGCGTGCCTACCTTGATTCTGTTATCCATAATATCCCTGTCTTCTATTTCATCGGGAGTGACTGACAGGTTGATTTCTTCGCCGTGTCTCAACAGAGATAGAGAAACTTCCTTTAACGCGTTTGACGCAATTATCTCCGCCAAATCCATCCATTCGGAAAGTTCTTTTCCATTCACTTTCACTATTTTGTCGTACGCTTTAATACCGGTTTTTTCTCCGATACTTTCCTTCTCGACTTCCCCCACATAAAGCTCGGTGGATTCTATCCCCAGATATTCGGGCAGGGTTATATTATTTTCATCGGAGGAAGGAATGTAATCTATGGCAAATGATATTTTTTCAGTGTCCTCTTCGCCAACGCGTCTTTCGATGACAAGATTTATTTTATTGTCCTGAAGGTTACCCAATCCCATATATTGAAGCTCGCTGTATGCTTCAACATTACTTCCGTCCACTGATACAACTCGGTCTCCGGGTTTCATACCTGCCTTTTCCGCGGGAGATTCCCGCAAAATTCCTCCTATTGCCGAGTCGAGAGCGAATGGTTTTATTCCTATGAGTCCGACCTTTTCCCTTTCATTGAGTACATTTGTGACAACTCTTTCACCGGGTATGATTTCCTTCTGAAAGCGCTCGCTCTTTCTGCTTATGGTGAAGAGAAGTTTTTTCCCTGCGCTTTCGTGGACTATAGATGTAAGGTCGTCCCAGGCATTGATATCTTTATCACCTATCTTTACTATTTCGTCGCCGTACCTTAATCCTGCCTTCAATGCCGGTGAATCCTTTTCAACGTCGCCTACAATAGGTGAAAGCATTGTGATTCCTGACATATAAAGGACTGCGAGGATAATAATGGCGAATATGATATTAAAGACGGGACCTGATGCCGCAACGAGAAGTTTTACAAAGGGAGGTTTTGCGGAAAAGGATTTTTCCGTGTTTTCCACATCATCATCAGGGTCTTCTCCTTCGAGCTTGACATATCCGCCAAGGGGAAAAGCGGATATCAGGTATTCCGTTTCTCCCCATTTTTTGCCGATAATTTTCGGCCCGAAACCAAGAGAAAACTTCTGGACACCGATTCCGAATTTTTTAGCCGTAAGGAAATGCCCCAACTCGTGAACGAATATGAGCAGACCCAAAGTGACCGTCATTGCGATTATATACGAAAAAAAATTTTCCATATTCTCCTTATCTCTCTTAAATGTTGAATAGTATTATCAATATCTTCTTTATTTCTTTTTGCAAAAGTCAGGAAATCCGTCAGTGTTGAATATATCCCGGTAATCAGATAGACGATGAATCAATGACTTCAACTCCTTCAGGGGGAATGTATTTAAATTTTGAATCGGGAATTGCGCCGTTAAAAACCGTATCCCTGAAAGAATAAACGGAACGGTTATCATATGCATCGATAATCTCTATATCAGTGATTCTGTATCTGCTCTTCTCCACAATGAGTTTTGCACTCTTTACATCAGAGAGGGTTTCATTGGGTGTCAACGCTAATTCAAGGGATTTCCCCTCGTCCTTATCAACTATAATTTTAAAATTCTTCTTCAGTTCGCTTATGTCGGCAAGAAGCAAAAGAGCGAGTTTAGCCCTTCCCTTTTTACCGGAATTCTCCTTTATAACCTGATTATTTTCCTTCGTATAAATCCAGAGGTTATTTCCGTCAATAACTATTAACTGCTCATCCGGGTCGGTAATCTCCCATCTGAATTTATCGGGTCTCCTGATGTACATTGTGCCGTTAAATGTGAAATTCTTGTCCATCGTTTTGTTATAAAAATTTTGAGTACACTTTGCCGTAATGGATTTAACGTTGGCGTATTCCTTTTCAATCCTGTCAAGATACGTATCGGAAGTTTCTCCGCGCACACCTGTTACAGCGAATAAAAGTAGTGACGCAATAAAAATCACCGTTTTTGCGCAGTTTTCTTTTTTCATTTAATTTCCTGTTGATAAACCGTTGTCAGTTTTGGATTATCATAATTTCGCTGAAATTGCTTTCCTGTTCTATTCTTACGAGCTTAAGCCTTATCAACTCGAGGAGGGCGAGAAAAGTTACCACCATTTCTATTTTTTCCCGCATTTCGGTAAAAATATTTTCCAGAGTAACCCTTTCCTTTGCCTCGAGAGTTTCCATTATTTGGGATATTTTATCGTTTATCGTTATTCGCGAAACAAGAATTTCCTTCACCTCGGAATCAGAAGTCCTTTTCAATATTCCTTCAAATGCCTTAATTAAATCAAAAACGGAAGTATTTAGAAGAACTTCCTCGGTTTTCTCGAATCCTTCGGAAGGATTTGACCTTTCGTACTGCTCTCTGTAATATGATTCGCGGTTTAAAAGAACAGTCGCGGCATCTTTGAACTGTTCGTATTCAAGAAGCTTTTGCACGAGATTGCCTCTTGGGTCTTCCATTTCACCCTCTTCGTCCTTCACTGCGGGGATGAGCATTCTCGACTTGATGTAAAGAAGATGAGCGGCAAGGACAAGAAATTCGCCAATCGTATTCAGATTGAGCACTTTCATCATATCCACATATTTCATATACTCATCGAGAATGAAAGCAATGGGGATATCGTACAGATCGATTTCATTTTTTTTAATGAGGTAGAGCAAAAGGTCCATAGGTCCTTCAAAATTTGGGAGTTGAACCTGATAATCTCTTGACTCTAAGATTTCCATTATAATCCCTGTCTTTTACGAATATTGATTTCCTCAAACTTATCCATTGCCGATGCGTTGTACGGCGATTCGGGATATTCATCAATGACTCTCTTGAAATAGGTTTGCGCCTTGGCGAGGTCATTCATTTTTTCGTGACAAACTCCTATCCTGTAGAGAAATTCATCGACAACCATTGAACCGCTTTTCCCGATATAATCATTTGAATATTTCAGAACATCTTCATATTTTTCCTCATCGACAAGCGTTACGGTAAGTTTTTGATATGCCTGCAGTAAAAGGAGATCTGATTTCCCGTATTTTCCGATGAACGAAAGATAATGTTTTTCCGCTTCAGGTAGATTTCCTTCATATCTGAAACAATTCCCGAGATAAAGCTCTGACCATTTACCATAGACTGTGTTCTTGTATTGCGTTGAAACCTTTGCAAGAAGCCCTTTTGAGCCTGCGAAATCCGGTATCGCTTTCCCTGTGGCGATATTCTCCGGTGCGCTTTGTGAATTTAATTCCTGCACCTGCTGCCAATAGGCGTTTACGGCTCTGGAGAATGCCTCAGATGCCTCTTCGGAACGCTTTTCGCTTGAATATGACAAACCCCATATAAGCGCTGATATCAATATTATTGCCCCTACCCCTATGGAAATTGATTTGATATTTTCGATTATTTGTCCATAAATCTTTTCCGGCAGAGGAATGTAATCATCCTTTTCTATCTCTTTTCTCTTTTTTATCGCTTTAACCAAGATTCTGTCTCCCTTTTAAGAAGTATATTCGATAAGTCTTTTTAGTCTTTTTTCAACCGATTCCCTGCCTATTATTTCCATTATTTCAAACAATCCGGGACTCACCGTCTGCCCTGTCAGTGCAATTCTTACCGGTTGAGCAATTTTTGCCATTTTAATCTTTGCTTCGTCGCATTCTTTTCTAAGATAATTTTCGAGGTCGTTTTTCTCCAATCTTTCCCTCGCGGAAACATATTCAAGAAGTTTTTTGAGAAATCCTTTGACATCGGGAGTTATCCACTTATCAATATCTTTTTCGTTGTATTCTATGTCGTTGGTGAAAAAATAATTTACGCTTTCGGCAAACTCCACAAGCGTTCTGCTTCTTGTCTTGAGCAATGCAGTTATTTTCAGCATACGCTCATTATCTTCCATTTCTTTTGTATCATATCCTTTTTCTTTTAAAAAGGGAAATGCCTTTCCCAACAGTACGCCGTCTTCCATATCTCTGATGTAGGTTGCATTCATCCACAAAAGCTTTTTCGGATTAAACACTCCCGCAGCTTTTGAAACGCTTGAAATATCAAAGTATTCAATCATTTCATCTATGGTGAATATTTCCTTGTCTCCGTATGACCACCCCAATCGTACGAGGTAATTTATCAGCCCTTCCGGAAGATATCCCTGCCTTCTGTATTCCTCCGCCGATGTGGCGCCGTGCCGTTTGCTCAATCTCGCCCTGTCTGTGCCCAGAATGAGCGGAAGATGAGCAAAAACCGGAGTTTTGTATCCGAGCGCTTCGAATATCTGAATTTGTTTCGGCGTGTTTGCGAGGTGGTCTTCACCGCGTATTACGTGGTTGATATTCATACCGGCATCGTCAACAACCACGACAAGATTGTATGTAGGCGAACCGTCCGGCCTGGCGATTATAAGATCGTCGAGCTGTTTGTTCCCGAAAACCACATCTCCCCGGATAAGGTCATTTACAACGGTTTCCCCTTCAGCGGGCATTGCAAACCTTATTGTAAAGGGCTTCCCGCAGTCTTCTCCATATTGTTTGTCTCTGCAGCTTCTGTCATAAGCGGGAGGCCTTCCTTCCTTCTGCGCCTGTTTCCTTCTTTCATCAAGCTCTTCCTTTGTGCATATGCACCTGTATGCCTTTCCCGAGTCGAGAAGTTTTTTGATTGTTTCCTTGTAAATATCACCCCTTTTGCTCTGATAAAAAGGGCCTTCATCCCAATTCAATCCGAGCCAATCCAGAGAATCCAATATGGAATCGGTGAATTCCTGTTTTGACCTTTCCCTGTCCGTGTCTTCGATTCGCAATATAAACTTGCCTTTGTTTTTTTTCGCGTATAACCAGTTAAAAAGCGCTGTCCTGACTCCGCCTATATGCAAATGCCCCGTGGGACTTGGCGCAAACCTTGTTCTGATTTCATCCATTAATTTTTCCTGCCTCTGATTGTCAAAATGTTTATAAAGTCAATTATTTCTTCTCTTTTGATATTGTTATCTTCAAGTAAGATTTGACAAAAAAATAGCTCTTATTTACTATCCTTAAAATATTTTTTCAATTAATAAGAATTTTAAAAGTCAAAAGCGCTTCTAAAAAAAAATAATTCAGAGAAATCAGGGAGAAAAAAGAAATTATGAAGAGGGAACTTGAACTTAAATTATCGGAACGGCTGGATATGCTTCCGCCCTATCTTTTTGCCGAACTTGACAGACTGAAAGCCGAAGCAATATCAAGAGGCAAAGATGTTATCGACCTGGGTATCGGCGACCCCGACACCCCTACTCCCGCTCACATTATAGAAGCAATGAAAAAAGAATCCGAAAATCCGGCAAATCACAGATATCCCTCATATGTGGGAATGTTGAATTTCAGGGAGTCCTGCGCAAAATGGATAAAAAAGCGTTTCGGCGCCGATTTCAATCCTCAAAGTGAAGTAATTTCATTAATAGGCGCTAAGGAAGCGGTGGCAAATCTTCCCTTTGCATTTATAAATCCGGGCGATATCGTGCTTATTCCCAATCCCGGCTACCCGGTTTATTTTTCAAGCACTATATTCAGCGGAGGCCAGCCTTACATAATGCCTCTTGTGGCGGAAAATAACTTCCTTCCCGATTTGGAATCCATCCCCGGCGACGTACTCCACAAAGCCAGGCTTATGTTTTTAAATTATCCAAACAATCCCACATCGGTTACAGCCGATATTGATTTTTACAACAAGGCAGTTGAGTTTGCATACAAAAACAATATTATTATTTGCCACGATGCGGCATATTCTGAAATGTCCTTTGACGGATATAAAGCTCCTTCCATTTTCAATGCCGAAGGTGCCAGGGGCGTTTCAATCGAACTTCATTCCATGTCCAAAACCTACAATATGACCGGATGGAGAGTCGGTTTTGCCGTAGGCGGAGAGAAACTCATAAATGGTTTTTCCAGGATTAAGACAAATGTCGATTCAGGCGTGTTTCAGGCAGTGCAGTATGCCGCAATAGAAGCCCTTGAAAACGGAGAAAAGGATATAGAGGCAATGAGCGCCGTTTACGGCGAACGAAGAAAAATAATGGAATCAGGGCTTTCAAAACTCGGATTTGAAATAGTCCCTACAAAGGCAACTTTTTACATGTGGGTTAAATGTCCGGCAAACTATGACTCAAAATCCTTCTCGGCAAAACTTCTTGAAGAATCGGCAATAGTGGCAACACCCGGCGTAGGTTTCGGAAAACACGGTGAGGGTTATTTTCGCATTGCCCTTACAAGCGGCAGTGAAAGGCTTCGCGAAGCCTGTGAGAGGTTTGAAAGTCTCAAATTATAAATATGGCAAAGATTTATCTGAGTCTTGGTTCCAATCTCGGTAACAGGCATAAAAACTTGCGCGATGCCATAGACATAATGGATAAACTGCCCCACATCTCAGTTAAAGCCGTGTCATCGTTATATCTCACCGAACCATCTGAAATGAAGAGCGATAACTGGTTTCTAAACTGCGCGGTTGAAATCGAATCCCTGTTATCCCCTTTTCAGCTTTTGAAGGCATTACAGAAAATTGAAAACGGCTTTGGAAGAAAGCGCGAAAAAGGGAAAGTCGCGGACAGAACAATGGATATTGATATTCTCATCTACGAAAATAAAATCATTGAAAGCGATTCGCTTAAAATACCCCACCCAAAAATGTGTGGAAGACGTTTTGCTCTGATACCTCTTTGCGAAATAGCGCCCGACTTGTTCCATCCCGAAGAGAAAAAAAATATTAGTTACTTGCTTACAAAGTGTAAAGATAGTAAAAAGGTCACCAAAGAATAACGTAGTCAAACCTTTTCGGAAGATATTATGGCAAATGCCAAGATAAGAATTAAGACCCTTAAGGAGATGAAAAAAAGAAATGAAAAAATCTCCATGCTTACCGCCTATGATTATCAGTTTGCCCGCCTTATCGATGAAGCGGAAATAGAGGTAATACTTGTAGGCGACAGTTTAGGGAATGTAATTCTCGGCTATGAAAATACCATTCCAGTAACTATGGAGGATATGCTTCATCACACCAAAGCGGTATCGCGGGGAAGAAAAAATGCCCTTCTCGTTGTAGATATGCCTTTTATGTCCTATCAGTTGAACTCTGAAACCGCTCTTACGAACGCTTCACGTTTTCTGAAAGAAGCAGGCGCTGAGGCAGTTAAACTCGAAGGAGGAGGAGAATGCGCGCAAACGGTAAGAAAACTTACTCAGGCGGGCATTCCAGTTATGTCCCATATCGGCCTTATGCCTCAGGCAGTGCATCGCATCGGCGGTTACGGCGTGCAGGGTAAAAAGGAAGAGGATGAGCAAAGGATTTTAAAGGATGCCAAAATTCTCGAAGAGGCAGGCGCATTTGCAGTTGTTCTTGAAAAAGTTCCGACACTTCTGGCAAAGAAAATTACTGAAAGCGTTTCCATCCCTACAATAGGAATAGGTGCCGGTCCCCATTGTGACGGTCAGGTACTTGTAATATACGATCTTCTCGGATTCGACGACACCTTCAAACCGCGCTTTCTCAAACAATACGCCAATATGAAGAGGGATATTATCAAAGCCGTCACGAGATTCAAAAAGGATATTAAAGAGAAAAAATTTCCCACAAAAAAACACGGATATTAAAGGTTATGAACATTACGAATATTATCAAATCACGAAGGAGTATTAGGGCGTTTCTTGACAAACCCTTAGACCGCGACATTATTAGCGAATGTCTCGAGGCAGCAATATGGGCGCCAAGCGCCACTAATCAGCAACCATGGGAATTTGCAGTTGTTACAGGAGATGAATTGACGAAAATATCCGATGATATATCCGCAAATTTTGCCCAAAAAATGCAGGGTGAAAAATCCTTTCCGGAAGTGCCTGAAGAAAACCGGATAAGGCAGGAGGAAATATTTACAGCGATTGCCGAAGCTTCCGGGAAGGACGGAGTTGACGGAGCGACGATTTTTCAAAATAGTCTCGCCTTCTTCCACGCACCTTGCGCGGTATTTTTTTTAAGCTATAAGGATTGTGACAATCAATGTCTTCTGAGCGTTGCCGCGGCAGTGGAAAACTTTCTAATCGCCGCGTCGTCAAAAGGCCTCGGGACCTGCTGGCTCGGCATTCCCCTTATTTGCGCCGACGACATAGCTTCCGCCCTGAAACTTTCCGCCGGCAAGGAGATAATCGCCGCAGTTGCAGTTGGATATCCCGATAACACGAAAAACCTGAACCTCTTTCAGAGGCAAAGAGTTCCCGTTGAGAAACTCACAAAGTGGTATGGGTTTGA
>CAZJVM010000024.1:0-36876 GCA_964549305.1 uncultured bacterium
TAAAATGAATCGTCTTTCAAAAGAACAAAGTCCCTATCTTCGACAACACGGCGAAAACCCCGTTGACTGGTATCCCTGGTGCGACGAAGCGATTGAAAGGGCAAAAGAAGAGGACAAACCGATTCTTCTGAGCATTGGTTATTCCGCCTGCCATTGGTGTCATGTTATGGAGAGAGAGTCCTTTGAGAACGAAGAGATAGCTAAACTGATGAACGATAAATTTATAAATATCAAAGTTGACCGCGAGGAAAGGCCGGACCTCGATGAGGTATATATGAATGCTGTGCAAATGATGACGGGAAGCGGTGGCTGGCCGCTTACGGCATTTCTCACGCCTGAGCTTGTTCCTTTTTACGGAGGAACTTATTTTCCACCTGAAGACAGGCAGGGTATGCCGGGTTTTAAAAAAGTGCTTCTCGCCGTTGCGGTGAATTATGTAAAAAACAGGGATGCGGTAAATGACATTTGTAAAAATGTTATGAGTGAGTTGGATAAAATCACAGCACCGTCTAAATCGGAAGATGTTATAAGTGAAAAAATTCTTAATGATTATTGTGAATATCTAAAATCATCTTTTGACGGATTTCAAGGCGGTTTTGGTTCGGCGCCAAAATTTCCGAGATATCACGAACTGCTTTTTCTGCTTAAAATGTACGAGAAAACGAATGAGAACGGAGTTCTTCAAATGGTCTTGTTTACGCTGAAAAAAATGGCTGAAGGGGGAATTCGAGACCACATAGGAGGGGGATTTCACCGTTATTCCGTTGATGCGCAGTGGTTTGCGCCCCATTTTGAAAAGATGCTTTATGATAATGCGTTGCTTGCGCCTCTTTATTTCCGGGCTTACCAGATTTCAGAAGACCCCTCGTTTCTCAAAACAGGTGAAGAAATCCTGAAATTTGTAAAAAGTGAAATGATGTCCCGTGAAGGAATATTTTATTCGTCTCTCGATGCCGACAGCGAAGGAGAGGAAGGAAAATATTATACGTGGGAGAAAAATGAGATAGAAAAACTTTTGGAAAAAGACGATTCCGACAACTTTTGTAAAATATTCGGTGTGGAAGATCACGGAAATTTTGAGACGGGCAGAAATATCATTTTTTTAAAAGACGATATTAAAAATTTGTCAAAAAAAACCGGAATGTCTGAAAAATCATTGGAAGAACAATTAGTCCGCTGGAAGGAAGTTCTTTACAGGGAACGAACAAAAAGAATCAGGCCTTCTACGGATGATAAGTGTGTAACCGCCTGGAATGGCTTGATGATTAGTGCATTTGCCGAAGCTTTTTTAATTAGCGGCGAAGAGGAGTATGTTGAAATCGCACTGCGCGCAGGAGAGTTTTTTTGTTCACAATTCAGAGAAGAAGGGAAACTTTTCAGATTTTACCGTGAAGGCAAGGGGTTTCAGGATGCTTTTCTCGTTGATTATGGGGCAGTGACGGAAGCTTTCATTTATCTTTACAGAGCAACACTTGATTTAGAATGGATTAGAGCGGCACTGGAATTAAAGGAAAAAACGCTTTCCCTTTTCGGAGATTCTCGGAACGGAGGTTTTTTTAATTCCGTGGAAAATCCCGACCTCCTCGTTCGAAGCAAGTCTTCTTTTGATAATCCGATTCCGTCGGGTAATTCAATAATGTTTAAATGCCTTATTGAATTATGGCATATTACGGAAAATGAAGATGATATAAAAAAAGCTGAAATGCTTTTGAAATCCTTTTCAGGGTCACTTCAACAAATGTTCCACGGTTATCCTGCTTTTTTAAACGGCATTTTCGATTATTTTTGCAGGCAAGATGAAGTGGTTGTCGCAGTAAGGGAAAAAGAGAAATACAGGAAGATTGTAAAAAAAATATACTCCTTTACCGGTTTAACCCGTTTTCTTTGGGGAGTTATCGATGACGGCAATAGCGCAAAGGAAGAAATGTATCCTTTGCTGAAAGGCAAGCGATGTCCCGATAAAAGGGATTTTGCCCTGTACTATTGTAAAAACCGTTCCTGTCTTGAACCGGTATATTCAGTCAGTGAACTTGAAGCGCAGAAATAGATGCTTTTATTTCAAAGGCGTGATTTTGAAACAGCATTCGCTGTCGCCTGAAGGCACGTGTTTTATCCTGTTCCATTTTCCAAGTCCGTACTTTTCTCCGAACTTTGCATCAAAGTCGCAGAGTATGGGGCAGGGGTCGGGGAATTTGCGCTTTCTCGTTGCGGCCAGATAGGGGCAGTAGTCAAGGTGCTCATACCACACGTCCTGTCCGTTTTCTTCCTTTTTCTCCGCCCATAGTTTCCAGCCGAGTGCGGGAAATATGGAAAGTTCTTTCTTTATGATTTCTTCAAGAGGAGGTGTTTCGGCGGACTGTCCTTTTTTAAAACGGGCTTCATAAATCTCTTCATACATTTTTGCCCCTTCTTCTTTGCCGTATGCCTCCGTAAGCCCTAAAAATAATTCACTGAATTTAATTGCATTGGAATCAATTAACATTTCTTTTTGTGTTTCATCAGGTAATGTCTGACCTTCGAGTTTAGTCATTTAATGCCCCCCTCTGGTTATTTAGTCGATGTTAAAATATCATCACATCATTAATAAATTAAAAATAAATATGCAACAGAAATCGCTTTTCGGAGAATAGACGACTTAAGCGTTTTTTATTCTGGAAAACTTTTATTTAGAAACGTGATTATGTCATCGGATTCAAGCATTGGTTTCTCATCGATAACGAGACAGGGTACCTGATAATCGCCCGTAAGAGAAATAAGGTCGTTTCTGTTTTTGTCATCGGATATGTCAAGAAATTCGATTTTATCCTTAATATCAAGGGCGTCTATCGCATCGAAGACTTTGATGCAGTAGGGACAAGAGGACATTTGATAAAGTTTGAGATTCATCTTTTTTTTCTGCCTTTCTTTCTGTCGTCGGTTGTTATTCTTATTGTCGTTTTTACATTCCCGCGGGGATTGAATTCGGCAACAACTTCGAGATAATTCGGTTTTAGAAGTTTATTGATGTCGTCATATATGAGGTTTGCCGCTTTTTCGTGCGATATATATTCATTGCGGTATTTGTTGAGATAAAGCTTGAAGGATTTCAACTCTACAATGTATTTGAGCGGAATATAATTTACTTTGATTGCGGCAAAATCAGGATAACCGGAACGGGGGCACAGGCATGTGAATTCGTCGGATTGTATGGAAATGTTATACGCTTTTTCAGGATTCGGATTATCCCATCTTTCAAGTTTTGATTCGCTTATTTTTTTCTCTCCATATTTCATAAAAACTCCAATAAAAAAAATTTTTGAATTTGAAAGGGCTAATAAATTAAATAATTAACTTTTGAAAGGATTTTATTGATACATTTTTCTTCTTTTTACGTGATATCTTCCCTTGTAAGGACGGCAAAAAGACCTCCGATTATTGCCGAATTTTTCAAAAACTGAATAACCTGCATCCTCTGGGCAAAATCGGTATGGAATATAAAAGTTGTAGGAATTAAGAAAAGTATTAAAATCCTTGCCCCTGATTTTGCGAACTTACCGGAGAGCAACAGAATCCCTCCCGAAAGCTCAAGAATAATTGCGCAGAGTAGAAAAAACATTGCAAATGGCATTCCCTTTGACTCCATATATTTTAATGTGCCTTCCATATCGAAGATTTTCATAATGCCCGATATTAGAAAAATGGCCGAGAGAAGGAATCTTGAAAGGTAAAGCGGAAGTATTTTTAGGATGTCCATGTTTTATCTCCTTATAAAAGATACTTAAAAAACGGAGTTTTTTTATATTAAGTAATAAAAAAGAACAATTGCAAATATATTACAAAAAAATTTTAAGTTTTTCGGTTTAATAAGTCGAAAAAAATATCTCCGGAAAACGCAAAAAGTTTTGTTTGCAGGATTTTTTATTTAAAGAATAATTAAATGCCAAAAAGCAATTCGGAAAAAAAGAAAAAAGAGCGATTTGCCAGTTCACTATATGCTGACAACGATATGTTGCGAATGCGCTTTATAAGAAATAAATTCAAAGACGCTTCAAAGGATATTTTTTCCACGCTAAAGGAAAATTCAAAATTTCCCCTTTTAATTTTTCAGGAAGTCAATGAAGGTTTTAAAATGGTGGATTTAAGCGATCAGATTACGGAAATTCTGGGATATACGCGAAGCGATATTGTCTCCGGTGTCTGTAACCCCATCATAGAGAATATCAGTGATTATGACGATGACGATGATTTCATAGATAAAAAATTTAAAAACGAAAAGGAAAGAAAGAGATTAAAAAAACTCATACTGAAGAAATCGGACGGTACCAAATTGTCCTTCATTGTCACCGTATCAATCATAACAGCCAACAACTCCAAGTTTTATGTCTGCTATTTAAATTATGACAATACCGTTGGTGATATACAGGATATTTCTTCCGAAGCGAATTCCTATGCTCCTTATATCGACAAGATTATAGAAGCTTGTGTTGATGGCATAGTCATAACAGACGCAAGAGGGTATATTTCCGTAATAAACTCCGCCACAGAAAAAATATTCGGATATACCCGGGAGGAAATGTCAGAAAAAAAACCGATGGATTTTATTCCCGGTGAAGAAAAATATTTTGTGGAAGGCGCAAAAATGGTTGAGCAGTTGATGACAAACGGTGTTGTTTCTCCGTGGGAATCAGCAATCATAAATAAGAGTACGGAGATTGTTCCAGTTGAGTGGACGATGAGCTATTTTTATGATGATGCGGGAAATATTGCGGGAAGCATAGGTGTGTGCAGGGATTTGAGAGAAAGAAAAATGCTCGAATATCAGGTTTTACAGTCAAACAAGCTTGCGGCACTTGGACAACTTGCGGCAGGAATAGCGCACGAAATAAACAATCCACTTGCGGGCATCGTAGGTTACAGCCAGTATCTAATTAAAAAAATGAATGAAAAAAATGAAGAAGGTTTAAGTCCGGAAGAGATGCCTCTTTTTATTGAAAGACTGGGGAAAATAGAACACGAAGCACAGAAGAGCAAGCACATCATTCAGAATCTCCTTAAATTTTCCAGAGGAAACGATGTCTTTAAAATGGACACAGTCGACCTTAATCAGATACTTAACGATACAATTGATGTAATCGGAAGCAACGTGCTTCTCAATAATATTCAGGTAGAAAAAAGTATGAAGGAAGAAATATGTAAAATCCGCGGTAATTCCTTTCAGCTCGAGCAGGTTTTTACGAATTTTATAATCAATGCGTGCCAGGCAATGCCCGAGGGAGGAGTTCTTACCTTAATGACAGGCAATGTGACTTCCAAGAATGATAAGACCGAATATGTTTATGTTGTCATAGCGGATACGGGAGAGGGCATTGAAAAAGGGTATCTCACGAAAATATTTGATCCTTTTTTTACTACCAAACGCCCCGGCGCAGGGACGGGTTTGGGGTTGTCGGTGAGTTACGGAATAATAAGGCAGCACGAAGGCGAAATTGAAGTTTCCAGTGAAACCGACTGCGGTACCTGCTTTTTTATTTATTTCCCAACAATTCAAGAATAGCATTTTCCTGAAAAAATCGGATAACTAACTATTTTTTTTGAATAAAATCCTTCCACATTTTCAAGACTAATTTTTTCCATATATTTTTTACAATTTTTTTAAAAAAAACATTTGACAATTTACGTTAACGTTATATTTTGGTTTAAAAGGAGAAGATGATGAAAATAGGTGAAATTGCGAGAAAAGCTAATACGACCATAAGGACGCTCAGATACTATGAAGAAGAGGGAATTCTTATGCCTTCGGGAAGGACGGGGGGTGGTGTCAGATGCTATAATGACGAAGACCATAAAAAGCTGATCACTATTCAGATGCTGAAAGATCTCAATATGAATCTCACTGATATAAAAGAGTTACTTAACATACGGAAAAACAACAGAATAGGTGGTGTAGCGGCAGAGAAAATACAAGGACAGCTTTTAATTAAAATAGCGGAAGTTGAGAATAATATCAGAAAATTCAAGAATATAAAACGCAACCTTGAAACAGCGACTAAATTGGTGGAAGAATGTATTGAATGTGAAAATGAAATTAATCCGGAACAATGCAGTGATTGTAATTATACGGAAAAAAGGAGAAGTTCATCTGATCTGTATTCATCCTTTTTTAGTTAAAGGATTTTTTTTCAATAAAAATATTACGTTTACGTAATAGGTTATATTGAAATTATGATTATTAATTTTAAATTATGGAATGGGTGAAAAATGAAAAATCAAAAATTATTGGAAATAAATGAAAAAGAATCATTACTGAGTAATTTAGAAGTTTCTGAAAAAGATGTTACCAGGAAAGAGCTTTCTCATGTTTTTTTGTCTGAAAGTACAAAAAAGAAAAATGAAAAGTATTCTTACGATGTTAATATTCTCGACTCCTACTACGGTGATATAAAGCACCATTCTTACCTTTCAAGAGAAGAGGAAGTTGAAAGTTTCAAGGAGCTTGAAAAGCTGAAATCGCAAATCGGTTCGATAGTTATAAATTCAGAATTTTCTTTTCCTGAAATAGTGGATTTGTCTGAGCAGATTAATGAAGGAAGCCTTAAAATAAAGGAAGTACTCGAAGTAAGCCCCTTTGACGATATTTATCTTGCAGATGTAACTGCAAAAACTGAAATGTTTCTCGGCGTTGTTTCTATGGTTGCGAAGTTTGAAGATAAGCTTCTCTCATCTACGGAAAAATTTGCCGGTGCGAAAAATGGTTCAAGAAGCAGCAAATTACTTGCTGCCAACAGAAAAAAATATCACGGTGAAATCGTGAAACTGCTTTCCAAAGTTCCTTTCAGTTTTTCACAGATTGAAAAAATGGCGCAGGACATCATTGATATGTTTTCTATAATTTTAAAATCTAAAAAAGGATTAAAGCAAAAGCTCAGTGTAAAGCTGGGAATAAATTCTAAAATATCTCATAAGATTGAGTTGTATGCATCTGTTATTGATAAAGAAGAAATGCGCAATACGGTGCAAAAATTGAGACACTCTTTGAACTCTTACAGAAGTTTAAAAAAGAATATCGTAAAAGCTAACCTGAGGTTTGTTGTAAGTATTTCAAAGAAATTTCAAAACCGCGGATTACAGCTTCTTGACCTGGTACAGGAAGGCAATATAGGACTTATTACGGCAATAGACAAATACGATTACAGAAGAGGCATAAAATTCTGCAGTTATGCGCATTGGTGGATTCAGCAGACAATTATGAAAGCAATAATGGCGCAGGGCAAAACTATAAGAATACCGGTGCACATTGTTGACAAAATCAGGAAGCTGAAATGGGCATTCAGGACAATGTCGCAAAATCTCGAAAGACAGCCTTCAATTAATGAAATGGCGCAAAAGGTGGGAATGGAATCTGATTTTGTAAGAAGTGTTCTTAAAATTCAAAAAGAGCCGGTTTCCCTTGATGAAACAATCGAAGATGATGACAATGAAACATCACTTGTCAACCTTGTGGAAAATCCAAATGCTGAAATGCCTGAAGTGGAAACGTCGAAAAGCGTGCTTAAGGAAAGACTTAGAAACGTACTTAAAAGTCTTTCTCCGAGAGAGGAAAGGATTCTAAGAATGCGCTACGGAATTGATTTCGGCGTAAACCATACTCTTGAAGAGATTGGCGATGATTTCAACCTTTCGAGAGAAAGAATAAGACAGATTGAAGAGGAAGCAATAAGAAAACTCAGGAAAAACGGCCAGATAAAAGAACTCAAACTCTTCTTTAACGACTGATATTCATTCTCTTTATCGCAGCAAACCTGTCATTTTCTGCCAGAATGATAACCTTGAAGGGTTTCTTTGTCTTTAAAAACAAATTATGATAGGATTCCGTAAATTATTTTCATCTTATAAACCGAAGCGGAGAATAAATTGTAATGAAATTTAAGACGGGTGTTAAAAGAAAAGACGGAGAGACATCGGAATGCGCAGTGATATTCGTTCCCGAAAGAAAAAAGATAATAAGCGGATATCTGTCGGAAATTGACAAAATTTCAGGAGGTGGTATTTCAAAAAGCGTTTCTGCCGAAGATTTTCAGGGAAAACAGGGAGAGACTCTTTTTTTCAACCTGCCGGGCAAAAAATCTCTAATAAAAATTCTTCTTGTGGGAGTAGGACCTGAAAAGGAAGTTGAAACAGATACGTTTCGCAAAGCTTCAGGAGTCACTTTTTTAAAGGTGTCCCAAAGGAAGATAAAAAAAGTTTCTCTTTTAATATTGCCGGAAGTTGAAAAAATACTGGCGCCATATCTTTTGGGCAGGGGAATTACCGAAGGATTTATGCTTTCGTCCTTTGAATATTTACTTCAAACTTCGAAAAAACCGCATAATGAAATAGATGAAGTCGGAATAGTTTTGGAATCAAAGGAGGTTGAAAAAGAAGTAAAGAAGGGTGTTTCCGACGCGCTGAAGATTTGCGAAGAAGTTAATTATACAAGAGAAATGGTTGCATCTCCCGCAAACCTGATGACACCTTCAATTATCGCTCAGAGAGCAAAAAAAACCTCATCGCGCGCAGGAATAAAATGCAGAATCATATCAGAAAAAGAAGCTGTGAAAATGGGAATGGATTCCTTTATTTCTGTTACGAAGGGAAGCAAAGAGCCCGCAAAGATCATAGTACTTGAATATACGCCTGCGAAAAAAGGGAAAGTGCCTTGCGTGGCGCTCGTGGGAAAAGGGATTACCTTTGACAGCGGCGGCATATCAATCAAACCGTCAAAGGGAATGCATCAAATGAAATATGATATGGGCGGAGGCGCAGCGGTAATAGGCGCTATTGCCGGATGCGCAAGACTGAAACTTCCCGTGAAGGTTGTGTCAATTATACCTGCTACGGAGAATATGCCCGGGGGGAACGCGACTAAACCGGGCGATGTGGTCAAATCCCTGTCAGGCAAGACCATAGAAATACAAAATACCGATGCCGAAGGTCGCCTTGTGCTTGCAGACGCTATAAGTTATGCCCATCGCTTCAAACCCGATGCCATTATCGACATCGCCACATTGACGGGGGCATGTATAGTAGCTCTGGGAAACTGCGCAATCGGAATGATGGGAAATAACAGGAAGTTTATCGAAATATTAAAAACATCATCTGAAATGTCCGGTGAAAGGGTATGGGAGTTCCCATTGTGGGATGATTATAAGGAAGACATCAAAAGCGAAATTGCTGACATAAAAAATATAGGCAAAGGTTCGGCAGGAACCATAATAGGGGGAATATTTCTGAAAGAGTTCGTAGAGGAAAAAATGCCCTGGATACACCTTGATATCGCAGGCACCTGCTGGAATGAAGGGAAACACGATTATCTGCAAAGGGGCGCCACCGGCAGCGGTGTCCGTCTAATGATAGAGATGCTGAAAATTATTGCCGAGGAGAAAAGTTTCAGAAATTAAGATAAATATCTTTGAAATATCTTTTTACAACAGTTAGTTTTTTATTGTATATGGATAACTTGAAACAGGAATTTTTAGATGAGGTGAGTTAGAAAATGAAATATGTAATTGTTGGCGCAGGTCCCGCCGCAGTAAGCGCGGCTAAAACTCTGGCAGGAAACGATTCCGCTTCGGAAATAGTAATAATTTCTTCCGAGAAAAATCCTTTTTACATAAAGCCGGCTTTGGTTGAATTTATCTCCGGTGAAGTTTCCGAATCAGCTCTTTTTCACGAAAACAATATTAAGTACGAGAATGTAAAAGTTATAACCGGGAAAAGGGTAAACAGCGTGGATTCCGGTAACAATAAGGTAAAACTCTCGTCGGGTGAAGAGATTGACTACAACTATCTTCTTGTGGCAACAGGAGCATCGTCAAGGATACCTTCGGCACTTTCCCACGCACGGGGAAACATTGATATTCTTTCCGACTGCGTAGACGCAATGAAGATAAGGAAAAAAACTGAGACGGCAAAAAAGATTGTAATATCGGGAAACGGATATACAGGTGTGGAGCTTGCAAGAGGATTGAGGAAAAGCAACGCTGCTCTTGTATACATATCACGTGGAAAAGAAGTTATGCCGGGTTACGAAGGAGAAGTGGATAACGACGGTCTCTGCGCAAAGATTAAAGAAAACGGAATTGAGCTGATTCTCGGTGACGAGATGAGCGATGTTAACGCCATGAGCGCAGAGGTGCTCGAGGTTGTGACTAAAAACGGAAAAAACATACAGTGCAATATGGTTATTTCGTCGGACAATTATGAACCTAATGTCGATTTTTTGAATGATAGCGGCATTTCGTTGGAAAGGGGAATTGTTGTAAGTGAAGAACTGCGTTCATCGGTATCGAATATTTTTGCTGCAGGAGATGTGGCGCAGGTTTATGATATCAATAAGGATATCAATAAAATTAATTTTGGTTGGAGCAGTGCTTCGGCGCAGGGTGAACTTTGCGCGAAGAATATTCTCGGTGAGGGTTCCGTTTACATTGCCGACGAAGACAAATACTTCAGGCAGTTAATCGGAAAAAAAATAATGGATAGGTGGTAGTTTTATAAGGAGACTAAGCTATGAAAAACAAGATAGAAGCCTTGAAAATTGCATACCAGACAGAATTAGACGGGTATGACTTTTATCAGAAGTCAGCCAAAAACTGTAAAAACAGACTGGGCAAAGTAATTTTTGATTCACTTGCAAAAGAAGAACACGGGCATATAACAATGATAAAAAAAATATGGGATTCCCTTGAAAAGGATGACAATTGGCCCGAGGTTGACAAACCCGGAAAGGGCGACAAAGTTATTCATTCGGGATTTGATTCAATTTTCAAGGAAGCTCAAAAGGAAATGGATAAAAACGCGGAAGCGGATGCGGATGATATAAAGGCGATTAAGTTTGCAATGGACCTCGAGAGCAAGGGATACAAGTTTTATAAGCAGCACGAAGAGGAATCCGACAATGAGTTTGAAAAGCAATTTTATGCAAGATTGTCCGCAGAGGAGTCAAAGCACTATAAAGTCCTTGAGGAAACATTTGAATATTTATCAAACCCCTCCGAATGGTTTTCAAAAAAGGAGAGGCCGATTTTTGAAGGTGGCTGATAAACTCCGGTTTTTATACATATTGCCTGCTTTTCCCTTATACTTGGACAAGCAACATCCTGTCGTTTGTTTTTAAAACTGCTATGAAAAAAAAAGAAGATTTTTTTGCCCGCTTCAGGGAAGAGATTGATTCTTCTAAAAGAATTATAGTTACCACTCATATGAATCCCGACGGTGACGGATTGGGTTCTGAACTTGCCCTTTGGAAACTGATTAGCAATCTGGGAAGAGATGCGATAATTTTAAACAGCGATCCTGTTCCCGGAAACTATGAGTTCCTTTCTGAGTATGCAGCTTTCAATATTTATGATGATAACTTTGAGTTGTCGGAAGATGACCTGATTGTTGTTCTCGATATCAGCAATGTAGAACGCCTTGGAAGAATGACAGAGGCAATTTCCCGCTGCAAATCGACGAAGGTATGTATAGACCACCATGTTGCAAATTCCGGATTTGCCGATTTGAATTATATCGATTCTTCGGCAAGTTCAACAGGAGAGCTTGTTTACAGAATATCAAATTCTATGGGACTTGAACTGGACGAGGTTTCCGCGCTTGGAATTTATACGGCAGTGCTAACCGACACGGGAGCTTTCAAATATAAAAATACTACTCCGGTTGTTCATAAGATTTGTTCCGAAATGATAGAGAGGGGAGTTTCTCCTGACTATGTCTACGGGAGAATATACGAGCAGAAAAGTGAAGGGCGCATGCGCCTTTTAGGCGAAGTGTTGAAAAATATTAAATCAGCCTGCTCAGGAAGAATTGTCTGGTCGGAAGTGACCCTTGAAATGAGAAGCAGGGAAAATATAAAATACGAGGAAACAGACGGATTTATAGACCAGCTTGGTTTTATCGGGGATATTGAAATTTATCTTCTTTTTCTCGAACGTGATGACGGCAAAGTCAAGGTTAGCCTGAGGTCTAAAAACAGCTTTGATGTCAATCGTTTCGCGTCAAAATACAATGGAGGAGGGCATATACAGGCGGCGGGAATCTTGCTTGAAGAGAAACTTCAGGATGTGAAAAATAAAATTATTGCAGACCTCGAGAATGATGTTGTAAAAAAATAACAGAAAATATTTAATATAATTTAGAATTTTTGAAATAAATTTATTTCCTTGACATAAATAATTAATAGTTAAAATCATTGTAAGGTTTTTAAAAAAAAATTTTCCCGCAAAAGGGAAAGAAATAATTCGTATTTTTTTATATTGCTGATCAAATGTCTCCGGAAAAAAAAGAAAAACTGGAAGTTATGATTGCGGCAATAAAGGAAGCGCTTTCAAGAGAAGAAGAGTCCGCGCTTTTCTATATCAATAAATCCAAAGCGGAACATTTTGAAGAGCTGAATTCCCTTTTCAAAACGCTTGCGGGACTTGAGATGGAACATAAAAACGATTTGGAAAAATTGCTTAATGAGTATGAAAAACAATTAAGCTCTTTGGATTAAAAATACACTTACTTAATGAGAGAAGGAGGTATGATATGTCGTACAAGATAATCGATGAATGTATTGCTTGCGGAACTTGTGTTGATTCCTGCCCGGAGAACGCAATCAGCGAAGGTGACCCTGTATTCGTGATAGACCCGGCAAAGTGTACTGAATGCGGAACCTGTGCCGAAGTATGCCCCGTTGATGCCTGTCAACCTGAAGGATAAACAAGATTAAGCGAGACAAAAAATGAAAAAGTGGAGATGTTCAGTTTGCGGTTATGTCCACACGGGCGAAGAGCCGCCGGAGGAATGTCCAAGGTGCGGAGCACCCGGTGATAAATTCGAGGAAGTTTCCTGAGATTTGTGTTTAGGTTTCTAATTTTGAGGAGATTGAATAAGTGAAGAAATCTCTTACCGCTCTTGAAGTTTTGACAATTGCCATAGAGAGGGAGAAGGAGTCCGCTTCCCTTTACAGGAAACTTGCGTCAAGAGTCAAAAATCCAATAATCAGAAAAAGGCTGCGCGCTCTTTCAAAAGAGGAGGCAGAGCATCGGAAGATGCTTGCAGGAATATATGAGCGCGAATCGGGAGAAAAAATTTCCGGAAAGAGAACATCGCCTAAAGCAAAACCGGATATCGATGTCGACAAAGCCAAAATTACCGAAATAATAGAATACGCAATAAAGAAGGAAAAAGCCGCATTCCGTTTCTATAGAAATTACGCGAAACTTATAAAAGACCAGAGCGGAAGATTTATGTTCGAATACCTTTCCACATTTGAAAAAGCTCATCAGATAATGCTTGAGGAAGAACTTAAAATATTGAAGCGTCATCCCAAATGGGCTGAAAACGAGGATTTTTCCGGCCTTATTCACGCCGGGCCTTAAACATTAAGTCATATTTTACGGAGGTGATTGCCATCGATACCGTAATTGAAAGTGAAAAACTTAAGGACCTTTATTATTATCTGAAACTCACCAGGGATTTTGACGAGGAGTCGAGAAAACTTTTCAAACAGGCCCGTTTCGGGGGAACGTATTTTTCCGGAGTGGGGCAGGAAGCGACTACAGTGGTGCCTACATTTCTTCTTGGGGAAGAGGACATAGTCGCCCCGTCGCATCGTGAGCTTGGCGCTAATATAGGGAAAAAAGTTCCTCCAAAAGTAATAATGGCGCAGATTTACGCCAGAAAGACAAGTCCTGACAAGGGTAAATCCCATCCCTGTCATTACGGTTACGCGCCTCTCAACGTAATAACTCCTGCAAGTACAGTTGCCGGACAAATCGTGCTCGGTACAGGTGCCGCTTACGGCTTCAAGCTTCTCGGAAAGAAAAACGTTGCCGTAAGTTTTTTCGGAGACGGAGCGACAAGCAGAGGATGTTTTCACGAGTCCCTGAATTTTGCGGGAGTCCATAAACTTCCAATTGTGTTTGTCTGCCAGAACAATCTTTGGGCGGAATCAGTGCCTTTGCGGCTTCAGACAGCGCTTACCGATTTGTCGGACCGCGCGAAAGCGTACGGTTTCCCCGGCGTATCCATAGACGGGAATGATGTGATGCTTGTCCTTAAAACTTGCAAGGAAGCTATAGATAAAGCCAGAGAGGGCGGCGGTCCCACATTTATTGAGTGCAGGACATACAGGTGGTACGGGCATTCCGAGATCGACCCTGCAAACTACAGGGCCCAGGAGGAAGTGGAGAAATGGAAAAAACGGGATCCGATTCCCGCTTTTGAAAAATATTTGCTCAAGAACAAACTGATAACAAAGGAAGAAATAAGCGATATTCATGAGAGGATCAGGGCAGAGATAAAGGAAGCAGTTGATTATGCTGAAAACAGCCCCTTCCCTCAGGCGGAAGAAGCCCTTGAAGACCTATACTATGAGGGGGACTGATAGTGCATAAGGTATCATATATAGAAGCCATAACGGAAGCCCTTCGGGAAGAAATGGAGCGCGATGACAAGCTTTTTATGATGGGCGAGGACATTGGCGCGTACGGCGGGGTTTTCAAGGCGACGAAAGGTCTTCAGGAACAATTCGGAGAATTGCGGGTGCTTGACAGTCCCTTGTCTGAATCGCTTATTGCGGGAGCATCTATTGGAGCGACTCTTGTGGGGCTTAAAGCGGTTCCTGAAATTCAGTTTGCCGATTTTGTAACTCCCGCAATGGACCAGATTATTCAGCAGGCGGCGAAACTAAGATACAGGTCAGGCGGGGCCTATAAGTGCCCCGTTGTTTTCAGAATATGTTGCGGTGGAGGAATAGGCGGCGGGCTTTATCATTCGCAAAGCAATGAAGCCTGGTTTGTTGACCAGCCCGGCTTGAAAGTTCTTTCTCCCGCGACTCCCTATGATGCTAAGGGTCTGCTTAAAGCGGCGATACGAGATGAAAATCCGATTATTTATTTCGAGCACAAAAAGCTTTACCGCAGTATCAAGCAGGATATTCCCGATGATGATTTCATTGTGCCCATAGGAAAAGCCGATGTAAAACTTGAAGGAGATAATGTAAGTATTATTACCTACAGCCTTCCGGTCAACTACGCTCTCGAAGCGGCGAAAGTTCTTGCCAAAGACGACATCAGTGTAGAAGTTATAGATTTAAGGACGCTTCTTCCAATTGACAGGGAAACCATTCTTGAGTCTGTGAAGAAAACGGGGAAAGCGCTTATTGTTCACGAAGCGAACAAAACAGGAGGTGTGGGCGGAGAATTGTCGGCAATAATTGCCGAAGAGGCCTTTGAATACCTCGATGCTCCTGTTATGAGGCTTGCGGGTCCCGACGTGCCTGCAGTGCCCTTTGCTCCTCCTATGGAAGATTTCTTCATGGTGAATCCCAAGAAAATAGAGGATGCAGTGAGAAAGCTCGCAGCATATTAAGTAAGACAGGTTTTAAAAGGAGATTTGAATATGCCTGTTTCCGTGATTATGCCTCAGCTCGGTGAAAGCGTTGTAGAGGGAACTATATCAAAGTGGTTTAAAGAGGAGGGAGAAAAGGTAGTTCGCGATGAACCTCTCCTTGAAATCAATACCGACAAAGTGAACATTGAAGTCCCCTGTCCTGAAAGCGGGACTCTCATCAAGATAGTAGTAAAAGAAGGCGAAACCGTGGATGTGGGCACGAAGCTTGGAGTGATTGCCCGCGAGGGAGAAGAAATTGCCGGCGAGGAGGAAGAAAAACCGGTAGAAAGTGAAGAGGATAAAGGGGAAAAACCTTCGAAAATCCTTGAAGAACCCACTCTTGCGGCGGAAAAGGTAAAAAAGGAAATATCCGGTAAAAAGCGATATTCTCCAGTGGTAAGAAGACTTGCCAGAGAATACGGAATCGACCCTGAAGGGATTCAGGGTACAGGCGCGGGAGGTCGTGTTACGAGAGATGACATACTTGCCTATGTGGAGAAGAAAGCGGAAGGTATAGTAGATGATGAAATCCTCGACCTCAATCCTGAATTCTGGGCGGGAGTGGTCAAAAAAGTTTCCGTTGAGAAGGGCAAAAAGGAGGAGGAAATCGTTCCCCTGTCAGCCGTAAGAAAGGCGATTGCCCGCCAGATGCTGAAAAGCAAAAAGGAAGCGCCACACGTTACCACCTGGGATGAAGCGGATATGACGGGATGGGTCAATTTTCTCAGGAAAAGGTCTGACGAAATAAACAAGAAACACGGAATTCACCTTACCTATATGCCCTTTTTCATTAAATCGGTGGTTTTTGCGCTGAAGGAATTTCCTATTTTAAATTCATCACTCGTTAATGATGAAATCAAGGTTAAGAAGTATTATAACATAGGCATTGCCGTTTCCACGGAAAGAGGGTTAATTGTCCCTGTAATCCACTCTGCAGATAAGAAGAGCGTAAAAGAAATCGCTTTGGAACTTGAAGTGCTCGCAAGAAAAGCGAGAGGAGACAAACTGTCGCTTCAGGATGTCCACGAAGGCACTTTTACCATAACCAACGCGGGAGGTTACGGCGCTATCGCGTCAACACCGATAATAAATTTTCCCGAAGTTGCAATACTCGGCATCCACAAAATTATGGAAAGGCCGGTTGTTGTTAACGGAGAGATTACAAAGAGATGGATGACGAATCTTTGCCTCTCCTTTGACCACAGGGTTGTTGACGGAGTTCCTGCTGTGCAGTTTCTGAAAAAAGTGAAGGAATTTCTTGAAGAACCGGAAATGTGGCTTGTTGAATTTATTTAAACAGAGCGCAAAGTCCCCTAAAACTAATGGCTATAATAGTTATAGATATGCTTAGGGGATTTCTTGAAAAAGGCAATCCCCTTTTTTGCGGAAGCGAATCCAGAAAGATAATCGAACCGGTCAGAAACCTTCTCTGTGAAAGAAAAGGAAAGGAGACGTTCATTTTTCTTCGCGACGAACATAACGAAAAGGATCCGGAATTCCGCGTTTTTCCGAAGCACTGTATCAAAGGTTCGAGCGAGTGCGAAGTCATTCCCGAGTTGAAGGAATACTGGAAGGGAGGAGTCGATGTGCCTAAAACCCGTTTCAGTGGATTTTACAATTCCCCCCTTGATAGTATATTGAAGGAGAATGTAGCTTGTAATGAAATCATAACGGTTGCAGGTGTATGCACTGATATATGCGTTATGTACACATCATCGGACCTTCGCTCAAGAGATTATGAAGTTGTTATTCCCGCAAACTGTGTAATGTCTTTTAATAAAAAGGCGCACGAATTTGCGTTAAATCATATGGAAAAAATTTTAGGCGTAAAAATAAAATATTCCTGAAGGAGCGGGCATATGTCAATTTCCACAGGCACCGGGGACAAAGGGACAACAAGCCTTTACAGCGGGGAAAGAGTAAAAAAATACAGTCTGAGGCCGGAAGCATACGGCACCGTGGATGAATACGGGGCTTATCTGGGCGCGGCAAAAAGTATAGCTGAAAAAGCTAAAACAAAAGAGATGTTGACTTATGTGCAGTCCACATTATTTCCTCTTTGCACTGAGCTTGCAACTGCGCCCTCAAAGCGTGATACGATTAAAAAAGCCATTTCCGAAGATGAAATTTCGCAGGTGGAATTGTGGATAAAAGAACTTGAGAAAGAGTTGAAACTGCCCCCTTCCTTCATAATGCCCGGAGAAAACCTTTCTTCCTCACTTCTTCATGTTGCAAGGACTATAATAAGGCGCGCCGAGAGGAGAATTGTGGAACTTTCGGAAAAGGAGGAGGGAGTGAGCCCGTTGCTTCTGAAATATGTCAACAGACTTTCCGACCTCACCTATCTGCTTGCACGTCTTGAAGCGGGAGGAAAATAATGCCTTCAAAAGATAAGGGGAAAATAAAAGGGAAAGTAAGGCAGGAGAAGGATTCTCTCGGTGAAAAGAGTATCCCCGCAACGGTTTATTACGGAATCCAAACTCATCGCGCGGTGGAAAATTTTCCGCTCAGCGATTTCAGATTTCCCATTGAGGTGATTTATGCCGTTGCGGCAGTAAAAATCGCCGCCGCAAGAGCTAACAGCGAGCTTGGCGCAATAAGTAAAAAAAGAGGCAATGCAATCATAAAGGCAGCAAAGGAAATCACTGAAGGAAAACTCGATGACGAATTTGTGATCGATGCCTATCAGGCAGGCGCAGGCACATCCTCTCATATGAATGTTAACGAGGTAATAGCAAACAGAGCAAATGTGATTTTAGGCGGGAAAAAAGGAAAATACTCTCCTATACATCCCAATGACCATGTGAATTACGGGCAATCGACAAATGATGTAATGCCCACTGCTATGAGAATTTCCTCACACCTTCTTGCCGACGGGCTTATAAAAGAAACTGCTTTGCTGGCAAAAAGTTTCAGAAAGAAAGAAAAGGAATTTGCAAAAGTCATAAAATCCGCAAGGACACATCTTCAGGATGCCGTTCCCATGACCCTTGGGAACGAGTTCGGAGCTTATGCCGCAAATGCCGAAAGATGGAAAAGAAATATATCGGACACACTGCCTTCATTGAAGGAAGTGGGAATAGGAGGAACCGCCTCCGGAAGCGGAATAAATACCGTAAAGGGATATCTGAGGCTTGTTATAAAATATCTGAGTAAAGAAACGGGATTGCGCCTCAAGGCGTCAAAAAACCTTTTTGAGGCAATGCAAAGCATGGCGCCCCTTTTAGAGCTTTCCGGAGTTTTAAGGAATTTTTCCGTTGACCTTACAAGAATCTGCAACGACCTTCGCCTTCTTTCATCAGGGCCTTCCACGGGATTAAAGGAAATAAACCTTCCCGAGCTTCAGCCCGGTTCATCAATAATGCCCGGCAAAGTCAATCCTGTTGCCGCGGAAGCCCTTAATATGGTCTGTTTCCAGGTAATTGGAAACGATACGGCGATTGCTTTTGCCGGACAGGCAGGACAGCTTGAACTCAATGTAATGATGCCTCTCATTGCATTCAATATTACCACATCGCTAAAAATTTTAAGAAACAGTATTAAGATGCTAAGGGAAAAATGTGTAGAAGGAGTAACGGCAAATCCTGAAATATGCAGAAGGTTTGCCGAAAGAAGCGCGGGAGTGGCGACGGCGCTTAACACGAGAATCGGTTATGGCAGGGCATCGGAGATTGTAAAGAGAGCTCAAAGGGAGAAAAGGCCTGTAGCCGAGATAATAAGGGAAGAGAAAGTTTTAAGCGAAAAAGAAGTTGAAGAGATTTTTTTAAAGGACAAATAGCTTGATGAAGGATACAGCGCTAAAAGGCAGGAAAGCGGTCATTACGGGAGGTGCCCGGAATATGGGCAGAATTATTTCTCTCGAGCTTGCACGCCTCGGCGCAGATGTTGCTGTCGGATATCATACCTCCTTCAGGGAGGCCGAAGCGACAGTTAAAGAAATTCAGACTTTCGGCGTTAAGGCGATTTCTCTCAAGGTTGACATAAGAAAGACTTCAGAGGCTGAAAATTTTATTGAATCTGCTGCGCGCGGATTGGGAGCAATAGATTTTTTGGTAAATAATGCCGGTTTTTTCCAATCCGCTGATATTGATAAAACGGACAGGAAGATGTGGTTTGACGCACTTGCAACAAATCTGACAGGTCCTTTTTTCTGCTCGCAGGCTGCGGCGCGCCATATGAAAGCACAGGGAGGCGGGAAGATAGTTAATATCGCATCTCTCGGCGGGATGAGACCGTGGCCTCGCTCGGTCGCTTATTGCTCCTCAAAAGCAGGATTGATAATGCTTACGCGCTGTCTTGCCGTTGCCCTTGCGCCTGAAATTCAAGTCAATGCAATCGCGCCGGGAATGATAACTCTTCCCGATAATTACAGCGATGACATAAGGGAGAGAATCGTAAAAAGGATTCCTCTTAAGAAAACAGGAAAGTTTGAGGATATCGCGAAGGCGGTATCCTATCTTTTTACCGCTTCTGATTTCATTACGGGGGAAGTCATTGCAGTTGACGGCGGACAGAACCTGAGGTAATTATTAATTTTAAAAAGGGGGATAAGCTATGCCGGAAGAAAAAGATTCAACGACCTATACGTGTAAAACCTGCGGGAAAATAAGCGCGGAAGTAAGCCATCTGTGCAATCCCGAGGATTTGGAAAAGAAGGAAAACTACACCTGCGAATATTGCGGTAGGGCATCGACGGACAAAAGACACATCTGTAAACCGAAGGTCACTGAGCTTAAATATGTGTGCGGAAACTGCGGCAGGGTTTCAGATAAGGAGGCTCTTCTCTGCAAACCTTCAGAAATAGAAGAATAAACGCAAACTGACTGCCCTTAATTTTTATAGTAACGAATGCTATGGACCTGCGCGAATTCAGTGAGAAATTAAATTTTTATATCAGGCCGCAATCATTTCCCCTTGCGGTAAAGATGCTCGAAAAGAACAGTGCTTTGCCCCCTAAGGTAAAGCGTCCCCGAAAAGACCTTGAAAAACGCATTGCCGTTTGTCAGGGGATTTCCATGGCAAGGCGATACGGATGGTCTCTTGCAATGGGAAACGAGGATATCAATTGTCCCATAACGCGAGTAGTTTTCGGTTTTGAAAGGGCGGGGGACAGTTATTACAGCGGGAAAGCCTGTGCCGGAATGTATACGGCAAGCGAGAAGGAAGGGGAAAAGAGTGAAAAGGACTCTCCAAAATTTGAATACGGAAAGTATGACAGAATACTGGTATCTCCCCTTTCTTCCGGGAAATACACGCCTGATGTTGTCTGCGTTTACGGGAATTCCGCTCAGGTTATGCGCCTTCTCGTTGCATCCCTTTATGAGGAAGGAGGGTATCTCTCTTCGAGATTCAGCGGCAGGATTGACTGTGCTGACATTGTCATCGAAACAATGAATACGGGAAGATGTCAGGTTATACTTCCCTGTTACGGAGACAGGGTTTTTGCGCAGACTCAGGATAATGAAATGGCGTTTGCCATTCCTTATTCAATGGCAGAGAAGATAGCAAGAGGTCTTGAAGCGACGCACAAAGCAGGAATCCGTTATCCGATTCCGGACTATCTCAGATATGAGGCAGAGTTTCCCGGGCGTTACAGTATCGTGAAGGATGACTGGGAAAAGTAACTTTACGCAAACCTTCCACCGATAATTCCAAATCCTTAATATTTAAGGTTGAAGAAAGAAACAAAATATGTATTTTTCTACATAGGAGTTCATAATTTTTTTTAAAAGAGGGGAGGATGAATTGTGAGCGCAAATGTAAGAGAAATGGCGCCTGAATTCACTCTTGAGGGAGTGCATAAGGGAAAATTCAAATCCTACAGCTTGAAGAAGTACAAGGGGAAATGGGTAGTTCTTTTTTTCTATCCTTTGGATTTTACCTTTATTTGTCCTACGGAAATTACAGAGTTCAGTAAACACTACGAAAAATTCAAAGCTCTTAAAGCGGAAGTCTTTGGCGCGAGTACAGACAGTAAGTTTTCTCATCTTGCCTGGATTGAGAGGGATTTGAAAGGATTGAAGTATCCCCTTTTAAGCGACAATAACCACGAAGTAAGCCGTCGTTACGGTGTGCTTCTCGAAGATGAGGGGATTGCAGTCAGAGGACTTTTTATAATCGATCCCGAGGGCAAACTGAGATATAAAGTTGTCCACGATTTAAGCGTGGGTCGAAATGTGAGCGAGATATTGAGAGTTTTGGAAGCGCTTCAGACAGGCGAGCTTTGTCCCGTTAACTGGAATCGCGGGAAAAAAACTCTCGGGAAAGTATAAGAAAAAATATAACTGTTGACATTTGAGCCTATTTATTAGTTTACGTAAGCGATATAAAATTTCCTTTGGGGGGAGGAGATGATGAACAAAAATATTTATAATGATGACCGCTTCTCCATTAACGATAAACTTCCCGGCGAAACCGTTCTTCACGACAAATTAAAAGACAAAACACATTTTTTAAATAAAACTGCCTTTGAAATTCTCACACTTGCCTATAAAGGATTAAACGCGGAGAAAATTGAAGAAATTATTCGAAGTCGATTTATTGTTGATGGTGAAAATGGAATTTCAAAGGAGATTGAAGAAACCATTGCGGTATTCAGAAAGAATGAATTGATTTAGCCGGAATTTATAAGAAGTCACATATGTCTAAAATAGATTTTTGAAAACTATTCATTGGATAGCATATGTAGTAAATTTATTACAGATAATTTGAGTTTTAATAAAAATATCTGTTAATTTTTTATTCAGCCGGCAGTTCTTGTTTTATTTCTCTGTTAGTTTACAAAATAATCCTGGTTTTTTTGTCTTTACACAAGTCCAATTTTTTCTTGCAATATGGTTTTAGTTCATTTATGAGAGCATAACTTGAGAGTGTAAAAAAAATGGGCATTGAAGAATATATTCCGGGTAATTGGCTGACGACAAAAGTTGACGCTCTTGTAAACTGGGCGAGAAAAGGGTCTCTTTGGCCTCTTCCTTTCGGGACTGCCTGCTGTGCCATAGAATTTATGTCAGTTGTTTCGGCACATTATGACTTGTCGCGTTTCGGCGCGGAAGTCGTCCGTTTTTCTCCCAGACAGGCAGACCTTCTTATTGTCGCGGGAACGATTACCGATAAAATGGCGCCTGTTCTCAAAAAGATATATGATCAGATGCCTGAACCGAAATGGGTGCTTTCAATGGGCGCCTGTGCTTCTTCCGGAGGTTTTTACAGGGCATATCACGTTGTGCAAAGTATCAAGGAAATTGTACCCGTTGATGTTTTTGTGGCGGGATGTCCTCCCACGCCGGAAAATCTGATTCATGGAATTATGATGATACAAAAGATTGTTGAAAAGGATTCTGTGAAAAATGCTCGAGGATAATAATACAGTAGAAAGAATCAAAGAGAAACATCCCGGTGCCATTCGCTCTGTTGACGATACTTACGGCAATCTCACACTTGTTTTAAACAGGGAACAATTGCTTCCCGTCTGCGATACTCTTAAAAACGACTCCTCTCTTGATTATAAAATGCTCCTTGATGTGTGCGGGGTTGATTATCTCGGAAAAAGAGAAGAGCGCTTCGAAACCGTTTATCATATCTATTCATTGGCTCATAAAAAAAGAGTTCGCCTCAAGGTGCCTCTCAGCGAAAGCGACGCCGAAGTTGATTCCGTCACAAGCATATGGAAAGGCGCAAACTGGTTTGAGAGGGAAGCATATGATATGTTTGGCATACGTTTTAAGGGGCATCCCAATCTATCGAGGATTCTCTGCCACGACTGGTTTGTGGGACATCCTCTTCGCAAGGATTTTGATGCGGGACAAAGAACTAAAAATATGCAGGTCAAGGAGTACCTTAAGGAGGAATTCAGAGATGTGGGCGCGGACAGATACGTTGTAAACATAGGCCCTTCACATCCCGCAATGCACGGTACCTTCAGAATACAGGCACTTCTTAACGGAGAGATAATCGAAGATGCCGAGGCGGAAATAGGATATCTTCACCGCTGTTTCGAGAAGATGTGCGAAACTCACAATTACAGCACTGCTATTCCATATACTGACAGGTTGAATTATTGCTCCGCCTTTATGAATAACGTGGGCTACGCAATGGCAGTGGAAAAGTTAATGGGAATAGAAGTTACCCCCCGCACCATAGCCATAAGAATAATTCTTTCGGAATTTTCACGGATAATGGATCACTTCGTGTGCCTCGGGGCAAATCTCGTTGACCTTGGCGCGCTTACCAATTTCTGGTATTTCTTCAAACCGAGAGAGGATGTCTATGAATTGCTCGAATCCTGCTGCGGGTCACGCCTTACCACAAGCTATGTGAGAATCGGCGGACTATCCAACGATGTGCCGGACGATTTTATCGCAAGGTCGGGAAAAGTTATTGATTCCATCAGGGAATACATAGACTATGTTGAAAAGCTCAATAACAAGAATGTAATATTCCATAACAGAACAAGGGATGTGGGTGTTATAAGCAAGGAGGACGCTGTCGAATACGGATGGACGGGACCTTGCCTTCGTGCCACGGGCATAGATTACGATGTAAGAAAAGACCACCCTTATTACGGTTATGAGAATTTTGATTTTGATATTCCCGTGGGAAGAAACGGAGACACATACGACAGATACATTGTAAGATTGGAAGAATGTAAACAGAGCATAAAGATTATCGAACAACAGCTTGAGAAAATGCCGCCGGGGCCTGTTAACTGTGGTGACAAGAGAGTCGAGCTTCCTCCTAAAAAAGACGTCTATACAAACATCGAGGCGCTGATGAATCATTTCAAGCTCGTTATGCACGGAATGGAACCGCCTGAAGGCGAGATTTACTCCTTCACTGAAGCGGCAAACGGAGAACTCGGTTTTTACATTGTAAGCGACGGTACGCCGAACCCCTACAGACTTAAACTCAGGCCTCCCTGTTATGCAATTTATCAGGCATTCCCGGAAATGCTCAAAGGGAGTATGCTGTCGGACCTGATAGCTGTTCTCGGCGGGCTGAATATTATTGCAGGGGAACTGGACAGGTAGCAATGGAAAAGATACTTCTTAAAAATACGGATTTTGAAGATCAGCCGAATATAGACGCGTATATTTCCCGCGGCGGATATAAGGCCCTTGAAAATGCCCTGGCAACAGAGCCTTCGACAATAATCGAAGAAGTTAAAAAATCGGGACTGAGAGGCCGTGGAGGCGCGGGTTTCCCAACTGGATTGAAGTGGTCTTTCATTCCAAAAGATACCAAACTTCCCGTCTATCTTGTGTGCAACGCCGATGAAGGCGAACCGGGTACATTCAAGGATAGGCATCTCATCGAGAAAGACCCCCATCTTTTGATTGAAGGCATTGCCGTGTCAAGCTATGCCCTGAAAGTGAAAACGGCATATATCTATATAAGGGGAGAGTTTTACAAAGGCGCTATGATGCTTGAAAAAGCCATAGGCGAAGCGAAGGAAAAGGGGTATCTGGGAACGAATGTTATGGGCAAAGAAGGTGTGAGTATCGATGTGGTTGTCCATAGGGGCGCGGGAGCATATGTTTGCGGCGAAGAGACATCACTGCTCGAATCCCTTGAGGGCAAACGAGGTTATCCCCGCCTTAAACCTCCCTTTCCGGCGACAGTGGGCGCTTTTGACTGTCCCACGGTAATCAACAATGTGGAAACGCTTGCGTCTGTACCCTGGATTGTGCTTAACGGAGGCGATGCCTACGCTGCCATAGGAACGGAGAAGAGCAAGGGGACGAAACTCTTCAGTGTTTGCGGTAAGGTTAGCAAGCCCGGTATTTACGAGATAAATCTCGGTCTTCCCCTGAAGGAATTTCTCGAGAATGAGTGCGGCGGAATAAGAGACGGCAAGAAACTTAAGGCGGTCATACCGGGAGGGTCTTCGACTCCGGTTCTTCGCGCGGAAGAAATTGACAAGGTCAATCTCGATTATGAATCCGTCGCCGAGGCAGGGTCTATGCTCGGTTCGGGCGGAATGATAGTATTTGACGAAGAAGACTGCATGGTCGAGGCAATTACGGTGCTTGCAAAATTCTACGCGCACGAGTCCTGCGGACAATGTACTCCCTGCAGGGAAGGCACAGGTTGGATGTACAGAATATTGAAGAGAATACTTGACGGAGAAGGTAAACTTTCAGACATAGACCTTCTTGCTGATATATGCGACAACATAAGCGGTAAAACGGTGTGTCCTCTCGGAGACGCCGCGGTGATGCCCGTACAAAGCTTTATAAAACAATTCAGAAATGAACTTGAGTATCATATAAAAAACGGCAAGTGCGATGTCGTGAAACAGTAGTGTGTGTGAATTATGCCAAAGATAACAATTGACGGTAAAGAGTTCGAGTTTGAAAAAGGGGAAAGCATTCTGCAGGTAGCGGAGCGAAACGGCATAGAAATACCGCGTTTTTGCTACCATAAGGACTTGCCCTGGGCGGGAAACTGCAGAATGTGCCAGGTTGAAGTGGAAAAAATGCCTAAACTGATGATTTCCTGCGCGACTGTTGCGCAGGATGAAATGGTTGTCCATACTAAAAGCCCGAAAGTTGTCAAAGCGGTCAGGGGTGTACTCGAGTTTCTTCTCCTGAATCATCCTATCGACTGTCCCATATGCGACCAGGCAGGAGAATGTTCTCTCCAGGATTACTATATGAAATACGGACTGCACGATTCAAGAATTGCTCTCTCCGATAAGGTGAGAAAAAGAAAAGCTCTTAAGCTCGGCGATATGATAGTGCTCGATACGGAAAGATGCGTTCTTTGTTCACGCTGTATAAGGTTTTGCCAGCACGTTACCGGTACGGGAGAATTCGGCTTTTCAAACAGAGGGAATCATTCGGAAATAGGCACATTTTACGACAATGTCGTTGACAACCCCTATTCGGGAAATCTCGTCGATATATGTCCCGTAGGAGCCATAACCAGCAGGGATTTCAGATTCAAGTGCAGGGTTTGGTTTCTTGACAGTAAGGAAACGGTATGTCCATCCTGCAGTACGGGTTGTAATATATTCCTCGAGTCAAAGGACGGAATTGCCTACAGAATACGTCCCCGATACAACGAGGAAGTGAATAAAAGCTGGATTTGCAATAAGGGCCGGCTTTCCTACAAACTTCTCAATAACGAGGGAAGACTTTCACAGCACCTTGAAAAGGGAAAGGGCGCATATAATCCTCTTGCCTATGAAAAAGCAGTAGAAAAAGCTTCGGAAAGCCTGAAAAAAATTTCTCCTGAGAAAATTCTTGCTATAGCATCACCGGGAGGGACAAATGAAGATTTGTATCTATTCAGGAAAATGTTTTCCAAAACACTTCAAACTCCGCACCTTTATCTTGGAGAAACAAAAGGAAAAGAGGATGCCGAAAAGAAAGAAGATAATGTTTTAAAGAGATGCGATGAGCATCCCAATACGATGGGCGCGCTTTTGATGGGAATCGATACGCCGAAGGAAGGAATGCTGACGCCTGAAACTGCCGCATCGCTCATAAAGGACAAGGGCATTAAAGCCCTTTATCTTATGTCGCCGCATCTTCTTATTGAAGGGGCAAAGTCCGATTCCTTTAAAAATGCCCTTGAAAGCATTGAACTTTTAATCGTTCATTCAATGTTTGTACTGCCCGATGAACTGCCCGTTAATTTTGTTTTTGCCTCTGCCTCCTATGCTGAAGTGAACGGTACCTTCACAAACTACTCAGGCAGGGTACAGGATGTGAAGCAGGCGCTTTACAGAAAGGGAGACGCAAAAAGCCACAGCGCTATATTGCAGGATATGATGTTTGAAATTTCCGGTGAAAAGAGATATGAATCGGAAAAAGAGGTGTTACGGGCAATTCGCTCTGAGTGCGAAGCATTTAAATGATATTCAACAGAGAAGATTTTAAAAAGTGAATAAAACGAAAATAGTCGAAGTCGATAAAAAGAGTGTTGTTGCAAGCATTAAAGGCCTTGCGGTGACCATAGGAAACTTTACTACCAATGTCTTCAGGAAGGACAGGCCAACAATTGAGTATCCCGAAGAAAAGCGCGAATATTCCGAGCGTGTCAGAGGGGTTCATATTCTTAACAGAAGAGAAAACGGGGCTACAAAGTGTGTTGCCTGTTATATGTGCGCAACCATATGCCCCGCGCAATGCATAACCATTGTTGCCGAAGAAGACTCCGACAATACAATAGAAAAGAGACCGAAGAGTTTTGAAATAGATATGCTGCGATGCGTTTTCTGCGGTTACTGCGTAGATGCCTGTCCCGAGGATGCAATCATAATGAGCAGTGAAATCGAATGCTCATTTTATTCATATGATGAACGCACCTACAATATCGATATTCTCAAGGACAGACCCTCGTTGAAGGAATCCAAGCTCGGTTACAGGCCCGTCAAAGATTGACAAAAGCTTTTCTAAAGCATTTTTCATATAATAATCAATGCCGCTAAATGACTGATAAAAATGCGCTCTTAGAGTTTCTTTTCAGGGATACAAATCAGGTTTCTTTTCAGGAATACGTAAATGCCCTTTTACATCATCCGGAATTCGGCTACTACGGAAAATACGGCGGGAAAGAGGGGATTGAAAAAGATTTTTATACTGCGCCCACTTTGACATCCGCTTTCGGCAAATGCCTTTCGAATTTTATAAAATCCTCTATTCGTTTTTTTGAACGCGATGAAAAAATAACTCTCCTGGATGCAGGCGCGGGGAACGGCGCATTGCTTGCCGACACTGCTTTTCAAATCGGGGAAAATGGAAATCCGCAAAAGAGCATATCCTTTAGCGCGGTGGAACAAAATTGTCTGTCAGCTGAAAAAATAAGAAAAAAATTTTTTGCAATGTCCCAAAGCGTTACAATAGACGAGACTCTTACGGATTTGGCGCCTTTTAAGGGTGTGGCGATTTTTAACGAATTTTTCGATGCTCTTCCCTTTGCAAGAATAAAAATTGAGAACTCAATTCCGGAGGAAGTTTGCGTACAATATTCGCAAGGCAATCTTCGCGAGATTTACCGTGCCCCTTTGCCCCATAAGCTGAAAGAAATATATTTACGATGGTTTTCCCATATAAGAGGTGATGCAGTGATAGAGGTGTGTCCGCAGTTTGAAGATATTTTAAAGGTTTTGTGGAACAAAATGGATAAGGGCATTGTGCTGATAATCGATTACGGTGACAAATCTGAGGTATTATACGGCAAACATGTGCCACAGGGTACGATGAGGTGTTTCCGCGGACACAGGATAAACGCCAATCCTTATGATTTTCCCGGCGAGCAGGATATTACCTTTTCGGTTAATTTTTCGGAGATTGCTTTTCAGGCAAAAAGACAAGGGTTTTCTGTTTTTGATTTTACGACAATGCAAAATTTTTTGATTCGCTGGGGAATCCTCGATATTGTCTCTGCCCTTGCGGGAGAAGGCGGAAATGATATAAAAAAATATAACGAGATCCAGAAGATAAAAAATCTGCTTCTCCCAACAGGAATGGGGACTGTTTTCAAGGTAATGCTCCTTGGCAAAGGAATGTTCGGCAATTCCTGCTTTTTAAACGATGAACCTTTTTAAAGAAAGGAATAGAAAGAGTAATCGAAATGGAACAGTGTACCTATTATCTTCTTTCAAGAGTAGATTACGAAAAGGGGCTTGAAATACAGAAGAAAGTATTCGATGACGTATTATCGGGAAAAGCTGATAATGTCCTTCTTCTACTTGAACATAATCCTGTTATAACTCTCGGGCGCGCCGGGAAAATTACCAATCTCCTGGCAGATGAAAAATATCTTGAGAGATTGGGAATTAAGGTGCATCGCGTTGAAAGAGGCGGAGATATTACTTACCACGGTCCGGGACAACTTGTAGGATATCCTGTGCTGAATCTTGATAAAAAAAGGGATATTCATCTTTTAGTGCGCAATGTGGAGGAGGTATTAATCAGGACTGTTGGCAGTTACGGTATTAAAGCAAAACGAATCAACGGGCTTACGGGCGTTTGGGCAGACAATGAAAAAATTGCCGCAATCGGGATGGCAGTAAAAAAGTGGATAAGCTATCACGGCTTTGCCCTTAATGTGAAAACGGATATGTCTCATTTCAATTTTATAAAACCTTGCGGAATCGATGACAAGGGCGTTACATCGATGGCGTCTCTTCTAAAGGATAACACTCCTTTGATAAAAGATATAGAATCGGAGATTGTCAGGCAGTTTGCAGATGTGTTCGGTTTTGAAATGCAAAAAGGGGGCAACAATTCTTTAATAGATGTGTTAAAATTGTGATAGGTTTTTAAAGGGGGAGGAGAAGAAAGAGATGAAGATGCTTGCTTTTTCTTATAGTTTGATTGCCGCCGCCGGTTCGATTATAGGAATGCTCCTTCTTTTGTGGAAGGAGGAATGGGCAAGAAGAAATTCCATAAAGCTGATAAGCCTTTCAGGAGGAATTTTTCTCGGGATTGTTTTTATTCACCTGCTTCCCGAATCATTGGAAATAAATGAAGATGCCCTTTGGTATTGTCTCGGTGGCTTTATCTGTTTTTACCTGCTGGAATCACTCTTTCTTTTTCATTCACATTCCGACGAAGAGCCTTCGGGAGAGAGACATCACGAATTCGGTCTGCTTGCGGTGGTAGGTCTTTTTATCCACTCCATGTTTGACGGCATTGCAATCGGCGCGGGCTTTGAACTTGACTCAAGAATTGGTTTCCTCGCCGTTGTGGCGGTGCTTTCCCACAAAATTCCCGACGGCATAGCGATTGCGAGCATTCTTTTTCACGCAAAGGAATCTTTGAAAAGAGTCGTTCTGATTTCGATAATTATCTCAGCGGCAACTCCCGTGGGCGCAGTGGCAGTTTCTCTCTTTTTCAACAATATAGAAGAGAGTTTTGTTGGGGCATTGCTTGCATTCGCTTCGGGTTTTTTCCTTTATATTTCTGCCTCTGACCTGATCCCTCAGACGCATACTGAAAACAATGCGCTTAATTTCGTAATCCTCACCCTTGGAGTCCTTTTGATGTTTTTACTAAAAATGGCTGTCTGAATCATAAATGGAAGAACGCGGAAACATTTATATATTTGTTTTTTTGAGTATTGTTCTTGTTGCCACCGGAATAAGAGTTTACTATTCACTCACAACTCCGCTACTTGAGACGGACGGTTCCATTGCTCTTTTAAATGCCAGAGTGCTCGACGAGAAGGGAATTATATCCTCTGAAGGTCCGTCGGCATCAATATTAAACGCCTTTCTGTTAAAAATATTCGGTGAAAGTATTTTAGTGGGAAAACTTGGAAACACCGCGGCATCTATAGGCGTGATTTTTCTCATATGGTTTTTCTGTATAAGAGCATATAATGTGCGGACAGCGCTTTTTGCCACTTTTTTTCTGGCGTTTTCACCGCTCAATATACTTTTTTCCATAATGGCAAAACCCTATATGATGCTTTCTTTTTTAATTATCCTCTCAGCATATCTCTATTATCTTGGCGCGAAAAAAAACAGTATTGTCCTTATTGTCTGTGCCTCACTTTGCATTCCCGTTGCGTTCGGGTTCAGGACTTTTTCGATTTTTTCATTTCTTGCCGCGGGAATTGTATTCGCGTTGAGCGTTGCCGCGAAGGTTTGGGAGAAGGGCAATAGGGAAATTTCACTTCGCTATCCTCTGATTTATATTTTTTCCGGCTTAATCTTTTTTACGCCCCTTCTTTACTGGAGAATAAGGAAGCTGGGATTGTATTTTTTCCGGGATTTCGGAATGCCTGACTGGCTTAGGTCTCAGGACTATGCCTATCTGGAGAGATGGGAAAATGTGGAACACCATTTTCTCGATTCCGCGTTTATTTTTCTTCCTGTATTTTTAATGTTTATTTATTTTATTTTTGTGAATCGCGAGAAAATTTCTGCAAACATTATTGTTTTTTCCTTTCCCGCATCCTTTATTTTTCTGCTTATCATCAATCCGGGGCATCATTTTCCCAGAATACTCGTTCCTGCCATTCCCTTTCTATGCATCATGAGCGCGGTTTTTCTCGATTACCTTCTGTCAGGTCAAAATAAACCGTTGAATAAATCTCTTCTTCTAACTTTTCCGCTTTCAATGTGGATTTATATGGCAATAAATTTGGCAGGACCTTTCAGGACTGAGGTTTCAACATCATCGGGAGTGATGCGAATGACCGTAAACATTGCGATGACTTTTACCTTTTTTTATCTTGTATCATTTGTTTTATCGAGGGGGTTTAATTTTGGTGGGAAAACAGCATCTCTGTTAGTAATTCTAATTCTTTCGGGCTTTGCCGTTGACGGAATAAAACGCGTTGATTCACGCGTCAATATACTGTCATCTGCCATTATGCCCTATATTTCGGCAATCGAGAAGATGCCTTTATCAGGTGAGGCAAGGGGAATCCTTTATGAAAACAATCCTTTCGGAATGCTTGAAGGCAGGGATACGAAAGACTTGCGAAACCTCGCTCTGTCGGACGGGATAAAACTTCTTTCGGGAGATATTTCGGCGGTATCGGAAAAAAACAATCTCTCCTATTTTATAATACCGGGCTTTAAATATGCTGATGGAATTTATTACACATATAATGATATGTCTCTCAGACACAACGGTTTTGCGCCCAGAATGCACGAAGAGATGCTTTCATCTTCCTATCTTGACCGCATCTACGACAATTCTAAAGTTATCGCGCTTTTCTATCCCTTTTCAAATCCGCCCCATACTCCTTCTCTTTTTACCGGCAGAAAGATAGATGTGTCAGCGGTTTTTGGAAAGAGAGGAAATGATTTTACGGAAGTTTTTTTTGAAAGCGAAAAACCGGGGGAAATACCCGATGAAGTCGTGATTTCAAACAGAAGTCTCCGGGACGACAATCTTATGTGCGCCTTTTATGATGCTGATACCGTTATAGAGGCAGAATCCTTTTACAAGAAACGCGGTGAATATGACAACCCGTGGTTTTATGTCTATACTCACTGGGATTTGGGAGAAGATTATTTTAAAACCTTTTTTTACGGAAATACGGCAATGGTCTATCCTCTTTCACAAGGCGGCAAAGGGGGAGTTTTGGAAAGGGATATTCCCTTGTCTTCCGGTTGTTATGACATATTTGCAAAAATTTCATATAAAGGTGACAATTATTCAGGAGAAGTTGCGGAATTTTTCATCGACGGCAATCTTCTGAGGAAACTTTCAGGGATTGATCTGGCGGATTTGGAGAATTATCATTTTCTTGGTAAAACAAATATCCACGAAGACAAAATTGTAAATATGCAGTTGGTTATAAAGGAAAATCCCTCATTTAAGAAGTCATATCTGATTTTTGACAGGCTTGTATTTCAAAAAAGTATTTGCTTCGGGGATAAAGATGACAATCAGATGCCTTCCCTGTTGCCGCTTTATGAAGAAAAGATAAAAATTCATTCAGGTGAAAGGAAATCGATAATAATCCCCGAAGAATTCAAAAGTAGGCAACACATTGAATTTATTGCATATAATCCTGACAATCTTGCCTCGTACCTTCTCCGTTACAAGATACCGGAATAAGATTTGATTTTTGCCGAATATTCATTGTTGAGACGGCATTTTTATTAAATAATAACAGATTTTATTCGATAAAAAGTTGTTGTCTTTAATCTATTTTCAGCCACTGCCAAAGAAAATAATGAATAGCGAAAAAGAAATTCAGGTAAGGAAAGATACGGATAAAATGAGACGCCCTTCCTTTTTTAGCGGACCCTTTTTTCCCGTTGTTTTAACTGTCATTATAATTGTAACCGCCATTAGCTTTGTCGCCTATAACTATGCCGAAAAAATGTCGCGCGAAAGAAGGCAGATGTATATGTTTTCCGGCACGAAGGCAACAAAACGGCAGATACAAAATTGGTATAACGACATAATTGATAAATGCAACCTGATTATTCTCAATCATAAGAATGAAAGCAATATGTATGCTGCTATTGTAAGCAAATATTCCGCTCAAAGAAATTCAAGGATATCTCCTCACAATGGTTTCAGAAATTACCTCAATGACATCAAAAAATCCATTTCCTGTAAAAGCGTTATGATGGCAACAAGTGAGGGAAGTGTCATTGACTCAACGGACGAAGTTTCCGGGGAAGTCGATAAATATTTGAAGCAAACAATTCTTGCCGCGCTTGAGAGCAAAAAGGTAATGGTTGCTCCTGTTAAGCTTAATGAGACAGATAGAAAATCCTATATTTCTTTTGTTTTGCCCTTTTTTTCAGCATTAGATTCAAAGGGGACTGAAACGGGAATATCAAACAATGTCCTCATAGTAACCTATGATATTGAAAAAGAATTGTCCGGAATGTTGTATTCATTAGACACCTCAAGAAGTAAATCATTCGAAGAGTTAATCGTAATGCAAAAGGGCGATAATCTTGTCATCCTAAACAAACTTATTCCGGACAGCAGAAGATGGATGACCCTTGTAATACCTATGACGGGAGTTAACTCTCCTTCATATAGTGTGCTTCAGGGTAATGATGGTGTCTTTAACGGGATAGATTACAGAGGTTGCAGTGTAATAAGCACAGCAGCTTATATTCCGGAATTGAAATGGGGGGTAATCGAAAAAATAGACCGTATTGACGCGTTCAATATTCTTCGAACCATAATGCTCTTTATTGTGGGAGTTTCACTTTTTATAATTTTCTTTATGGGCTGGTTTTTTATGCGTTACGCCAAAAAACACGGAGAAAGCGCCGCGCATAAGATTGAAAAACTCGAGCAATACAGAAGCGCGTTGCTGAGCGTATATCCCGATATAATAGTGAACGTCGATATGAAAGGGAAAATAAACTGGCTAAATGACAGAGGAACAGAATTTTTCGGAGTAAATGCCATCGATAAAGATATCTCGTCATTTATGACCGGAATGTCCCGTGACGTAGTCAAAGAACATTATTACGATTTTCTCTTTTCGGGAAAAAAGACAAATGTCACCTCTGTGCAGTTGTTCAGGAGGAAGGACGGAAATGAGAGGGTTTTGTCATGGACGTCCTGTTTCCTTGTGGATGACGATGGAAATAAAACTGGTGTACTGGCAGCGGCAAGGGACATTACGGAGAGTAAAGAGGCGGAAAAGAAAATCGAAGAATCGGAGAAATATCTAAAAACAATCTTTTCCTCTCTCATAGACGGCATCGTCATTATTGATAAGGATATGAATATCACTGACGCAAATGAATATATATACTCTCTCCTCGGCTATTTTAAAGATGAACTCATAGGGGAAAAACTTTTTAAAATCTATCCTGACGCGGGATACGGACTTCTCAAAAAATCCATTGAAAGGCATTTCGAGGATGAAGTTTCTATTAGCGGCCTTGAAATAGATCTTCTTACAAAATCTGGTGAAACTGTTCCAACAAGCATAAAAGCGGTACTGCTCAGAGATTATGAGGGAAAGGTATTCGGAAGTTTAGGGTTAATAAGGGATATGAGGGAAGTCAAAGTTCTTCAGCAAACCCTGGTTCAGTCGGAAAAACTATCATCTGTTGGCGAAATGGCGGCAGGTGTCGCCCACGAGCTAAACAACCCCCTTACGGCGATTATTGGTTATTCCAATCTCCTTATGGATAAGGATATTCCCGAAGAAATAGCGAAGCAGATTGAGATAATCAACCAACAGTCGCAGAGATGCCAGAATATCGTTTCCAACCTTCTTATGTTTTCCCGCAGATATGAGGCGAAACAAGACAGCGTAGACCTGAATGAACTTGCGAAGACCACGATAGCGCTCACTGCATATGATATGCGTTCAAGCGGGATTACAATAGAAGAAAAATACGAAGATGGCCTTCCTCTTGCTTTCATCGACGGGAATAAAATACAGCAGGTACTTGTCAATCTTTTTCAGAATGCCAGATATGCAGTGGAACAGAATGAGAATGGAGAAAAAAAGATTGGTATTACGACAAAAAAACAGAATAACCTTCTCGAGATTGAAGTTTCGGATACGGGTATAGGAATCGGGCCTGAGAAAATCCAAAAGATATTCGACCCATTTTATACTACAAAAAAAGTGGGTGAAGGCACCGGACTGGGATTGAGCATTTCCTACGGGATAATAAAAGAGCACGGAGGAGACATTTATGTAAGAAGTAAGCCGGGTAAGGGGACGCAATTTGTAATTAAACTGCCTTTCGGTACGGCAGGTGAGAAGAATGCGGCGAAGATAGAGAAGGGTGATGTTGAAGAGGTCGAATTTAGAAAAAAAACGGTACTTGTAATTGATGATGAAGAAGTGATAAGGGATGTTCTCAATCTGTATCTTTCCGACGAAGGGCATACTGTGGACAGTACGGAAAGCGCCATAAAGGCGCTTGAAATGATAAAGCGCAAAAACTACGATATGATTTTTTCCGACGTAAGAATGCCCGATATGAACGGTCTGAAGTTTTTGGAAAAGCTCAACGAAATAAACGAACCTCTTGCCCAAAAAGTTGTTTTTATAACAGGCGATTCAATGTCTCTCGATTCAATTGGCAACGGTAACGGGTTTAAAAACCTCATTCTAACCAAGCCTTTTACAATAAATGACGTAAAAGGGGTCTTGCAAAAAGTTGTTTCGTCCGCTCAATAGTTCTTCACGATTCCGCCTTCTCTTGACACAACATCCTTTAAAGTATATTTTCTCATTTTCATAAAATGGTATTTTTTACATTCCTGCCGGAGTGGTGAAACTGGTAGACGCACGGGACTCAAAATCCCGCGGGGTTCATCCTCATGGGGGTTCGATTCCCCCCTCCGGCATTCTTTTAACTTTTCCGGAAAACTATGAACGAACTGAATATAAAGATAATTGTAAATGAGCTTATCGTAAAAGAAGAAAATGTAAGAGCGACTGCGGCGCTCATCGGTTAAGGCGCAATCGTTCCATTTATTGCCCGCTATAGGAAGAAGGCAACGGGAAGTCTCGATGAAGTGCAGGTTGCCTTAATAGGGGACAGACTTGAACAGCTTGATGAACTGGACAAACGTGGCGATGCCGTACTTAAATCTCTTGAAGAAAGAGAACTGCTTACAGATGAGTTAAAAGAAAAAATAGAAACCGCTCAATCTCTTACTCTCCTTGAAGATATCTATCTTCCTTATTGCGTCACCATCCGGTTTCCAGTAAACTTCCTCTCTTATCTGTGGGAGAGGATTAGGGTGAGGGGGATAAGATCATCATCCGGCACCTCTCTCCCGTCATCATCAGGCACCTCTCTCCCGTCATATTCCGGCTTGACCGGAATATCCAGAAAACATTCACAATAGAAAAAAATCATTTCTCACAGAGCACGCTAAGGGCAGGGAGTAAAGCTGACACGGTGAGTGGGTGATGCGTGGATAAGTAAGCTCATCGCGTTATAATTAGATGCCTCTATTTGTCATCATCGGGCTTGACCGGGTGAACCAGAAAAATTAACAAATGGATTGTCCGGTCGGTGCCGGACAATGACAGCAGATAAAAGGAGATAATATG
>CAZJVM010000025.1:0-35524 GCA_964549305.1 uncultured bacterium
GGCAAATCAACGAACAAGCACATTCTGCCTGCTTCCTCGTCTACTATCCACATCTTACATTCGCTTAGTGCAAAGTAAAATGAGAACATATTTTGTATTAATAAAACAACTGTTGACAATTGTAACCTTGGTGGTTACATTAATAAATAATGATTAAAAGTTTTGTTCATAAAGGGATGGAAGATTTTTTTTATGATGGGGTTAAAAAAGGTATAAATCCCCAACATACAGGAAAACTGGCTGATATATTAGACAGACTTCATGCGGCACGAGATATTAGGGACATGAAATATCCGGGTTCAGATTTACATCAGTTAAAAGGCAAAAAGAAGGATTTATGGGCTGTAAAAGTAACAGGCAATTGGCGAGTTGTTTTCAGCTTTAAAGAAGGCAACGCCGAAAATGTAGATTACTTAGATTATCATTAGGAGAATGACAAAATGAGAATTAGAAAAAGACCTCCCACGCACCCCGGTGGAATATTGAAAAGGCAGTATATTGAACCGCTATCTTTAACTATCTCTGAACTTGCAGAGACACTTGGGGTATCAAGAAAAACATTATCAAAAGTTGTTAATGAGCATAGTTCAATCACTCCGGATATGGCTCTGAGATTATCAAAGGCATTAAAAACTACACCTGAGCTTTGGCTGAATCTACAACAGAATTATGACTTATGGCATGCTTCCCATAATTCAGATGATTGGAGAATGATAGAAGAAATCACAATACAGAGTTAAAAATAGGAGTCATAAAAAAAGCGGAGTCAAGTCATTCAAAAAAAGCAAAGTCAATTAAATCCACTTTGATTGCTCCCTGTGGGATGAACTGCCGTTTATGCCGTGCGTTCATCAGAGAAAAAATGCATGTCCTGGTTGTCGAGAAGACGATGATCTCAAACCGAAAACTCGCGTCATATGTAAAATCAAAACTTGTGACAAATTAACGAAAGATAAAATCAAGTACTGCTCAAGTTGTGACAGCTTTCCATGCACAAATCTGAATCATTTGGACAAGCGTTACAGAACAAAATATGGTATGAGCATGATTGATAATCTTGAGAATATAAAGCATTTCGGCATACGAGATTTCGCCAGACAAGAAAAAGAAAAATGGGCATGTTCAAAGTGCAGTGAGACAATTTGTGTTCACAAAGAAAGCTGTATTTTTTATGGAAATAAATGGCGTTAACTATTCATTCTTTAAACCGGGGATGACGGATGAAACTGGTTGCCATATTGGGAAGCCCGCGGGGAATTAAGCATTACACGGGAACACTATTAAATGAAGTTTTAAGCTCTGCAAAGAAAGCGGGCGCGGAAACGGAAGTTTTTCAATTAAATGACGACACGATAAAAACCTGTAAGGGATGTCTTGAGATATGCCACACAAAGGGTGAGTGCCACCAGAATGACAATTTTCCTGCAATGAAAAGAGCAATGCTTGAAGCAGACGGAATAATATTTGCAACGCCTAATTATATCTTCAGCGTTTCAGCACATATGAAAGCATTTCTTGACCGTTGCGGATTCCTGATTCACTGCCAGCAGTTAAAAGGAAAATACGCCGCATCTGTTGTTACATCAGGAGGGTCTGACCCTGCAGTTGTTGAAAATTATCTTGAAGATGTAAGCCTCCACTGCTTCGGATTCAGATACCTGGGAAGCGTTTCTGCCGTCGAATTACAGCTGACCGACCCCGATGAGAGAAAAAACGTGATGAAATCCGCCACCGACTTGGGAGAGCGAATCGTGAAAGCGATAAAAAACAAGGAAACAATTCCCGAGCAGGAAGAGGAAATAAATCAAACCTACGAGATTTATAAATATATGGTAATGGTGCTCAAGGACAGATGGCCTGTTGCCTGGGATTACTGGAATTCAATATAAACAGAAGATATATCAATGGAAATCATCAATTGATGAACTGACAAACTGCAAATGCCGCCTGTAATGAAACATGACCACAAAGAAATGTTGAGGGAAGGTTTTTGCAAACTTTCCGACTGGGCGAAGTATTTTGACTCGGGATTTTCATTCGATCTGAATTATGACCACAAATACGAACCGCAGTTGCATGAGGCATTTATCGATTATCTGAATATTTATCTCAAATTCGTGAAGGAAGCCGAACCTATCCAAGACGAATAGATTTGCAATGAACTAATCGAATACAAAGGATATTATAAAAAATTTTATAAGGGGAAGTGACCCCGGTGCGGGTTCTGCTACTGCATTCTTCGGAAAAGAATGGGCAGAAAGACTCTTTAAAGATTTTCCTTTTTAATTTCCTCTTATTGTCGCTTTTACTGCTTTTGCCGCGTTTAATCTTCCGCCGCTTGCCGTTTTCTCCGTGAGGGAATCTAATTTGTCGGAGTTTTCGAGGATTATTTTTCTGAGTTTCTTCACCTTAATCTTTGGCTTCACTGAAATGATTAAAGCCGCAACGCCAGTTACAAAATTAGTGGCAAATGAAGTCCCCTGAACATATTCGTAGAGTTTTCCCGTTAGACTTTCCGATGAGGTGGTTATTATATCATCTCCCGGGGCGCCTATATGAACAGAGGTTTTCCCGTATGCCGCGAAGAAGGAAAGCCCGTCATTAATATCTGTTGAGGTTACGGAGATAATATTCGGCAGGTCGTAGCTTGCGGGATAAAAGGGATTTGAGTCATTGTCGTATGAGCTGTCATCCACAGATGCCACAAAAAGAATGTTGTTCTTCTTTGCCGTCTTTATCGCTGCACGCATTATCTCCGAGCTTTTATTGTCGCCGAAACTTGCATTGATTATGTTCACTTTTTTATTTATTGCATACTCGATTGCCTCGACTGCCTCATCGAGTGTAGGGCTGATTTTTAGTATCATAAGCCGCGCTTTCCGGTTAATTCCCGCGATTCCCGTCTTATTATTTGTTGTCGCGGCGATTATTCCGGCACCATTTGTGCCGTGGGAAAAAAACTGAATGTCGTCCGACGGGTCATTATCGTCATTAACAAAGTCCCAACCGTTTATATCGTCCACATATCCGTTGCCGTCGTCGTCTTTGAAGTTTCCTGCGACTTCACCCTTGTTTGTCCAGAGATTGGCCTTTAAGTCCGGATGTGTAAAGTCCATTCCCGTATCTATAAGAGCGATTTTGATCTTTCTCTTACCTGTTGTTCTTTTCCAGGCATTGTTGATATGTATGTCCGCTTTTTTCAATCCCGATACGGGTCCCGTCAGTCCGTTGATTTCCTGACCTCTGTTTTTCAATCCCCACTGTTGCGAAAACTCGGGATCGTTTACCGTAATTTTTTTTCCGGTAAATCTCATTTTGAAATTTTTTTCCGCTATATCAATAAGAGGGCTTGACTTCAGTTTGTGAATTGCCCTTTCCGCGGATTTTTCATCGGGAAAACTTAATACTTCAATCTCCGTTGACCGTAACCGGAGTATTTTTTCCCCTGCGGTTTTTTCGGGAATAATGGCTCTTAATGCCCTGTATGATTTTTCAGGGGAAATACCCCGTTTAAACCTCACTAGAATCTTGCTTGGTTTATTTTCGTTAATCACCAGCGGGTATGAGAAATTGGGTGAAATTAAAGATAGTGAAAAAAGAAAAATCAAAATAAATAATCCGAATTTTTTGTTCATTTATTTTTGAGAAAAATATGTTGTCTAAGCTTTTGAAAACTAAATCTTTATATTCACTTATTAGGAAAAATGTTTCAGTTTTGCAATATTTATCTTGACATATACATCATTAAATAGAATTTTATCAATCATATGTCAGAGGGAATTTTAAAAATGTTTTTCAATTTTTTAAAAGGGGAGGAAATGTATGAGTGCGTTAATCAGGAAGTATAGGATGCTGTTTGTTTTGGCAGCTTTATTTTCCGTAGCAATGTGGATGGGAAATGATTCAGCAGAAGCACGTAAGAAAGGGAAGAAGCGCAAAAGAGCGGTCATCTCAGTCGATACTGCGAATTTAAACTTTTCCGGTAATGTAGGCGATTCAATTCCCAACAAATTGGTAAAGGTAAAAAATGTTACCAAATCCAAAAAGAAAAAAAGCAAGTTTTTGAAATGGTCGGCATCTTCCGATGCGTCCTGGTTGTCGGTATCTCCTTCAAGCGGAAAAGTTAAAAAAGGAAAAGGTTCTTCCAAGCTGAATGTCTCAGTCAATACGGCAGGCCTTTCTCAGGGGACACAAACCGGAAAGATTACAATTACCGGCAATGCAAATCCAGTAGAGGTAAATGTCACTTTAAATCTTACAGTGAATCAGGCAGGTTGTTCTTACAAAATATCATCTGCAAACGAGTTTGTTGATTTCGTGGGCGGAACAAGCAGCTTTAATGTGGAGACAGCGACCGGGTGTCAATGGACCGCTCAAAGCAGTGCCGACTGGCTGACCATCACATCGGGGGCAAGCGGAAGCGGAAACGGTACCGTGCAGTACTCTGCCGCGGCAAATAACAGCGATACCCCGCTGTCGGCAACAATTTCCGTTGCGGGATTGACGCACAGTGTCGCGCAGAACGCAAGGGTTACACTGAGAAGTTCCGTACACGGAATTGTGCAGGAAGTTGCTACGGGTTCTCCTGTTTCAGGCGCAACAGTATATCTAACTTATGATAAAGACGGGAACGGTGTCGCCGATACCGTAACATTTACCACAGGTGCATCGGGTGAATTCCTTTTTGCGGATGTGCCTGTTTTAGGCGGAAACAACAGCGCGGGTCTTGCAATAGGTCCCGGCGCAAATGCTTATACCATAGTAGTTATTGCAACTGGTTATGCCACAAGTTACGGTTCCGTTTTTCCTTTTTATAATGCATTGATAGGAGACGGCACGATTACAAACTCAGGAGATTTGAATCCTGTTGTAGTTTCAAATCTTGCAGTTGATGCAGGAATCATTTCACTCAGAAGACCGGGGGCAACGGCAACGGGAAGGGTAATTGACGGTGCATCGGGAGTGCCCTTATCAGGTGTAACTGTGAAAATCGCTCCTGTCGCTCCTATTACTCATGACATCATAACTGAAAGCGCAACCACTAATTCAAACGGACGTTTCACCTTTACTGATGTTCCGGAACTGGGAAGCTTTTCATTTGTTGCATCTCTGTCCGGATATACTACTTCTTCACCGGTTGGAGGTACTGTCGGTTCGAAAGATACCATATTGAGGATTGATTCAAATGTAGGAGATGTTGATCCTGAAACGCCTATTCCTCTTTTGCCTATCGAGCCCGTACCTGATTTGAACCCACCTCATATATCGTCCACGAGCATAAATCCCGGACAGGCGCTTACGCCGAGCGAATTGGCTGGTCCTTTTACATTTACCTGGTCTGAACCGATGGATTCCAATGCCGGCAAGTTAATAATCAATACGCTTGGCTTTAAGGGACTCGTTCCCGCAACGGGCAGTTGGGATTCAGGTAAAACGACATATACACTGACACCTGTAAACTCCATTCCAAAAGGGATGATATTCGAAATAACGGGTTTCTCTTCCTTCAGGGATGCAAATAGCAACTTCTATAATGGTCAGAAATCTGTCGGAACAAATGATAATTTCCTTGCGCAGATTTGCGGTTCTTTGACTGCCTGCTCTTCTGCTGTGGATACGGATTCAAGCGGGGTTGTTGAAATAAACGAAATTACCGCGCAGCACCTGTTAAGATTTTCGGCAAATGGAGATCCGGCACTGCTTACACCTCAGTCGCTTGCACAGGATTCGCCATTGACTGACACCCTTACAGGACTTGTTCAAAGCACGGCTAAAAACGCAAACAACGAGAACAACCTTGCCGCCACAGATAATCAGGCAAATGGATATACTCTTGCAGGTACGATTGCGGGAGCGACTTCCCTCGGTTCGGGAAATCCCATAATGGGTGATGCTCTCAACGAGTCTGATTCCATCAATCTTTCGTGGTCGCCTCCTGTAACGGATACGGCAAGAGCATATAATATTTATGCGGAACACAGCACAGGCGGTTTTATCAACGGACTTCCCGTTCAGGTTCGCGCGGGAGCGAAATCAGCCAACCCAGATGAAAAAACGGGAACAACCCCAGTTTCTTTAAGTGCAATTCAGACTGCAATCGGAACCTTCAATACAATAGCTACAACACCAATACCGACAGTTACATCAAAGAACACGAGCACGAGCACTTCAAGAGGCGCTATTGCGGGAACACTCGGTTTCTTCGACAATGGTTTCTCGGTAAATATGGGAGTAACTGCGATTAATCAAAACGGCGATGAAGGACAGTTCTCAAATATAATTATCGCAAATGACAACACTCCGCCAATGGTAAAGGAACAGGCAGATACAGTTGCAGGCGGAGTAAACGGTTTTGGATGGTCTGCACTATCGGCTACGAACACTAAACAGCGTCCGCTCTTTCTCATCAGTGATTCATCAACGGCAGGTGCCGGAACTCCTATTGTGGATACAGGTTCAGGCGCGGCAGACAGCCTTATAAAAATCAACCCGACTACACATCCTAGTTCTACATACGGCGCTTCTGAGTGGACGTCATTTCTTACAGGAAAAGACGTATCATTTACCGTAACCACAAACGAGGATTTGTCGAAAACGGTTACGCCAACTATTTCAGTTACCGATTCCGCGGGCACGCCGAGCGCCATTACGGCAACGGTTGCCATCGATAAAGTGTCGGGACTCACAGAAGATGACAGCAACAGGGAACTCAAAGTTACAATGTCAAAGGACGGTCTTGCAAAGGTTGTTTCCGGAGACAGACTGAGCATTGGTGTGACGGATGAAGCAGGAAACAGCGGAATTTCAGAACTTCAGCTTGTTGACGGCAACGGTCCTTTCATAACATCTGCAGCGACCGGAAGAGTTGTGGCAGGGTCTCTAATAACCGAGACATTGACGGTTACCTTCTTCGAGCCGGTTACCAAAACAGATGCGGAGGCAATCGGAAACTGGACAGATGTCAACAGTGCGGCAGGCGGATTTACAAGTGATACGGTAAGTCTTTCATCAGACAGAAAGACTGCAACGCTTACAGCAAGCGCGCCCGGCTCAAAACCCAATTCTTCAACCGGACAGGGTGGCGCGGCAGGTGATTATGACGGTTTTATCGCGACAACATCTACTGGTTCGACTCCTATAATTGCTTCAGGTGTAACCGATGATTCGGGAAACTTTTTCACTGCTCTCGGGTTTAATGTCACTGACGGAATAAAACCGAGAGTGATGTCAACTCAAGATACGAATGCAGGCGGTGCAGGCGAAATTAACAGCACAGCTCAATCAGATGGTGATGGTATATGGTCTGTAGATGATGATGCAAGTGCAAATGCCGACACATACAACATAAGACTTGCATTTACAGAAAATATTTTTACTGCATCTGAAGTGGCTTCATCAGTACCGACAACAAAGGTAAGCGCTACAATATCAGCAACAGGAACAGCGGTTTACAGTGCTGTTGCGGCAAAAACCGTAGTTGGGCAGCAAAGCCAGGTTGATCTTACTTTTTCAATTACAGGAAGCGTCGGAGTTGTTGCAGCAGGTGATAAACTCAACATCTCTGTTACCGACCAGGCGGGAAATACAGGTTCCAATATAATTTTGGAACTTGGCGCCGCCGCTGCGGGACTTTCGAATTTTGTAGGCGAATAGAGATATTGTAAGGGTTGTATTGGTATAAGCAATCAAAAACCCCCTGCTTTTTTGGCAGGGGGTTTTTTAATGTGAGGTACAAACTTGGCGTTTTTTAAATATAGAAAATTATTTTTCCCTGCACTGCTTCTTATACCGCTTCTGTATTTATCTTCCTGCATCAACGGAAAAGGCAAAAACTATGCCATCTTTCGAAATGATGTGACGCGCGCGGGATATGTAAATGAAGACACTTCTTTTTCCGGTAGTTTGAAGTGGAAGTCGAAAAAATTTTACGGATGGATTACTTCCACACCTGCTGTTAAAGACGGTATTCTCTATTTTGGTACGATTAACAAGACCCTTGTTGCAGTTGACATTGAAAACGGGAAGGAATTGTGGAGTTGTAAAACAGAGGGAACAATCATTGCCTCTCCTGCTATTTACGGAGATTATCTTTATGTTGGTTCAGCGGACAAATATTTTTATAAAATAAATATTGATACCGGGAAAATTATTTGGAAGTTCGAGACGGGAAGTTTAATAACTTCTTCTGCCTTTGTAACCGGTAAAAAGGTTATCTTCGGGTCGTGGGACGGAAAATTGTATGCTCTCGGCCTTGAAAAGGGAAACGAATTGGAAGAGTTTCAGACTTCGGAAAAAATAACTTCTTCAGCGGCATTTGACGGAGAGAATATTTATTTCGGTTCCAACGACGGATACTTCTACTGCATAGCGTCAGAAGATTTTAAGCTAAAGTGGCAATTCAACGCGGAAGGCATAATAGGGTCGACTCCCTCGATTAGCGAAGGCAGAGTTTTTTTCGGCTCTGCAAATAATTATATTTACGCTCTTGATTCTTCAAAAGGTTCGCTAATCTGGAAGTTGAAGACAAAAGGTATTGTTGACTCTTCCCCCGCAACTGACGGTGAAATGGTTTACGCGGGGTCAGTTGACTGGAAGTTATATGCAATTGATGCTGAAACCGGAAAACTAAGATGGAAATTTGGCACAAACGGACCCTTGATTTCCTCACCTCTTGTTTCGAATAATTCAGTCTATATAGGTTCCGTCGACGATAGTTTTTACTCGATTAACAGGAAAAGCGGCAGGATGAAGTGGAAATTTAAGACAAAGGGCGACATCAAATCATCTCCTGTAATATACGGCAAAAAAATCTTTATCGGTTCATATGACGGCTATATCTATTGTCTGGAATGACTTATTGACAGATAAAAAACTTGAATATTTGCAGGAAATTGATAAATTTAATCCATATTCTTTAATTGATAAAAGTATGAAAAAAATATCAGACAGAATCGGAAAAAATAAAAGGTCAATTCTTGTTGTGCCTCTCTTTATTGTCCTGGGTATTTATTTTTTGCCCTTTCACTCGTTCGCAAAAAATAAAACCTGCCGTATAACCGTTAAGGTTTCCGGCAGTAATGAATGCAGGGAAAATGTAATGGTGGAGTTGAAAGGGTCTTTAGATAAGGCAAAAAAAACAAACAATAGGGGTAGAGTTAAATTCAAAAACCTTCCAAAAGGTACATATACTTTATCTGTTCAAAAGCAAAGTATTTCCTTTTCGCAAGAGACACAGGAGATATCATTCAAAGGTAAAAAGAGAAAGAAGCGCGTAAAAATTGATGCAACATCAACAACAGAGGAAATGCCGCAGATAATTTCTCATCCGGACGATTTGTCTCAGGGCATAGAATGTCCGCAAAAGATGTATGTTTATACTTCCACGGTATATCCGATACTGCATTATCCGGGCGATTATATGCACGATAATGCCCATATGGAATAAACTATTACGTTTACCCCCCCCATTTTTCGTCAGAGTTTAATGCGGACATTTAATTGGCGCTCAGGACTTTTGTTTTTCAATATTAAATGGATTATTAGAAAAAGGTATGATATTTTTATTTATTGATTAGAGAACTTAAAAAACGGATTTTTGCATTAAAAGGTATGATAAAGATATTTCCCGGAAGGAAAGTGAATGAAATTATTTTTACAGCGTTTATCGCAATTTTTTTAATTTCATCGCTTTCAGCCTGCTCGATATTCAAAAAAAACTCCTCCGATTCTTCTTTTGCTACCATAGAAGAATTTACGGATAAAGGTCCGAAAAAAGAATACATTTTGCAGTCAGGAGATATTCTTGATATCAAATTCTTTTATATGCCTGAGCTAAATGAAAAAGTTACAATTCGTCCCGACGGATTGATTTCGCTCCTGTTGATTGACGATATACACGCCGAGGGTTTGACATCGCCGGAATTGAAGACAAAGCTTTACGGGAAGTACTCTTCCGTTTTAAAAAAACCGGACCTTAATGTAATTGTCAGAAAATTTACCGGAAGAAAAATTTATGTAGGCGGTGAAGTATCCCGTCCGGGAATGATTGAAATTGATGGAAGAATAAGCGTAATCCAGTCAATTATGCAGGCAGGCGGTTTTAAGGATACTGCCCAACCGAAAAGTGTAATTCTCATAAGAGATTCAGGCGGTGAAAAACCTGTGGTTGCAAAGGTTAATCTGAAGGAATATCTAAGTAATCCCGAAAAACAGGATATACGTTTGAAACCCTATGATGTTGTCTATGTGCCGAAATCGACGATTGCGAGAATGGACCAGTTTATGTCGCAGTATGTGGATAAACTCATTCCCGTATCAAAAATGTTCGGATTCAGTTATATGTATAATCTCAATCCCGAACTCAATGTGCAGTAGATGTTAACTGTAATAAAGGCAAAAGTATGGAGCTAAAGAATAAAAAAGTTCTTGTTACGGGGGCAGGAGGATTCATAGGAAGCCATCTGTGCGAGGCGCTTGTGGAGTGTGGCGCGCGGGTACGTGCTTTTTTACACTACAATTCCCGCAGTGACAACGGATTTATAAAGGAATTTCATCAGGAAATAAAAGATAATATTGATATCTACTACGGCGACCTGAGAGAGCTTGAAACGGTGAAAGAGGCAATTGACGGGATTAACGTTGTTTTCAATCTTGCCGCGCTTGTAGGGATTCCCTATTCCTATAGACATCCTCAGGAGGTAGTGGGCACCAATACCACCGGCACTCTGAATGTTCTCATAGCGGCAAAAGATGCGGGAGTGGAAAAGATAGTGCAGACTTCAACGAGCGAGGTGTACGGTTCGGCGCTATATGTGCCCATAGACGAAAAACATCCCCTTCAGCCCCAATCTCCCTATTCCGCGAGCAAGATTGGCTCAGATTCCATTGCAAGGAGTTTTTTCCTTTCATACGGGCTTCCCGTTACCATAATAAGGCCATTCAATACTTATGGACCAAGGCAGTCGGCAAGAGCGGTTATTCCCGCAATCATAACTCAGGCATTGGCTGAAGACATGATTCACCTCGGAAATCTCGATACAACGAGGGACTTCACTTTTGTAAAGGATACCGTAAGTGGATTCATAAAAATGGCAACTTGTGAAAAATCCGTCGGTGAGGTCATAAATGTCGGTTCGGGAAGCGAAGTTTCCATAAAAAATCTCGTGGATATTATTCTCAAAATTGTCGGAAGAGATGTGAAAGTGGAAGTCGATTCTGACAGAAGGCGTCCCGAAAAAAGCGAAGTGTCAAGATTGCTCGCTGAAAACGGCAAAGCAAAAAGCATTCTCAATTGGTCTCCCGAAGTTTCTCTCGAAGAAGGATTGCGGAAAACCGTAAAATACATCGGAGACAATATCGGTTTTTACAACCCTAAAAAATATATGATCTGATTGAAATGAAAGCGGTCATACTTGCAGGCGGACTCGGGACTCGGTTACAACCTCTTACCTTTACAATACCTAAACCGCTAATCCCAATAGGCGAAACGCCAATTCTCGAGCATATCGTGCTCCATCTGAAAAAATATGGTTTCAGGGAGTTTATACTTTCAGTGGGATACCGTGCCGAGCTTATAAAGACTTATTTTAACGACGGTTCGAAACTTGGCGTAAAGATATCATATTTTGAGGAAAAGAAACCTTTGGGCACTGCGGGACCTTTAGTTGCAATAAATGACATTTACCCATTTAAAAAGGGTGAAACCTTTCTTCTGATGAATGGCGATATTCTTACAAAGCTGAACTTTAAAAAGTTTATAGATGAACACAAAAAAAAGAATTGTGAAATGACCGTTGGCATAAAGAAGTTCGAACAAAAGTTAAGTTTCGGCACAGTGAGAATGCAAAAAGGCGAGATAAGGGATATTGAAGAGAAACCGGTAAAAAAATATGAAATAAGCGCGGGAATATATTTGATTAATGAGCAGGCAGTTAGAGAAATTCCTAAAAATAAATATTTTACCGTTCCCGAACTTATGAAAAAATTGATTTTGAAGAAAAAGAAGGTTGGCGGTTATCTGATCAGGGAATACTGGCTCGCAGTTGAGAATTTACAGCACGTTGAAAAAGCTGTGGAAGAAGTAGGTAAGTGGGGAAGGAAATAATTATTTCCCGGATTTCTTTCCGCTGAAAATAAGCATATCCTTTGAAATCCAGCTTGGCATCTCCTCTTCGAGCAAATCCGGCTCTCTTGTCACTTTTCTTCGCTTTGTGCCGTCTATATTTGTTATGAAGATGTCCAATGCGTCTTCTGCCTTTTCGCTTATTGCCCAAAACGCGAGTTCTTTGCCGTTGAGAGACCATGTTGGCACTGCTTCCGCGGCATTGTTTCTGCTGATATTTTTTACATTGCTCCCGTCTATGTTCATTACATAAAGGTCATAGTTTCCGAATCCGAAATTTCCCTTATTATTCTGATGCCTTTCAAAGGCAATCATCCTGCCGTCTGGAGAAACCTTAGGGTCCATATCTCCGAAAGGCGCGCCATAGCTTTTTTTAGGGAAATTTGGTTTCGTAAGTTGAACTTCGTTTTTGCCGTTGCTGTCCATTTTCCATATGCAGGCAACAGGAATTTTACCGGGAAACCATCTGTTAAATACGATAACATTGTTGTTTCCCCAGTGAGGATCCATTTCGTGTATTTGTTTTGTGGATGTAAGGCGTTTGAAACCACTGCCGTCGGATTTAATCGTTGCAAGGTCGAATTGCCCGTCAAATCTTGAAGTTGTGAAAAGTATTCTGCTGCCGTCAGGAGACCATACAGCGCCGAAATCAGCGGAGTTGTTTCGAGTGAGAAGTTTATAATTTCCGCCGTCAATGTCCATTACTCCCACTTCGGAGGATTCCATATCGTCTTCGCCCACCAGTCCGTTTCCGTTGGTATCGTTCGTGAACACGGTAAATACGAATTTTTTGCCGTCAGGGGATATGTGCGCGTGGTTTTCATAATATTTGTTGAATGTGAGCCGTTTTATTCCCGTTCCGTCTGTCCTCATTGTATAAAGTTCCGCAATGGTATCATCCCCTCCTTTCCTTTTGGGAGGATTGGCGGGTTTTCCCGGAGATGAGGAAATATCAAACTCGACTTCACTGATTGAAACGGTTTTTCCGCTTTCAAAAAAGCTTGTTATTCCGCCGATGTCCACAAGGGCGAGACGAAATATCTGCCACGGGTCGAGATGCTCATTTTCATCGTTGGTGTCTTTGTCAAAAACAAACTGCGAGAAAGGAATTATGATGTTTTTCCATTTTCCTTTGGAGACATCTATGAATGACTGATAATTGGAATTGTCAGTTTCCGTAAGTGTTACGGCAAACTTTCCGGAAACGGTTGACTTGAGCCAAAAGCTGACCTGACTCGCGCCTTTCAACTCGTTCGGTTTGAAAAGCATATAAATGCCGTTGAATCCAAATTTTTTGTTATACTTCCATTCAACGCCGGATGTTTTTATACTATTGGAAAGATTGAATGAACTTTGTTTTATATCCCCAACATTGTATTTCCAGTCTTTTGCTGATGCGCCTTTTTTCAGACTTTCCGCGATTGAATCCTTGCGGATTCCTTCACACCGGGAAATGGAAAGAATATTGAACGCGATAAATATAAAAAGAGCTGTCTTTTTAAGTATTTTCATGTGCCATTCATAACACAGAAAAGTTGATTTGAAAAAGAAGATTTGAACTATGCGACGCAAAAAAAACTTTAGGGCGTAAGTTCAAATTCTCCAAACGAGTAAAAGGTGTTATTTTTGGAATCAACGATAACAAGTTTCAGATAATACTTCCCTGCCTGCACCTTTGATGTATCCCAGTTTCCGAGAAAGTCTTCATAGACGGGGATGGTATAAATAATTCCGTCGTTTACCCAGTTCCCGCTGTCTTTTAATGAATATTCAAAATGGTAGTTTTTCAATTTTATCGTACTGTCGGGTCCGCTTTTAATTAATGCCGAACCGTAAACTGGAATCAGGTCGCCTAACTTATAAATGTTCCCCGGAGCTGAAATATTTGCGAGGTAAATGTTGCTCGCCATATAGGCAGTCAAAGACGATTTAGCCCTGACGGGAAGAAGTGGATTATCGATATTTTCCTCAAAACTAATGTTCTTCAGATAAATATTGCTGTTGTCAGTGGAAAAAATCGGTGATCCCATAATTCTGCAGGATTCAAAAAATATTTTTGAATCATTGAAACTGCCTATCCTTACTGAGTTAATCAATGAATTTTTGATTGAAAGCTGTCCTGTAAATTGAGTGCCCAGTGCGGCAGGCCCAAAAATCGAGTTGCTCACAGATGTAAAACAGTCTGTAAAAACCATTAACTCATTTATTCCCGAATTTTTTATGCGAAATGTTTCAGCGTATTGGTTGCCCACTCCGGAAAGATAAAGCTGCCAGTAGAAAATATGGGTGTTTTTCAGTCTTATTACTCTTTCGAATTCATAGAGAGGAAGCTGAAAATCCGAGAAATAACCGGGAGCAAGATTGACAAAATCCTTTCCGTCATATCCGTAAAGGAAAAGCGCCATCGTTACTGCGGAATCAGAAATTTTGATATCACTGAAAAAACCGGGATTTATTATCCAGTATATATTCGAATCTTTGGTGGTTATAGTATAGTCGATTCCGTTGATACCGGGACTGCCCGGTATAATTTCTACATTGGACCTTTCAAAAGGACTTTTCAACCCCGATAAATCTGCCTGCACATAATAGGGAAAGTTTAGCCAGACAGCAATTGAAGTGCTGAGCAGGGTTGCGTTGTCTATATCAATAATAGCTCTGTCACTTGGAATAATTTCTTTCGGAAATTCGGAATCAATCACATTTAGAGAAGAACTGTCTATAATGTAAGCGATGAGCCAAGAATACTTGTTTGTGTCCAGAATGGAGTTGGCAATATCTACAGTTGACGTATCTCTCACATACATATGACTGCTGAATCCGTTTGTAGCGAGAATTGAATTGTTAAAGGAAACTTTTGCGTTGTCCACTATACGAATAAAAAAATGAAAATCCTGAAGATTCATAATCGAAATCGTAGAATCTTTTATGGTCAGTTTCCCGTTCCCTATGACAAAAATATTTCCGCTTATTGAAAAATTTGAATTCGAAATAATGAGTTCGCCGGAATTCATTATATAAAGGTCGCCGTAAAGGTAATAATCACCGGTTATTGTATATACTTCGTTTGGGTCGTTTCCGAATCCGTCATAGCCAACCATAAATTCATTGCTTGGACCTCTCAAAAATGCAGATGCTTCATCGACAGGTTGAAGAAGAAGTAATGCGGATATAAGAAAAAAAGGAAGCAATGATACAAAAACTTTTTTAATTTTAAAATTATTCACGGTTTCAATATTTAAGTTGTTAAAGTATTCCTATAAAGCTATGCAAATTTTGTGCCATATTTAACATTTTGCTGTTTTTCTTATTAAAATCCTGCTAATCAATTGAAATTACAAGCTGAATAATTTTATTGGTTGTCGGTTAAAATACCAAGTGACAGTTTAAAAAAAGAAAAATTGTTCAAAAAACCGACAATGGCTGAATGTAAAAACTTAACCTTCTGATTATTAATGTTATAAAGTGTTCAATATCCCGACATATATTTTTACTATATGAGAAATTATTAGTATTTTTCAGGAGCTTATGCAATTTTTATTTTAAAATTCTCCTCATGCCCCCTGTAATAAGAATATAGACAAGCAACGATACTCCTGTTGCAAGGAAGATATTACTTTTATTCAGAAAAATAAATGTAACTGCCATTATTATGCCTGCCAAAAGTGGTTTTCCAAGCACTTCAAAAAGTTTGATTTTTATTACATAACGGGAAATATAGTAATTTTGAATCACAATGTAGATGAATGTGGACAAAAGCACTGCCGTTGCCGCGCCCTTAATTCCGTAAGAGGGAATTAACAGGGTGTTTAGTGTTACCGCAGAGATAACTGAAAAAAAATTAATTTTCAGGTCATTTTCCTGATTGTAGGAAGATAGCAGGATATAGTCGCCTACGGTGATGAAGGCGAAAGGTAAAAGGCTTACCGCAAGTATCTGCAGTGGGAAAACAGACTCTTTAAACTCCGCCCCAAAGAGCAGGATTATTATTTTATCGGCACATAGTACAGTGATAATAATTACCGGAATGACCGCTTGTATGAGGTGGTGGATTATATAATTGCAGGTTGCTGAGAATTTATCGCCGGATTCTTCATAAAGTCGGGTAAGGTGCGGATATAAGGAATTTCCGAAACCCGCAAGTATAAGTTGCGCGGCAGTTATAAATCTCAGGGATGCGCTGTATAATCCCACATCGCTTGCGGGTCTGAATTTTGAAAGGAAAAGGATATCGGTTTTTGAATATATTGCCGCGAGTATGACTATCAGAGCGAAGGTTTTCGCGGATTTCAGAAGTTTCAGCCCAAAGGGAAAATCAAATTTGAAAGATATCGACGTCAGAAGTCTCCTCAATATCAATACATTTGCCGCAAATCCGAGAAAACGGGTGCAGATCATAATCTCTATTAATTCAATGAGCCCGAAACCGTTGATTATGGCAAAAACGCTTATCAGTACTCTTAGGAGATTTTCCAGAAAGGTTATGAAAGTATAGGGCTTTATATTTTCGATTCCTATGAAAACCCCCTCGCAATTTTCAATGAGCGTTGTGGTAATAAGAATGAAACCTGCGAGTGCCAGAGCAAGTTGTATTGTCCCGTCATAATTCAGAAGGACTCCTGCGGCATACATAACCGTTGAGCAAAGCAACCCCACGGGTATTGAAAAATAAATTGTATGGACGAGATATTTTCCAGCAATCTCCGGCTTTCCCGCGACTTCGCGCGTGAGAAGATACTTGAATCCGAATGCCGCGACAGTCTGAAAAACGGCGATATAGGAAATGACAATGCTAAAGCCTCCGAGAAGCTCGGATCCGCTGAAGCGCGCCATTACGATAATCAAAATAAAGGAAAAGAATGGCTGAGTCAATCTTGCGACTATTAAGAAACCGGTATTTTTAAGCAGTTTTGAGAACATATTCAGTCGTTCTTTCCGGCAAGTTTTTCATCTTGATAAATACGAAACCCTTTGTTCGTGTAATATGTAAAAACTTTGGGATACATAAAAGCCGAAATCCGTCCCGGATTTTCCCTCTTATCGAGCATTCCTTCAAGAAAGGAAACGACGATTTTTTTATGAAGTATATGTTTTTTGATGAAACTTTTTATGTGTCCTTTAAGAGTCGCATTCTTTACCACAAGTCCGTATTTTTCGCATAGCATCGGTATATATTCTTCCATGCCCAGAGCTTCCAGCTTTTCAATGAGTATCCCGAAGTTGTAACCGTGATTTACCTGCTGTCCGCATGCTTCCCTAAATGTATAGGGGTGATTGTGAAATCCGACGGCATCCTTGTTATACATTATTTTAAGTCCCTTTTTGTGAAGTCTGAAACCCACCTCTACATCTTCGCAACCTATTCTTTTAAATCTTTCATCAAACATCCCGTGCGTTATGAAAAAATCTTTCTTGAAAGAGATATTTCCCGTAAAGAAATACCAGCAGGGAACTTCAATTTTATTTTCTATTTCCCTGTAGGGAAGGTCGCCCCATACTTTCATAAAAGGCGATTTCATCGCTTCTCTGTGAAGTTTGCTCTGCCCGAGTACGGCGAAATATTCCGAAGAATATTTTTCGTGGAATTTCAAATGCTCACGCAAAAAGTTTTCTGACGCAATGATGTCGTTTCCGATGATAAGCACTAAAACGGCATCTGCGTTTAAAACGCCCATATTCCTCGCCGGACCAACCCCCTTATGTTCACCCCGGAGATATTTTATTGAGATCGCTGACTTGTCTGCAATCTTTTTCACGATATTTTCGGCACTTGCTTCTCCCTTGCCGTCGTCAACTACGATGACCTCATATAATCCGGCGTCAACTGTCTGTTTCAGCAGGCTTTGCAGGCATTCTTCAAAAACTTCCACTCTTCCCATTGTAGGAATTACAACGCTCAGTAATTTATTTTTTTCATTCACCTGCGAAAGTCTCCGTTATTAAAAACCGTTAAAAGTCACCCATTCTGTATCGGTGAAGGAATCGGCATAATCGATGAAGTTGTGCCACGCGTCGAGCAGATCACTTTTTTCGCCTTTCCAGTCATCAAAAAAATACCAGTAATGATTTACGCAGATAAGAGGTTTTTCTTCTCTGCGGCATTCGTCGAATACTTTTACTGCATAATCAAAACATTCCTTTGCGTCCTTTTGAGGAAGGAAAAGGTTTACTCCGAAAAAAGCTCTTTGCCCTTTGAAAGAAGCTGTTGTGCGGGGCATAATTTTTGATGTGAGTTTTTTTCTAAGCATATATCTCCATTGTTTTATCCGGTCGATTCGCCCTTTGATATTGAAACTTTCAAAATCAGTGGAGATATTCAATCCTTTTCCAATTATAAAATCGCGCGCTTTTGCGGAAAGCATCTCATAGGGAGGGACAACCGTTTTTACGCGAATATCCGGAAAGAGGTTTTCAAGGGTTTTTATTCCTTTGTTAAGATGAGTTTCTATGGATTGTGTATCCTCTTCAAGATACTCGCCCGTATGGTTGAAACCGTGCAGGAGGATTTCAACGAGTCCTTTGCTTAAATATTCTTTTAGAAAATTGCAAAGCGCTTCATTATCTCCCACCGGAAATTCCCTGTTTGTCCCTCTGAAAGCAGGCGGCGCGTTCAGGTCAAAATCGGAGTTTAAGATTTTTTTGATGAAATTATGTTTTACCTCTGATGTGGAAATGAATGGAATTACCGACAAAGAGACGGGATGACCTTTCTCCCAAAGACTGGCATAAACCGTCTCAAGCATTTCAGGCGCCGTGAAAAAGCTCGTGTCGTCATCTCGTACAATTATTTTCATATTTTCCATTATAAGGGATTAAACAGAATATGTCCTGTTTTTGAACAACAGGGCAGTGGAGATGCTTTACTTAAAATGCGCCTCTTTTTGTGATGATTGCCCAGATGGTTTTAAAAATAGTTTTGATGTCAACGAGCAATGAGTGGGTTTTGACATATTCTACATCAAACTTCAGAGTGTCCTGAAATCTCAGTCTTCCTCTTCCGTTTATCTGCGCGAATCCCGTAATTCCCGGTTTTACGTCGAGTTTCGTTTTCTGCTCATCGTTATAATACTTAATCATTTCCGGAATGTCGGGACGAGGACCTACCAAATTCATATTTCCCTTTAAAACGTTTATAAAATTGGGCAATTCGTCAAGACTGGTCTGCCTTAACCATCTTCCGCATTTTGTAAGGCGGGGGTCTTCGGTTAGCTTGAAATTCATTTTGTTTATTTCTTCTTCCGTATAATCATAGGCATAAAGTTCGGGATAAAGTTCTTTTGCGTTTTCTTTCATTGTCCTGAACTTATAAAATTTGAATGGCCGCCCTCCAAGGTCCTCAGCTCTTCTGTTTCCTTTCCCCGCGATAAATGAATTGTCCGTGCCGTGCTGTGAATTTTTTTTACGGGCGTTTTTACCTCTCCTGTTATATCCGATTCGCGTCTGTCTGAATATTGCCGGTCCAGGAGAGTCCATTTTGATTATGAGAGCGATAAGAAGGGTCAGTGGAAAGGAAAGAATAAGAATTGTTGCGGACAATAAAATGTTTATCAGACGAAAGACGGGCTTTGCGAAGAAATCAAGCGCAAATTTCTTCAAAGATGATCTTGCCTTTTTCTTCTCAGCCACAATGAATTTTCCTGTTCCATTCAATGACTTCATCGACTGTCTCCTCGAGCGAGCGCGACGGGTTAAAATTCAAGCATTCTTTTGCTTTGGTAATATCGGCAATTGAATTTCTCAACTCTCCAACCTGTTTTTCCTTGTATATTATCTTGTTTTTATCGGACATTTTTACTCTTACAAGCTTCGCGAGCTCGTTTACCGATGTCGGTTTTTCCGTTCCGATATTAAAACTTCCATTTTTACATTCGCTTTCCATTGCAAGAATGTTTGCCTCTGCAATGTCCTCCACGTGTATAAAGTCCCTTCTCTGTTCTCCGTCACCGAATATTTCAATAGCTTCTCCGGCGAGAATCCTGTTAATGAATATTGTCATTACGCCAACATAGGGAGTAAACTGCTGTCCCGCGCCGAAGGTGTTAAAATACCTCAGAGCAATAGATGATATTCCCATCTCCTCTCCCATAAGAAGGCAATACTTTTCAGCGGCAAGTTTCGAAATTCCGTATGGTGAAATCGGCTCGAGGGAATGGTTTTCGCTTACAGGGGCAGGTTTTTGGGAGTCGGCGTATACTGCCATTGATGATGCGTATACAATTTTTCTTACATCCGTATTTCTGCACGAATTTATTATATTTACCGTCCCCATTATGTTCGTTTCGGCGTCGGTATAAAATTCCTTCATCGATTCTCTTATGGTCACTCTTGCCGCTTCATGAAAAATTATATTGATCCTGTTTTCAGTTAAAATATCCCTTACGAGTTTTTTGTCGAGTATATCTCCCTTTATAAATTTTACTTTCGCAGGTATATTCCCGGTCTTCCCCGTTGACAGGTCATCGATTACAAAAACTTCGAGGTCTTTATCGATGAGTTTTTTTGAAATATGCGAACCGATAAATCCCGCGCCTCCAGTAACGAGAGCTTTTTTATACAGTTTTTTCATAATAATTGTTTATAAAAAAAATTATGTTTTTGCTAAAAATAATTTTTACAGCTCAATATTCTTTCAGGGGAAACAATCGAATAACTCAGGTCAACTTCACTGTCAACTACCGTATTGCGAAAAATAAGGGAATTGGAAACCGTAATTGGTTTTTTTATAACAACATTATCGCCCACTACGCAATTTTCAATTTTTGCGTCATTCAACTGTACGTCCTTTCCCAGAAGATTCTCAGAGGGCATTGTCTTTAAAAGCTCTATGTTGCACCTGAGAAGGTCGTGAGGCGATGTGAGGTTTATGTCGGCTTTGATTGCGCGCGAAGGGACTACAGAAAAACCGAAATCGATTAATATCTGTATGGAATCGGTCAATTCAAACTCATTGCGCATTGCGGTCCTGGGAGTCCTTCTGATTGCGTCAAATATATGCGTGTCAAACAGGTATATTCCGCATCCCTTTAAATTCGTTGTCAAATATCTCGGTTTTTCTATTACCTGTATAACCTTGTCCGAGGAGTCAAGAAGTACAACAAAATTTTTTCTGATTTCCTCGGGTTTTTTTTCGTCAATTACTGCGATAACGGCATTGTTGCCGTCTCTGTCCATAAGTTCAACCATTTCGCTCAAATTGTTTGATATAAAGAATATATCTCCCAGAAAAAGGAGAAACTTCGATGAAATATAAGGTTCGATTTTCCCTACTGCGTGGGCGATTCCCAGATATTCCCTCTGCTCCACATACTTTATATTTACCCCGAATTTGCTCCCGTCGCCCATATACCTGTCAATCTGATGGCTTAAATGACCCACCACGAGTATGATGTCTTTAATTCCCGCTTCTTTCATTATATTAATCTGATGCGCTATAAGTGGTTTGTTGCAGATTGGCAGAAGGCTTTTTGGTATTTCCGTGCTGAATGGCGACATCCTTTTTCCCCTGCCTGCCGCCATTATGACTCCTGTTAATTTTTCTTCTTTCATTTGATTTCGCAGTTAGGATTATTTATTAACTGAATTATAAACTTCATTGTAAACTTCAAGAGTCTTTCTTGCCGTATTTTCCCAGGTAAAAAGCGATGCCCTTGCCAGTCCTTTTTCTATTAATGACTCACGGACTGTTTTGTCGTTTATTGCCAGGGCGCATTTTTCGGCGATGTCCTCAATTTTGTAAGGGTCAGCGGTAATTGCCGCATTGCCAACAACTTCAGGCAGGGAAGTGACATTTGAAGTTACAACGGGAATGCCGCATGCCATTGCCTCGAGGGGAGGGAGTCCGAATCCTTCAAAAAGCGAAGGGAAAACGAACAAATCCGCTCCGTTGTATATATGCGGAAGATCGGCATAATCTATGTGACCCAATTCGATTACGTCATTTTGGAGTCCGAGGTTTTTAATATCATCTGTAACTCCCTGTGATTCCCACATCTTTCTTCCTACAAGAAGAAGTTTTTGGCTGATACCCATTTTTTTTTTCATTATCTGAAATGAATCAATGAGCCTTTTGGTGTTTTTCCTTGCCTGAAGTTTTCCCACATAGAGGATGTAACTGTCGTCGATGCCGTATTTCTTTAAAACAGCATTAACTTTGTCTTTTTCTTTAATCGGACGGTAACATTTATCTACTCCCGAATAGATAACCGATATTTTTTCAGGTTCTATTTTAAAAAACTTGATTATGTCCTTTTTGGTTGTCTCGGAAACGGAGATTATTTTCACGGCATTTTTAATGCCTTTCCCTAAGAGGAAATTTGCCCGCAGACGAATTTTTGCAGGAAAATATTCAGGATGAATATATGTGCAGAGGTCGTGAACAGTAAGTATATATTTTTTTGGAGAAACAAGTGAAGGCGCCATACATACGTGAAGAAGATCAATGTTTTCATTATGGACCTCAAAGGGCAGTCCCACGGAAAATCGAATCAATTTTGAACGGGGATTTACCGGTTTTGCGGTAAAATTTGTATGGGTTTTCAACATTTCAGACAGACCCTCAACAGATGAACAGAATATTCTGTACTGATTTTTATTGTCTGTGTCCATAAGCCCTTTGACAAGGCCTAATTCATAGGTTTCAACTCCCCCTCCCTGTGTTCCTATTCTTTCAGCAAAAATTCCAATATTCATTCTTGTTCGTATCTCTTGTCATCGGGGTTTTTTTGCCGGGATCTTTTTATCCGACTTTCTCATTACATTTACGGCATAAAGGCTTCTTAGCTTGGAGTAATAGCGAAAGTTTATTAAACTGCGATCTATTAATTCTATGAAAGCCCTTTTAGGATTGTATTTTATGAATACATTAAATCCGAAATACTGCCTTATGCGCTTAAGTTTCGAAAATGGAATAGTAGGGTGTTTAACATTTGTTGACGAATAGTAGGAGTTTAAAGTTATTGTTTTGTCCAGCCATCCGTTTTTTTCGCACAAATCATAAAGGTAGGTGCCTTTATACGCGGTAAAAATTGACACAGCAAGAAAATCGGGCTGAATTTTTCTGTTAATTTCTATGGTTTTTCGGATGTTTTCAACATTTTCCTGCGGAAGCCCGATCATATTGTATGTATATAGATTCATTCCGTATTTCTTTATGAGACGGCTTCCTTCGATAATCTGCTCATCGGTGATGCTTCTTTTAAGAATATGTTTTCTTATTTCAATATCTCCGGATTCCACGCCGATTGATACTCTGTCGCACCCTGCTTCTGAAAGATATTGGCACATCTCTTCGTCAATGTTGTTAATTCTTGCGTTGATATGAAAAGGGAGATTTACTTCCTTTTTGAGTTTTTCACATAACTCTTTCACGCGCGATTTTTTAAGCGTAAAAGTATCATCAAAAAACTCCACTCTTTTTATGTCGTATTTTTTTACCGCGTTTTTAATCTCGTCAATTATGTAATCAGTATTTCTGTAACGCACATAACGTCCTTTTTTCTCGTAAAGGCCGGAATAAGTGCGGTTTATACAATATGTGCATTGGTACGGACAACCGCGTGAGCCGAGAAAGGATGCTACCATATTGTGATTTTTAAGGTATCTCGGATAATCGTAAATATCCAAATCAAGATAAGGGAGTGAGTCGAGGTCCTGTATTAAGGGCCTGAGGTCATTTTTTATGATATTTCCCTTTTTTTTGAACCATATATTTCTGATATCCGTTCTCTTTTCTCCTCTCTCGAGGGATTCCGTAAGTTCGACTATCGCCTCTTCGCCTTCTCCCAGGCAAATCATATCGAAACATTCTTCCTTTATGCTTTCTTCGGGGGCGATAGTGGGGTGGATGCCTCCTATAATTGTGGGAATTTGGAACTTCTCTTTAATCAGTTTCGCGACGTACTTTGAATAGGCAAAGTTGCAGGAGAGGGAAGAGAATGCAATCAATTGGGGATTGAATTTTTTCACCTTATTAAGAATCTGCTCGTCTTTCAGGCCGAATGTGGTGTCTATGAGGTCAACTTCGTGTCCGGCTTTTTTAAGCACCGCGGATAATATGGCAATCCCGATTGATATGTCCTTCGGGTGCTGTACCACATTTCCGTAAACTAACTGAACTTTCATATTGTTCTTCTTTTATTTTTTAAATTCGTTTAAAAACAGATGAAATAATGTCCTCACAGTCAAAGTGACGAAAGAAAATAATTTCATAGGCGAAAAAGTACCACTCGCATTGTGCTTGCTATAATAGTTATAAGCTCCTCTGTGAAAGTCAATTATCATTTTAGGATTTTTCCTTCTTTCGGGTTGATACCTTTCATAGTGTATAACCTTTGACGAAGGGATGCAGAATATTTTGTAACCTTCATCTTTTGCTCTTTTGCACCAATCCACATCAGTCCAATAAACGAAAAAATCCTCATCCATAAACTTCAACTTACTTACTACCTTTTTTTTCATCATCATACAAGCGGCTGAAACATAGTCAACTTCAAAAGGGTTGGTTGTGTCTATGTTGTCAATGCACATAAACTTTGCGGATATGGGATTGTTCGGAAATATTCTGGTAACGAGTGCTCGCCTTCCGAAAAGCCCGCTTAAAAGGTTTGGGAATCGTCTCGCGGTTTCCTGAATACTTCCGTCTTCATTGAAAACCCTTGCCCCCACGACTCCGACATCTTCATTTTTACGGAGAAAATCAACGAGATTTTGAAGCGCGCGGGGTTTGACTTCTGTATCGCTGTCGAGAAAAAGAATATAATCTCCGCTGATTTTTTTTAGAATCTCGTTTATTGCCCGGCTTAATCCCACATTTTCCTTATTCTTCATTAAACGGACTTTGGGAAATTTGGTTTCCACCATATGGGCGCTTCCGTCATTTGAGTTGTTGTCGAATACGAATATTTCCGTTTCAAGGGAATTTTTTTTGGCAGATACGGATTCAAGGCATTTCTCGATTTCCTTGCAGTTATTGTAATTAACAATTGCTATTGATAACATTTTTCTATCGTATTTTGAAAATATGAGTTTGTCCAATAAGAAAAAATAGTTCGATTCTAATAGGGGGAAAAAACCATAATTCCATTTATTTGCGTTTTATATATGTTGCAGTTTTTTTAGCTTCGCACGGTGTTAATAAACTTTTTCAATGCTGTCAATCTTGTTTTGCTTTTTTCATCTTTATAGATAAGATATTTAAGGCGGGCAAGGGTATATCTTGAAAGAAGTCCGGAAAAATATAGTTTTTCGGCGATAAACGCGCCGGAAGGACTGTTGAAGTTCAAAAGATAGTCTCTGTATGAAAGTCTGTTTTTCTTTTCCGCTTTTTCGCCAACCTTTAAAACGGATTGATTTTCAAAGTGAATTACTTTTGCCTGCGGTAAAAATATTATTTTGTAACCCTTTTTCTTAATCCTGTAACACCATTCCTGGTCTTCAAAATAAAGAAAGAAACTTTCATTCAACGGGCCTGTTTTATCGAAAACTTTATGGCGCAGCATTATGCAGGCACCGGATACCCAGTCAACTTCAAGGGGTTTTTGTTTTTTAGAGCGCATATAAAGTCCTCTGATTCGCGAAGATGAGGGAAATAACTTTGTCAATCCGGAAACCTCGCAAAAGATAACGAAAAGCTCAGGAAAGGACCCTGCAGTACTCGGATGAATGTTTCCTTTCTCATCTGTAAGGGAAGGCCCCACTACGCCGGTGTCCGAATGGTTTTCAAGATAATCAGTCATTTTGTCTACGGCGCCTTCGGTAAGAAGGGTGTCAGGATTCAAAAGCATTATGTTTTTCCCTTTACACCGTGACAAGGCGAGATTATTGCCTGCGGCAAATCCGAGGTTTTTTTCGCTTTTTATAATTTCAACATTATTGTGCGTCTTTTCCAATCGCGCAATGCTATCATCTGTAGACGCGTTATCAGTGACAATAATTTCATAATCTATCCCTTTTACGGTGTTTTTTATGGAATCTACGCATTGTGTTAAAAGCGCGCCTGTATTCCAGTTCACAATGATTATTGACAGGTCCTTATCAAAATTCATTTTAAGATCTCTGCTGAAACAGGTTTGATATCGTCAGTCTCTTCATCTTCTATTTTTTTCATTGCAACCAGAGTTCCCCCGTAAAGAAAGAGAATCGTCTGGATCGCTTCTTCTCCGAATAAGTCGATTCCCATATGAATTGCCGCGCCGCAGAATGAGGAAAGAATACCTATGGTTATTACTGTCATAAGATTATCGCCCGCGCGCATCACTTTTATTCCGGCGGAGAGGTTTTTTGAGTAAAAGATTAGCAGAAACAGTAATCCAATTAATCCCACTTCCGTTGCAACAATAAGATAGTAATTGTGAACGGGATATCCTATGGTAACATCTTTCGTATCATAATCGGGAAGATGAATAACCGATGTATTCAACCCGAATCCCAAAACAGGATGGTCTTTGAGCATTTTCAATCCCACTTTGCTCATTTCTATTCTTTGTTCAAATGCTCCCTTTCTTGTGTTCATAAATTTTTCTATTTTCCCCGTAAGAAAGAAGGACGATATTATCGCGATGAGGCAAACGGTTATAAAAGCTTCTTTGGGGAGAATTCTCTTCCATATCAAAAGCAGGAAAGCGACGGTAAGCGCGATTGCCGTGCCAATCAATCCGCCTCTGGAAAAAGTAAAGTAAAGCCCTATGCTCGCGAGGATGAATGCCGAGGCATATAAAATAATTTCGTACCACTTCCTTCTGATAACCGCCAGGCAAAAAATAAGGGGGAGCATCAGCTCGAAATACATTGCTTCGATGTTGTGCGGACCAACTGTGCCGCTTCCCCTCATCGTGTCGTCATCGAGTCCGTAACCTACGGTTAACCCCTGAGGTTTATCTTCGATGATGTTGCTGGCGTAAGAATATCCCGTAAGACTTACGGAAATCTGGTATTTGTATTCCAGAATGCATATTGCCCCTTGAATTATTGCGCCTATTGCAAGGCAGATTACGAGTGTTTTTAAATCTTTTTTGGATTTAACGGTGTTCGTTATAAAAATATAGAAGAGCAGAAACTTGATTAATCGCAGTAATTCAAAAATGCTGTATGAGAGATTTATCGAATTTACGAATGAAAGAAGCGACCATATAATAAAAAGCGTAAGATAGACTGCCGGTTTGGGAAAAAAGAAACTTTCTCTCCTAGTGCATAACCTGAATCCCCATATTGCAAAAAGAATGAAAAGAATTATATCGCTGAATAAAATCCGCAATACAGGAGGCGAACCTGAAGGCACTCCGTATCTGCCCATTACCGACTCCATAAACTCCCTGCTTCCCAATATTTTGGGAGCTACGAGAGGTATTGCGAGAATAAATATTATAAACCAGTATCGCTTTCTGTCTTTTGCGAAAATTTGGGAGATAAATACAACGACTCCCGTTATTCCCGCGATTGCAACGGAAAGTTTGAAGTCCATTACAAGGAGTATGATGAAGGCGAATAGGGCGCTTATCGCCGTTGTAAGCGTAAAATTGAACATTCTCTTACCGGTTTGTGCAGTAGTAATACATTATAAAAATGTATTATCTAAAGTCGTTTGTAAATAAATCTCGGAATAAAATGTTTTCTGCGGTTTATAATCGCACCCAGTAAATTGGCGTTTCTTTTTTCAAGATTTAACCTTACCTTTTCAACAATCTGACGGCGTGTTTTATGTGCCTGAATAACAAGAATGGTGCCGTCAACATAAGGGGCGATAAAGAGCGAATCGGGATAATTATTCAAAGGCGCGCTGTCAATGATGATAAAATCATAATCTTTTTTCAGTCCGTCATTGAGAATCGTTTTTATTTTATCTCCATTAAAACCCGGAGCAAGTTTGTCTCCTTTTTTCATAGCGGGAGCAATGTAAAGATTGTCTATGTCAGTTTTTCTTACGGTTTGTCGAAAATCGACTTCCTTGTCCGCAGTGAAGCAGTCTTTTACTACCGGTGTATCAGATTCGGCGAATCGGGAAAAGAAAGATGACCTGAAATTCATATCGATTAAAAGCACGGATTTGTTGTCTGTTTTCGACAATGTTTTTGCAAGGTGCAGAGCGATGAATGTGGTTCCTTCCCTGTGTAATGATGAGGTGAGCAGAATAATTTTAGGTGATTTGCCTCTATTGATATTTTCCCCGTCGCCTTCTGACATATTATGCAATACGATTCCGTTTGCCAGTTGATAGAGCGAGTTGGAAACATCGCCGGGAAGGGATTTTCTGAAATATTTTTCCTTTAAATTTATCGTATCCATTTTGTTTGGCAAATTTCTTTCATAGATAATTAAAACCGGTATTTTCTTTTTACTTCCCTGATGGAAGTGATGACCGGTAAATTGAGATAATTTTCCACATCTTCAACATTTTTAATCGAGTGGTCGAGATATTCGGAATAGAATGCCAGGGCAATTCCGCCGAATAATCCCATTAACGCGCCTATGATTAATACGAGTTTTTTCCGGGGTTTTGTGGGTTTATAGGGAGGATATGAATAACTGATAACTCTTACGTTAGCTATCTTTGCCGAGTCCATTACTTTCGATATTCGCGACTCTTCGAGCTTTTTCAAATAAAGTCTGTAATTGTTTTCAGTGATATTTAAGTTTCTCTTTATCCTTAAAAGCTCAATTTCCTTGTCTCCGATTTTTTTGAATTCCTCTTCACTCGATTTCAACTCATCCTCAATTGCTCTACCTTTTTCCTTCAATGCGGCAAGACGTACCTGCGCGTCGAGAAGTTTGTCTTCAAGTTTTGGTATGATTATGGGAAATGTTGGGTTTAACAGGGAGTTGTTGTCGGTTGCAGTGACGTCATCATTGCCTCTGTTTTCAACCGGCAATGAATCCGAGATTTGGGATTTCAATTCCTCGACCTCTTTTTCGGATTTGTAAATATCTCCCATGTTTTCCTGAAGAGAAGTTTTAAGTTTTGAAATTCTTTCCACAATAGTTTTTTTCTGATTCTCCGTAGAGATGATTCCCCATTCCTTTCTGAATTTCTGCAATTCCCTTTCTCTTATGGAAAGCTGGTCTTTCAGATTTACGGATTCCGATTTGAAAAGCTCCAAAACTCCCGGAGTTTTGTATAACTCCGTGCGGTAATCCATATAAAAGCGAATCAGGGTATTGACAACTGTCGACGCGATGACGGGATTTCCCCACATTAATTCTATCTTTATGACATTTGAATATTTTACCGAGCTTACATCGAGACTTTTCTGAATGAGATAAACCGCCGCATCGTGATCGCTTAATTTTTTTAACAGTCCGATAGCATATAAAGAGTTATAGAAGGTGTCCTTTACTTTGTTGACTGCTTTGACTGCGTAATATTTTACGAGTTTCAGTAATGTTTCCGGTTTTGGTGAATCGGGAAAGAGGTAATCCAGTCCAAGTTCGTTTACTGTCTTTTCAACAAGAAAATTGTTGTTTATTATTTCGATTTCCGAATTGACCTGCTCTTTCGTAACTCCGAAGGAGAGTACCTGCTGTGATCCCGTTAATACTGATGGCACTGAAGAGTTTTCTCTGCCGAGTTTCACCAAAAGGGTTGCCTCTGCTGTATATTTTTGAGGCCAAACATAAAGTCCGAGGGCGACAAAGATTATGGTTAAAACAAAAAAAGTCAGTATCTTCAGCTTTTGTCTGAAAAAACTGTTCAACAGGTCGCGTGTGGATATCTGTTTTTCCGGGTTTTGATTGTTTGACATTCGCACATCCGCAAAAATTAAAGATATTTAAAAAACGATTAACATTTAATCGTTGTCCGGTCAGAATATCATTAAACATATTAGAGATGTTGCGATTACGCCGCAAAAGAAACGGAAAAGCCCTCTCTAAAATGAATATTATTATACTACACTTTAGAATTATTAATTAAAAGACTAAAAGTTAGAAAATGCGGGAGGCATTAATTGACCGTACAGAATATTATAAAAAGTTTAAAAAGGAAATAATCTCGGGTTCGGTCCTAATGAGTGCATTATTTGGGAAAGAATGTTATATGAAATGTTATAAATTAAGGTGAATGGAGCGTCTTTTTTTAAAATGTTAAATACACAGGAGAGTATAATGACTAATTTTAAGGATCGCATTGTTCGCGCTTCTATGTTGGATGCTAATCTCTATGAAGAGGTTGAGGCTGACAAAGGTGCAATGGGTCAGGCCATGGGAATTGTTGTTCTTTCAAGTGTCGCAGCCGGAGTAGGGGTTATTGAGAGAGGTGGTTTAATCGGGATTTTGACAGGATCGATCACAGCCCTTATCGGGTGGTATATCTGGGCATATCTCACATATTTTATCGGTACAAAATTCCTTCCGGAACCACAGACCAAAGCAGATCTTGGTGAATTACTGCGTACTATTGGTTTTTCGAGTTCTCCCGGATTGATTAGGATATTAGGTATTATCCCGGGACTGGGAAGTGTTGTTTTTTTTATAGCCTCAATTTGGATGTTAGTGGCTATGGTGATTGCGGTAAGACAAGCCCTTGATTATAATAGCACACCGCGGGCTGTAGGAGTTTGCGTGATTGGCTGGATTATCCAGATATTAATTCTCGTTTTACTGTTTACTCTTTTGGGTAGCGGCTCAAAACCAGTCTAATGTTTTTACATGTATCTGCAAAAATAGAGAGAAAATGGAACGACCCATATTCTCTCTAATATAATGTGATTTTCCGGAGAATGTTTAATAAGTAATCTTACTCATCCAGAATCTTTTCTGCTTCCTTTCTGTATGCATCCATTAAGCAAGAGACTGGAGATAAAATGTGGGGATTCCCCATTCATTCATCATAGGCCACGGACTCATCCCTGTGCCGCCGGGTGCACCGTCTATTGTTAACAGATCAATTTTTGCTTCCGCATTTTTAATTAAAATGTTGCCGTTTTTATGGCACAAGATTCATTTATGTTTAATACTTTAAAAAGATGTTTTGCAGAAGGGCTTTATATAAGTTGATTAAAGGATAAATACTCTCATTCATACTCTTACTAAGTTTTAGTAATGTTAATTTGACATCCCACCATACTATTGCTAATTATTTTTCATACTTTTAAAGGGGAGGGAACCTAATGCTATCCAAGAACGATGTTGTTGATTTTCTGCAGAATATGATTGGCGAATACGAAAAAATCTGCGCAACTTATAATCCGTCATCGCAAATATCCAAAAAATCCTTTGATACTCCAATGGGACGCCTCGACCTGAATCGCTCCGAAGGTGAAACATTTGACAAGGCGACCTCGATTTACTGCGACCTTAAAATAGAAACCCCTCCCGTGTTAGCCGAGGAGTTGGGTCAGGAGGGAAGCACTGCAGATGCAATGGTGCTCGAGATTCACTTTTTCCCGGTTAATCCACATATCCCGAAGGCATACATCGAACTTCGCGCAAACATCACGGACAAGGTTGTCCTTGCCGGAGGCACCGATATAAAACCCTACTTTGATAATGAAGAGGATATAAAATATTTTGCCGACGCAATGAAAGAGCTTTGCGCACGCCATGGAAAAAAATATGATGAACTTCAGAAGGTGAGAGCTGATTTCTTCAAATCAAAATATTCCGGAGAGAAGGTGGGAAGTCACGCGGGTATCTATTCTTTCCATCTTGACGCCGAGGATTTTGGATTCTACAAGGATTTGGGAGAAACGTACATCACACTTGTCAAAGAGCTCGTTGAAAAGAGGAAAGGGCAGGAATATTCAAAAGAGGATATGGAAGATAAGCTTAAACAGCACGGCGAGTGGGTGCAATGGACACTTCTCGAGGATGACGGTACCATATTCGGGCTTAAGAAGGGAATTCCCGCAGAAGCATTGCTCGGGGCTATTCTTCCGCCCCATGCAAAATTTTAATTTCTCGTTAGGAGATAAATTATGAGTATAAAAGCAGAATTTGTGAATTATGTTAAAAACGAAGTAGGAATTCCCCTCGTTGGAGTTGTCGCGCCTGATGACTATCCCGCGGAGGATTATGAAAGAATCGCCCACGTCCAGAAAATATTCGCAAAAGCGACACCTCTTTCAGGCGGTATCGATACGGTATTTCAACCCCGTGATTTTCTTCCCGAGGCAAAGTCTGTAATCATTACCGCTTCACCTGCCTATATCAAAAAAGACTTCACATTCGAAGAATGCAAAAAAGACCTGATAGGTACGGCAGAGGCAACACACGTCAATACGAGTTATTTACAGACTAACGCTGAACGGGGCGCAAAGGTTTCTGACTTTTTCAAGGACAGGGGATATCAGTGTTATTCTCTTAATGCCGGTTCATTCCCTATGAAATTAATGGCATCAAAATGCGGAGTCGGTCATTACGGCAAGAATGCAATCATACAGCATCCCGATTACGGCGCCTGGATTTCCCTTTCAGGATATGTTACCGACGCGGAGCTTGAACCGGACTCACCCCTTGAAAAAGACTGCGGCGAGTGTGACCTTTGCCAAAAAGCTTGTCCTACGGATGCCCTTAGAGAAGCTTACAGATGCGATATGACGAAGTGTATTGATTTTCATCTTGGACATAACAAACACTTTGTCCCTCCGGAGATTCGCGATAAATGCGGAAATCTGCTCGGTGAGGGATGCACTGCCTGCAGGGATGCCTGCCCTAAAAATAAAAATCTTTCACCTATTGAAGGTTTTACTGTGCCTGATGAACTGCTTCACCCGAAAATTCTGGAAATTATGAACATAAGCGACGAGGAATGGGACAACGGATTTGCAATGACCCTTATGGGTTTTTTCCTTATGGATAAAAAATACCTGCTCAGAAATGCCGCAGTAGGACTTGGCAATTTTCAAGATGAGCGCGCAGTGGGAGTCCTTGGTGAAATGCTTCACGCGGGACCCGACGAAGTGCGGGGTTATGCGGCGTGGGCACTGGGAAAGATAGGAGGAAAAAAATCCAAAGAACTTTTAAATTCTGCATTGAATAATGAGGAAGATGAAGATATAACCGGTGAAATAAAATTTGCACTTGATATGTAATGTGATGGAGAATTTTTAAGCGGAGGGTTTTTTCCTATGCCAAATGTTATTCATTTTAAACCCAAGAAGTGTACGCTTTGCAGACGTTGCGAAGCCGCCTGTTCAAACAAACATTTCAATGTTTTTACCAGTTTTTACTCAAAGATTAAGGCAGTGGAGTTTGAAGATGAGCAGTCATATTTTCCTGTTACCTGTTTTCAGTGCGATGATGCGCCCTGCATTTCCGCCTGCCCCACAAGTGCGATTGTAAAAGATTCCGAGACGGGAATCGTTACAATCAATGAAGACGAATGTACCGGTTGCGGAAACTGCATAGACGAATGCCCCATAAAACATATTTTTCCCTATGACGATTTTGGACACGCCATTAAATGCGATTATTGTGGTGGTGACCCTGAGTGTGTGAAATTCTGCAAGGACAGAGCAATTGAATGGAGAGAGATAACTCCTGAAGAGAAAGAGGGAAGGGACCAGCTTTTTACAACTCTTGCAGATAAATTGAAGGAGGTTAAGGAATTATGAAAGGGTGGACAGGAAAAATATTAAGAATAAATCTAACAGACGGCAGTAATAAAGTTGAAGACCTTGATAAGGGTTTGGCAAAAAAATACATAGGCGGACGTGGTATCGGTTCGAAGATGCTTCTTGATGAAGTTGACCCTACGATTGATCCTCTTTCACCTGATAACAAGATGTTCATCTTTACGGGACCACTTACGGGTACAGGCGCGCCTTGTGCAGGGCGTTATATGGTTATTACAAAATCACCTCAGACAGGTTCTATCGCCTGTTCAAACTCAGGCGGTTACTGGGGACCTGAACTTAAGGCGGCAGGTTATGACGGAATAATCCTTGAAGGCAAGGCGGAAAAGCCAACTTATATCTGGATTGAAAACGACAAAGTCGAACTGAGGGATGCAGGCGACATCTGGGGTCAGGATACCCACGAGACAACGAGGTCGGTTAAAGCAAAAACAGACCACAGGGCAAAGGTTTCCTGCATAGGTCCTGCAGGAGAAAAGCTTGTCCTTATGGCGGCAATCATAAATGACACTAACCGCTCTGCGGCAAGGTCGGGAGTGGGCGCAGTAATGGGTTCAAAGAACCTCAAGGCGATTGCGGTGCGCGGGACAAAGGGTTTTTCAGTAGCAGACGGTTTCAGGGATGCAAGCCTTGAAATGACCGGACTCTTCAACACTGATGTTGCTAAGGGATATGGCTATTTTGGCACTTCAATGGCAGTGGACTACTGCAATGCTGTGGGAATCTTTCCTGCGAATAATTATCGTGAAGGCGTGTTTAAAGCTGCACCCAATATAAACGGACAGGCAATAAGGGATAAAATCCTTGTAAGGAAAAGAAGTTGCCACGGATGCGTGCTTGGATGCGGCAGAGTAAGCAGGGTGACTGAAGAAGGTTTTGAAGGATACGGTGAAGGCCCCGAATATGAAACAATTTATGCATTCGGGTCAACGTGCAACATTGACAACATCAATGCCATTGCAAAAGCAAATTTCATCTGCAACGAACTCGGAATGGACAGCATCTCTGTTGGAGTGACAATTGCTACGGCAATGGAACTTTATGAAAAGGGCTTAATTACAAAAGAAGATGTGGGAATGGAGCTTAAATTCGGCGATGCAAAGGCAATGGTTGAACTTACGAGGCAAACGGGACTTCGCGAAGGGTTCGGCGACCTGCTTGCATTAGGAAGCTATCGTCTTGCGGAAAAATACGGTGTGCCTGAAATTTCAATGACATCGAAAAAAATGGAAATCTCAGCTTATGACCCTAAAGGTTCAAAGGGAATGGCGCTTACCTATTCCACCAACCCTCGCGGAGGCGACCACACAAGAGGCGCGACTGTCTTTGCAGAAGTTTTCGGAATACCGAAGAAGGTGAAGTCAAAGATAGAAGACGGTAAAGGCGAGCTTGCAAGAGATTGTCAGAACTTAAATGCCGCAATTGATGCAACAGGCGCCTGTATGTTCGCTACTGCCGTTGTTCAGCACGAACCTTTTGCTAAAATCTTAAGCGCCGCAACTGGCGAGGATTTTTCCTATGAAGATTATGTCAAAATAGGCGAGAGGATTTGGAATATAGAACGGATTTTCAACAACAAGGCAGGATTTGGCAGAAAGGATGATTCCCTTCCTCCGAGAGTAATAAGCGAACCCCATACTGAAGGTCCGTCTGCGGGACTGACTGTCGATTTTGAAAGAATGCTCAATGATTACTATTCGGCACGAGGTTGGGATGAAAACGGTGTTCCCACGAAGGAGAAGCTTGCTGAGTTAGGTATATAAAAATAATAAAACAATGTTTTTTTGGTGATTCTATAAATTCCTTCTCTCATTAATCGGGAGAAGGAATTTTTTTATAC
>CAZJVM010000026.1:0-23221 GCA_964549305.1 uncultured bacterium
TAAGCAAGGAGATAAAATGGATTATCCATACGGCATAACACCTGAAGAAAGACAGCTTCAGAATATTCAAAGCTTAAAAAAACTTGGGGTCCCTGTTAAAGAATTGAATAAAAAACAGTTAGAACAGGAAATTATTGCATTTCTTAAAAGAAAGCAGTGCCTCACGCTTGCTACAACCGGCTCTGACGGTTATCCGCGAACAAGCATCCTTGACTATCAGAGCGACGGACTGACGCTTTATATGGTTAGTGAAGGAGGAGAGAAATTCCGTAACATTGAACATACCGATAAGGTGGCAATTTCAATAGGTTTTTCCGATGGCACCGCGCCTTCGGAATACGGGCTTACAATGCAGGGCAGAGTGAAGGTTTACAAAGCGCCGTCTCCTAACTATATGAAAGCCCTTTTAAAACTGAGACCTTTTCTCGAAGAATGGGGCAAGGCCCTTTTGCCTATGGAAAATGTTCTTAAAAGGACAATTATGGCGCGAGCTATAAAATTTACTCCCGAGGAAATGACTTATATGAATCTTCCCGACGGAGTCCCTCTTATGCTTTGGGAAAAATAATCAGGGGTACGGGGAAAATATTCCTTTGCATCTGCCTGCCTTTTTGTTTTAGATTTCTAAATTATGCCTCTAAAACAATTATCTTTGATAAAACTAACATTATCAGGAGCCTTTGCGGGAATAATATTTTCTCTTGTTGAGTTTTATTATATCAACCCTACAACCTATTATCCCCGCGCATATATCATTTATATTTCATCGCTTTATCTGTTAGCGGGAATTTTGACGGGAATAATAGGGTATTCGAAGCTTAAAGCGGCACAACTGTTAACCAAAAAGGATTTCCCTTTCACTTCCCCTTCGATTTTCCTCTTTTCCGAGGTTTCCTCGATTTTTATTATTTCGGTTATTGCAAAAATCTACACTTACGCAGGCGGAGAAACCTTTTCTTCTCTGATTATTTTTTGGATTAAAATTGTTCTGCTTATTTATCTGCTCTCTTTCATAATTTATATTATCTTAACTTTTGCCGGAAAATCGATTTCTTCTTTTTCCTCACTCAATAACCCTCTTTATCTTTTTTTGCTTATCGTGTTTTTATGCGGGGCAATAGCTTTATATTCCTTCTACCCTGCTGCATCCACAGGTATTGACGGCAAAGTAGCGGGGGATTCTTCTAAACCGTCTGTCATAGCCATAGTCATCGATACACTGCGATATGATTATGTGACAGGTTACGGCGGAGTGCAGGCAACTTCGAAAATTGAAGAGATGGCGAAAGATTCCATCGTGTACGAAAACTGTTTTTCCTCTTCTCCCTGGACGGTGCCTTCTCATTCTACGCTTTTCACTTCTCTCCCGCCTTCATCTCACGGCGCTATGTGGATTGACGAAGGCGAAGGAAACGATTCCGTCTGTATGCCTTTAGCTGAGGATTCAAAAACTCTGGCGGAAGTATTAAGTGATGAAGGATATGAAACAACGGCATTCATAGGGAATATGAATCTTTCAAAGGCATTCGGACTTTCACAGGGTTTTGATATTTACAATGACAATCCCCACCCTTATTTCGAAGGTTTTATTCTGCGCCCCTCTTTGCTGATGCTTCTTTATGACAATATAAGATTTCCGCCTTTAAGACGATTTGTCGAAAAGTGCGACCTTTATCTTATCAAGGCGGTAAACATTATATACGGAGAAGGGTTCAGAAATTTTCCTCTGAATTATCCAAATATTTTAAGAAGGACGAAGAAACGAGCGGATGAAGTAAACTACGAGTTCTTCCGGTGGCTTGAAAAACGGGGCAATACGCCTTTCTTCGCTTTTATTAACTATTATGAGCCTCACGACCCATATCTTCCGCCTGAAAAATTTGTTCCCGAAGAGGCAAAAAAATATGACGGCAAGATAGACAAACTGACTTACCCTACGGGATATGCCTGCAAAGTGCTGAAAGGAGAGGATGTCCTTTCGGAAGATGACATTGGTTATATAAAATCCCTTTATGAGGGAGAAGTTCGTTTCGTTGATTACAATATTGGCCTGCTTATTGACCTGCTTAAGGAGAAGGGCATATATGACAATAGCGTGATAATAATTACCTCAGACCACGGCGAGGCATTGGGAGATCATAATTTTCTCACACACGACAACTATCTTTATGATGAGCTTATTCATGTGCCTTTAATAGTCAAGCTTCCCAAAAATAAAAACGCGGGTCTCAGAAAAAAGGAAATAACAGGGCTTATAGATATTGCGCCATCGCTTTTAAAGTTTTTTGGGATGGGGATTCCCGAAGAAATGCAGGGGAATAGGGATATTTTTGAATTCGATGAGTCAAATAATGGATTCGACAGATTTATTTTTTCGGAAGTGAACAGGACAAAAAAATTTATAAACTGCAGCAGTAATTTTGACAGGGATTTAAAATCGGTCAGGAATGGCAAATGGAAGGCGATTCTCTCATCTAAAGGCAGTTTCGAGCTTTATGATATTATTTCAGATCCTTTGGAATCGGATAATCTTGAAGAAAGTGAGCCTGCGCGAGGGGAAGAATATAAAACGAAACTGAATGATTATTTTAAAAACGCAGATAGAGACAAAGGGAAAAAAATCCCTATGCATAAGAAAAAGGAAGTAATCGACAGACTGCGCGCACTCGGTTATCTCCAATAGAAATGTATTATGAAAAAAGTTCTTCTCATAAATCCGTGGATTTATGATTTTTCCGCTTTTGATTTGTGGCTGAAACCGATTGGACTTCTCTATATCCTGTCGCGTCTCAAAGAAAAGGGTATAAGCGTATCTTTTATTGACTGCCTTGACAGGAATGACAAAGACCTTCTTTCCTTTCTCGGTAAAGATTCCGCTGTTAACAAGAGATACGGATGCGGAAATTTCCATAAGGAAAAAGCGCCAAAACCGGAAATATTGAGCGATATACCGAGGAATTATTACAGATACGGAATGCCGGTTGAAGTTTTTGAAAAAAAACTTTCGGACATATCACCCCCCGATTATGTGCTTGTTACCTCGATGATGACATATTGGTATCCCGGCGTAAGAAAAGCCATTGGCCTTTCGAGGGAATATTTTCCCGAAACAAAGATAATCCTTGGGGGAGTCTATGCAAATTTATGCCCTCAACACGCTCTGGAAATGTGCGGCGCCGATTATGTTTACTGCGGAAAAAGCCTTGAAGGACTTTTCGGGATAATTAACGGAGATTTTCCTTGTAAAAATATAGTAAAGGAAAGAAATCTCATTTCCTTCGATTTGCCCTTTCCCGACTTCTCTGAATATTCATCAACCGGTTATTTCTGCGTAATGACATCTCAGGGATGCCCTTTCAATTGTACATATTGCGCTTCCAATATCCTCTATGAAGGATTCTGTCAGAGGGGACCGGAGTCAGTTGTCGATGAAATTGTTTTTCAGACAAATAATCTCAAATGTAAAAATATGGCATTTTATGATGATGCTCTTCTTGTAAATGCGGAAAAACACTTTGAGAAGATACTTGACGGAATAATCGGTAATGGGTTGGGGCTTAACCTACACTCCCCAAACGGAATGCATCCGAAGTTTATTACATTGGATATGGCGAAAAAAATGATGACCGCAGGTTTTAAGACAATTAGAATAAGCCTTGAAACTTCAGACCCTGAAAGGCAATCGCAAACAGGCGGGAAAGTGGGAAATGAAGATTTCCTCAAAGCAATGGATTCTCTGACAAAAGCCGGATTCGGAGAATCGGAAATCGGCACTTACATTTTTTTCGGATTTCCCGGACAAAGAATCAAAGAGGTTGAGGAGAGTATTAAATTTGTCAAAAAACAGGGTTCAGTGGTCAATCTTGTGGAATATTCGCCCATACCGGGCACCGCGATGTGGAAGGAACTGGAGGCAAGAGGTGTAATCAGCGAAAATACGGATCCTCTCTGCCATAATAATTCCGTGTTTTTCAGAAAATATTCTGGTATATCTGAGCAGGAACTTCAGCATCTCAAACAATTTGCACGTTAAATTCTTATAACGGATTTTAGGTTTATGCTCAAGAGAAACATAAGTTTTAACAATATAGTTTTGGCTTATCTGAAAAGGAACGAAAGTCTTTCCAAGTGTGACGTGCCGAAAGATATCTCATATGAAAGCAATGCATTTGCTACCGTTGAGATGTCAGAATATTCGGGAGAAAATGTAAAAAAGTTTGTCTCCGTTAACGGCAAAATAGCAGGCATTGCAGAGATTGAAGCAGGCGTCGTTTCTTTTAACAAATCCGGCAAATATCCGTCATTATTTTTTGAAAAACTTGATTGTTTTAAGTTATCCGTAGTTTCCCTTGGGATAGCCGATATATGCGAAAATGCAACTCTTCGTTTTGTAGAAAATGAGGAGATAAATGCTCTTAACGAAGAACTCAGAATAATTCCCCGTTTTCCTTATCCTTGGAGGATTGGCGATGAAAGGGGAATCGATGATTGTTTCTTTAAAGGCACTTTTCGTTACAGGCACAGGATTTCAACGAGTATTTCGTTGAGGCGTTTTCTCTACGGGATTTATAATGATGTCGTAAAGGGAATGCCCGATAATTTTGAAAGAAGAGAACCTGAAATTCCATTTACCTCCTTTTTAGGAATAAAACTCTTAAAGTCTTCTTTCAAAGATAACTGGTATAACAAACTTGTTAACCGCTTAATCGAATAATCGGTTTTTGCAGAAAAAAACGGGTATGTCCTTAAGTAAACATACCCGTTTAAGATTGAACTATTGTTTTTTTTCATCAATCAGAGTGATTGACTTACACTTAATTCCCTCATCGTCATCTGTGTATTTGCAGACTACCTTATTGCCTTTCTTCAAATTATCCGCGGTCGCTGGTTCACCGGAAATCTTGATTCTGGATGTTTCATTCAATTCGCAGATAATTTCTCCTCTCAATCCTTTAATGTGCACCTTATTCTCTTTTAAGTCTATTGACTGAATTACTCCGGTGAGCTGGTGGACTTTAACGGGTTCCGAGAATGAGAGTGAAAGGCCTGCTACAAAAAAAATAATCAGAAAAAATGACAATACTTTTTTCACTATTATCACCTCCTTTCCTTAATTTTAAATTCATTTTTTCATATTTGGTAATTATTGTCAATATTAAATATTTTTTGTTAATAATATATTTAAATGACGAATTTAGAAGGTAAAAGGAATCAAAAAAGAAGACCGGGGACTTTGTTTGGATTTATTGCGGCAACAGGGAGATAAAACCTGTATTTTCGCGCACTACGGATGTGGTAAAAGCGAAACTATTATCAGATAATTATGGGGGAAATATTAATGGGATGTTATTCCGCCGCAGACATTGAGTACCTGTCCTGTAACATATTCGCAGTCATCGCCTGCAAAGAAAACTGCAACCTTTCCTATATCGTCCGGTTCTCCTATTCTTCCCTTGGGAAGCCGTCCCGTTGAAATCATTATTTCCGCTATGTCTGTCATACCCATTTTGCCTTCGGCTCTCATACTGTTATCGATATTCTCCAGCATAGGGGTTTTTATCATTCCGGGGCATATGCAGTTTACATTGATCCCGTACTGTCCGAGGTCTGCCGCGGCACAAAATGTAAAAACATTAACTGCCGCTTTTGACGATGCATAAGCTGAGCATCTTGTAGGCGGATTTTTCGATGTTATTGACGACATATTGATTATTCTTCCTGCGGTTTTCTTTTCAATCATTATCTGTGAAACCGCCTTAGTCATAAGAAAAACGCCCCTTATATTTATTGAATATATTCTATCCCACATCTCTTCCGTTGTTTCGTTAACTGCGCCTGCCTCGCCTTCGATGCCGGCATTATTTACAAGGATATCGATTTTGCCGTGGTTTTTTAATATTTCATCTGTGATATTGTTTATATCATTATTATTGCTTACATCACCTGCAACGGCATAAGCTTTTTTTCCCTTTGTTTTGATTTCCCTGATTGTTTCTTCAAGTTTTTCAATTCTTCTGCCCATGACATAGACAATTGCTCCTTCCTCAGCAAAACAGCTTGCTATTCCTCTGCCTATTCCCGTGCCTCCTCCTGTAATAAGCGCTACGCGACCTTCAAGTTTTCCGCTCATATTCAACCCCTTTCATCTTTTTTACTGTGACAATTATTATGACAATGTTTGATTGGGTGATTTTAAGAAAATAATTCTTGAAAATGATAGTTATTTTAAAGAATTAATCAAGAAAGAGGAGAAGAATAAAGTGATTTATCGATTGCCGGGCTATTATTTGCTTCTGCGCAATGCGAAGAGCGTAAGTCCGGAAAGGAGAAGAAACAGGGTTGACGGTTCGGGTACGGGAAATGAAGTAGTGCCGTTACCGAATGCCGCATCGGAACCCCATTCGAATATTACACTGTTTGATGAAATGTAGGACAGGGTGCTATCGGCAGTACTCATATTTGTAAGGTCTATTCCGTTTAAATCGAGTTTTGCAATAATGGAATTATGTATTCCTCCCAATCCCCCCAGGGACAACACGCCGTTTGTAAGTCCTGCCTGAGGACCGTCAATATTGACGGGACCGTCAAGATTTGTGTTTTTTGTGGCATTCATAAAAGGGGTAATTCCCGACTTCATAGCCGATACGAAATTGTTGCTGTTTCCGAATCCCGTTTTTGATACATTTCCGAAACCCCATTCAACGGAAACATCTGCGCCTTCCGTCAGTTGAGAGGATACATTATCAAAATTAACTGAATAGCTTCCAATGCCTATTTCGGTGCTTCCTCCGATAATAGCCGCGCCTGAAGGCAGGTCAAAGGCAATAGATGTGAGAAGCTGGTCGCTGTTGCTGAATCCCTGCGGGACTCCCGTTGACAGATTGGTAAGTTGAATCTGAAGTTGCCCACCGGCAACGGAAAATATCGCCTCCGAAGCAAGTCCCGATGAATCCGAGAATGAAAAAGTTATTGGAGTTGACAACGCCTCGCTTCCCGCGAAAAGAAGTATCGAAGCGCATAGCAAAAACATAAATATTGTTTTGGTACTTTTCATGTTTTCTCATTTAAGCAATAAGTGTGCCATTAAATATAAATCTCTTAAATAATCATTTAACTTATTGTAATGTTTTATTATATATATCTTATGATAAGTTTATTAAATAGTTAAATAATAGAATTAATCTGAAAAAGTGTCCAAAAAACCGACAAAGTGTTCATTTTACCGACACTTTCAGTTATTTAAAAGAAAAAAATGGCAATGTATTAATCGTACCCTTGACTATCCATTTTCTATATCCTATTCTCATTCTTCTGTAATTCATATGCACTGTGCATTCGGTTGTTGTGCGGTTTTAATAAAAATATTGCTGCTTCATAATTAATTTTTTCTTATTCCTTTGCCGATTTTTCCTGAGTTTATTTTTCAATTCATTTAATCGCGTTTTTATAATTATTTGAGATATAAAAAATTAAGTTGTAGAGTATAAATTTGATTGGTTAGTTGATTCTTTTTAGGGAGATTTCGGTTGTATAAAGGAAAAAAAGTTTCAGTTATTCTTCCCACATATAATGAGAAGGATTCCATAAGGCAGGTTATCAACGATTTCTTCGATACAGGTTATGTGGATGAGGTAATAGTTGTCAACAATAACGCTGCCGAAGGCACAGATGAGGAAGTAAATAAAACTCAGGCAAGACAGGTTTTTGAGAAGAATCAGGGATACGGGTACGCAACCCAAAGAGGACTTGAAGAAGCAGAGGGAGATTTGCTTGTAATATGCGAACCTGACGGAACATTTATGGCGCACGATATAATAAAACTTCTCGCGTATTCTGAGGATTTCGATGTGGTTTTCGGCACAAGGACAACATCGAAGATGATTCTCGAGGGGGCGAATATGGGTTTTTTTATGAGACTTGCCAACTGGGGTGTGGCAAAAATGATGGAAGGGATTTTCCTTACAAGCGCCCTTACGGATGTGGGATGTACTATGCGCCTTCTTTCAAGATGGGGTTATGAAACGATTAAAAATCAGTTTACCATAGGCGAATCTCATTTTGGTCCCGAATTGATGTGCCTTGTAATAATCAATAAAGTGAGTTTTATGGAAATTCCCGTAAAATACGCGCCGCGAGTAGGCGTATCTTCAGTTACGGGAGATAAAATTGTCGCTTTTTTTCTTGGCATGAGGATGATTTCACTTATTCTCAAATACAGAATTAAAAGCCTTTTTTCCTTTAAAAAAAGATGACCTGTTAAGATATGCCTTTGTCCAACTGGTTTCATATAGCAAACAATTACCTTTCCGGTAGAAATCCCGCTTATCTTATTTTTCAGATTACGTCGCGATGTAATTCGAGATGCCTTACGTGCTTTAACTGGAAAGGTATTGACGAAGATAAAGGGGAATCCGATTTGACAATTGATGAAATTGGAAAAATTTCTGCGCGTTACGGACCTCTCCTTCAGTTGACAATCGGAGGAGGCGAACCATTTCTTCGCGATGATATTGACGAAATCTGCCGGCTTTTCAGCAGAAACAATTCCGTACAGCATATAACCATTCCAACTAATTGCCTGCTTCCCGAAAAAACGGCATCAAAGGTGGAAAGCATTTTAACGGACTGTCCTCTTAATTATCTTCGCATAGGACTTTCTCTCGATGCCATCGGAGAAAAGCACGACAAAATAAGAGGTGTGCCCGGAAACTATGAAAAAGTTCTCGAAACATACAAAATGCTTCTTCCCCTGAAAAGGAAGTTTTCAAACTTGGGAATCGAAGTGTCTTCAGTTCTGTCTTCCCTTAACAGCAATTCTATGAAGGAAACAATTGATGCCGTGGAAAAGAATTTTCCTGAAATAGATAAGCACGCAGTCGTTATTGCGAGGGGTGACGCGAGAAATCCGGACACGAAAGATGTTAGCGCCGAAAAATACCTCGAAACGATTAACTACCTCTATGGAAAAGATAAGGGTGCTGATAAGGGAGGCAAATTAATTCCTTCCTTTTTTAAATCCGTTTTCAAGGTGAATACTGAGATAGTCTATAAAAATATCAGGGGAGACAAATGGCCTATCCCCTGTCTTGCCGGGAAAAAACTCATTATTATCAAGTCTGACGGAGATGTTTCCCCCTGTGAAATACTCGATGAGAATTTCGGCAACCTGCGCGATGCGCAGTACCGTATGGACAGAATTCTCGATACCGAAAAAGCGAGGCAGGTTTTGAAGGAGATTAAAGATACAAAGTGCAGTTGCACATTTGAATGTGCCGTACACGCAAGTCTCATTTTTAATATTTGGAATTACCCCCGGTTGTTGGGAAAGATGAATAAAGAAGATATAGTTGAAAAGTAGTTTTCACGGATGCGAAAAGTGAGTATTAAAATAAAATGGCAAAAGCATTTGTTACAGGTTCGGCAGGTTTTATAGGAAGGCATTTTCTCGGTCAGAGCGAATTGAAGAAAAGATATTCCTCTGTTGTCTGTCCCGTAAAAGACCCGGAGGCGATGAAACAGTTTTTCCCCGATGAGAAAATTGTTTTTTTTAAATCGGATATTTCCCACAGGGACTCTTTTGATTCAATGATAGAGGGTTGTGAAGCGGTTTTTCATTTTGCCGCAAAGGCGCTTTCGAAAAATGAGCGGGATGTAATCGGGTCGAACAGGACGGGGACGAAGAACATTGTCAGTGCGGCAGTGAAGTCGGGAACCGTAAAAAAGATTGTTTATTTAAGCACCATATGGGCAGTTGACAGGCGAGGGGGCGATGATTTCAGCCATCCCCTCGATGAAAAATCCGAACCGTTTCCGCGCAGTGTATACGGAAAAACGAAACTCGAAGGGGAAAACTTCATCAAAGATTCCGGAATACCATATGTCATTTTGAGACTTCCTCCCGTTTACGGTCCCGGAAGCAATCCCGATTATTTTGTTATGAAGTTCATCAGCGGTATCGAAAAGGGGAGTTTTATTTACAAATTTCCCTATCCAGGCACTGTAAGTCTTGCCTATGTGAAAGATGTCGCCAATGCCTGCCTGATTGCGGCAGATAATTCTTCGCTTGATTTTAAAACTCTTTTTTTCTCCACCGGCGCGCCCGTAAAGGTATATAATATTGAAGAAAAAATAATGGAACTGTTAAAAATAGAAAAAAAGCGAAGCAGTCTGCAGGTTTTTTCAGCAGATATGCTTAAAACAATTTTTTCTTCCTTTTTGGGGAGAATTATTGTGCCCGTAAAGGCAAGGACTCTTTTTACGGACTATCTTGTCTGCGATTCGGGCGAGTTTGAGAGATTGTCGGGGTATAAGCCCAAAATATCTCTTAAGGAGGGACTTACAGAAACGATAGAGTGGTACAGGGAAAAAATGCCCAATTAAAACAATTGAATTACAGATATGCAGGAAAAAGAAATAACGGAAAAAGGCAGTATATTTGACGGACTTTTCACTCCCGAAGAGATAAAAAGAAGAAAGGGATTGTGGAGAGTTCTGTGCGATGATTACTTCAGTAAATTTATTTCAGATACCGATACGGTTGTGGATTTAGGCGCGGGATATTGTGAATTCATCAATAATATCTCCTGCGGGGAAAAAATTGCCGTTGATTTAAACAGTCATCCTCAAAAATTCGCGAATAATGATGTGGAAGTAATTATTTCACCTGCGGCATCGATATCCAAACTTTCCAATGAATGCGCTAATGTGGTTTTTACGAGCAATTTCTGGGAGCATATGAAAGACCGTGACGAGATGAAAAATGTGTTGAGAGAAGTACGCAGAATACTCAAACCGCAGGGGAAACTCATCATTCTTCAGCCCAACATTCGTTACTGCTACAATCTCTACTGGGATTTTTTTGATCATATTATTCCTCTTAGCCATAAAAGCATGGAAGAAGTCCTTGTCTTTATGGGATTCAAGATTAACCTTCTCAAACCGAAGTTTCTTCCCTACAGCACAAAATCAAGACTGCCTCAAAACGCATTGCTTGTAAAAATTTATTTAAAAGTTTCCTTTCTTCATTATTTACTGGGAAAACAAATGATTGTCGTAGCTGAAAAAAAAGAGGGGCACTATTAGCTCCGAAGGAATTAAATGAAGGCACTGTTTATATCAAAAGGTCAGGAAACTCTTGCAATAGAGTATCTTTCAGGTGCGCTTAAGTCTGCAGGTCACAAGGTTGAACTTCTCTTTGACCCCGGCATTGATGACAATATGGGGTTCTGGGATATATCGCTTCTTAGAAAAATTAACCCCGACAATCTTTTCAGAGAGGAGATAGCCCGCTACAAACCGGATCTTGTGGCTCTTTCCTGCCCTCTCAATATGTTTCCCTTTGTGAGGAAATCCGCAGCGCTCGTAAAAAGCGTTGCCGACATACCTGTGATTGTGGGAGGAGGACATCCGACGATTGCGCCCGAATATGTTCTTTCCGATGAGAATATCGATATGATTTGCCTCGGAGAAGGCGAAGAGCCGTTAGTTGAGCTTGCCGAGAGAATAGAAAGGGGCAAAAATTATACAGATGTAAAAAATCTTTGGGTTAAGACTCCCGGCGGAATAGCAAAAAATCCCATACGCCCTCTTTTGGAGGACCTCGATTCACTTCCCTTTCCAGACAGGGAGATTTTTTACAGGTATAACTGCTTTTCGGGAAACCTTTATTTCGTGGCGGGCAGGGGATGCCCCTTTAATTGTACCTATTGCTGTCAGCATTCCTTTCAGAAAATATACGAAGGGCTTGGTAAATATGTGCGTCTGAGAAGCGTTGACAATGTAATATCAGAGCTAAAAGAAGCCCTGAAAATCTATCCCGCAAAACACATCCATTCAGAAGACGACACATTCGCCTTCGAGCGGGATTGGACAAATGATTTTTGCAGGGAATATAAAAAGCATATTGGAGTGCCTTTCTACTGTCATGTAAGACCAGGCACCTTGAACGAAGATATCCTCAACAGACTCGCCGATGCGGGATGTGTAGGAGTTTTTTTCGGCGTGGACTGCGGTGACGAGGCGATGCGCGGACAAATCCTCAAGAGAAAAATGAAAAATGAGGTGATAATCGAACAGGCAAAACTCGTAAAGAAGGCGGGAATAAAAATCTCCTGTTCATCAATGTTCTGTATGCCCGGAGAAACGCCCGAGCAGATGCAGATGACCTTTGATATGATTAAGGAAATAGGAAGCGATTTTGCCTATGCCACAATCTATTATCCTTTTTATGGCACCGAGTTGTTCGAATATGCCCATAAGAACGGTTATCTTGACGATGAAACGGTCGCCCTCATAAAGGACGGAGGAGGGTCTCTTTACGGCGCGCCTCTCATTAAAAGCGATTACAAGGATACGGCGCTTCTCATAAAGAATGTCCTGCCTCCCTATATGAGGTTTAAAAAACTTAGATTTCTCTTCGACTACATTTTGAAAAACAGGATTTGCTCCGCGGGAAAACTGATCAACCTTTTCCTTACACCTTTTTCCTATGGCATTCTCGGCAAGCTTAAAAGGCGCGAAATGCTGAGAGTTTTCCTGAGGTTTCTCGCCTATAAATTCAAGTTTATTCCTTTAAAGAAACTTGCCGGAGGAGAAGAATAATCGATGAAGGTCCTTTTTTTTGCCGTAGGCCAGGAACTTCTCGGAATCGAGTATCTCTCTGCGGCGCTTAAAAGAAAAGGGCATCAGGTCGAACTTGCATTTGACCCGGGGCTTGATAATTTTCTCGGATTTATCGATGTTGGCGCACTTAAAAAACTTACCGATGAAAAATGGTATCTTCACAAAATAAGATCTTTCAAACCCGATATAATCGGATTCAGCTGTCTTACAAACCTTTATTCGTTTGCAAACGAAAAAGCGAAAAACATTAAAGAACATTTTGATATTCCGGTAATAATAGGCGGAATACATCCCACAATACTTCCTGAATATGTAATGGAAAACGAAAACTTCGATATGCTCTGCATAGGAGAGGCAGACGAGGCGTTTCCCGAGCTTCTGGAGAAGATGGAGAAAGGCGAAGACTATTACGATACGAAAAACTTCTGGTTTAGAAAAAACGGAGATATAGTCAAAAATGAAATAAGACCGCTGATTCAGGACCTCGATTCCCTGCCCTTTGCCGATAGAGAACTTTTTTATGACTACGGTTGTTTTACGGGCACTTTGTATTTCATTTCAGGCAGGGGCTGTCCCTTTTCCTGCAGTTACTGCTGTCACCATTTTCTCCAGAAAAAATACAGGGGGCTGGGAAAATATGTGAGAAAGAGGAGCGTTGACAATCTTCTCGATGAGATAAAACCCTGTCTTGAAAAATATAAGGTAACTTCCCTTTATTCCATGGATGACCTTTTTACCATCAATACGGAGTGGATACAGGAATTCAGCGACAAATACAGAAGAATTTCGCAAATCCCTATTTACTGCCATGTGAGGCCCGGCACTCTTAACAGGGAAATCGCGTCGGCGCTCGCAGAGGCTAACTGCACATCCGTTTTTTACGGAATAGATTCGGGAAGCCCTTTTATTCGTTCGGGGGTTATGAACAGAAAAATAAAGGATGAGGATATCGTATCCAATGCGGAGCTTTTAAGGGAATACGGAATAAAGATAACCGCATCGGGTATTTTCTGCCTTCCCGACGAAACGGAAGAGCAAATGCTCGAAACAGTGGAAATTATGAGAAGAATTAAAGCCGATTATTTTTATACATACATTTATTATCCTTTTCCCAATACGGAATCCTTTAACTACTGCGTGGAAAAGGGGCTTCTTGATGAGGAGACAATCGAAAAAGTAAAAAACGGCGAAGGCTCTTTTCATAAGAAACCTCTGATTAAGTCGCAAAATTCCGGGTTCGCGCAGGTTTTGAAAAATATTGCCCCTCTTTATGTAAAATTCCCTTTCCTTTCACCCCTTATAAAATTTATTATGAACAGACGCCTCATTAAATTGAGTGAAATACTTTTTTTCCTTACCGCGCCCTTTACATATGCGCATTTCGGGAGGGAAAAGATGAAAGAATTTCTTTCTCTAATGAAGATGGCATTGCTTACAAGATTTAAAAAGAAGAGAGGCGAAAAATAAAATGGAAGATCAATTATCCTACGCGAACAGACTGAAATTCGATTTTCTTAAGTCTTATCTGAAAAAGGAAGTCCGCATAATAGATTTGGGATGCGGTACGATGTGGTTGACGGAATATCTTAGAGGATTAGGATATGACTGTACCGCCTTTGACAGCGAACCTCCGGCAGATATCGTGGGCAATATAAAGACTTATGAGTTTGAGGAGTCTTCCTATGATACGGCAATTGCCCTTGAGATGATAGAGCATGTGGATTGCATTGCCGAGATAAGGCATCTTCTGAAACCGGGAGGATTGCTTCTTGTGACAACCCCCGTGCCTCATTTTGATTTTGTCTGCAAGATGCTTGAATGTCTTTCGATTTCGCAGAAGAGGACTTCTCCCCATTCAAATCTTGTGTATCTCGAAGATATCCCGATGAAGCTTGTTGAAAAAAAAGTGCTCTTCGGTCTTTGTCAGTGCGGTGTTTTTAAAAATGAAGATAAAGGTTGAATGTGCTCAATCTGATGATATGATTTTCCTGTCGGTATTTCTTTGCAAAAATAACATTCTGTCTGCAAAAAAGTGAGAATTTATTGGCTCCCGATAAAATAAACTTAAAAAGTTTTTTTTTGCTTGCGGCATTGGCATTCAACTCCCTTCTTTTAAATACATACAGGTTCGATTACAACATACTTACATCGTGGTTAAGAAAAGAGAATAATCCGGAACTTTTCAGGAACGATTTTTTTATAAATACCGTAAGCAAAGTCGAAATAAGCTGGTTTTATGAAATCGTAAAAAAAATATCCGCTTACATTGATATTCCAATACTCTTTTTTTCCATACATATTCTTTCACTTTTCCTGATGTGCCTTTTCCTTTTCAGGATTGCCGCTTTTTTAACCGGAAACAGAGTTGCCGCCTATGCCTCAGTGCTTATGTTTTCAATGGGTATAAGGCAATGGGTCGCGGGCGCACCTCAGATATACTATTTTTTTGTTCATCACAGCGCGTTTTCGCTTCCTTTTTTTCTGCTCATAATCGCGCTCTTTTTCAAAGAGCGGTATATCCTCAGTTTTTTTCTGCTGGGATTGATGGCAAACTTTCACTTGATGTTCGTAATTTATGTGCTTGTGGCGTTATCGATTCCCTTTTTGTTTTCCCTTTACGACAGAAGGTTATCTTTAAAAAACGCCGGAATCTGCATAGTGGCATTTATCATTTCCGCAATTCCTTCTATTTATCACGCTCTTCAGTTCAGCGGACAGTTTGTTGTTACGGATGAATGGTTTAAAGTCGTAAAATGGACTGTATGGATACATATTCTTCCAAGCAAGTGGGATATATCGATAATCAGGAATTTTATAGTTTACATACTTTGTTTTGCCACGGCATTCAGAGTCTATCCAAAGAGCGTTTTTAAAAAAAATCTTATAGGGATGTTTTCGGCAATAGCAATTTTTTGCGCCGCAGGCACATTCTTCGTGGAGATTTATCCGATTTCAATATTTACCCAACTGCAGGTGTGGCGAAGCACCTGGATATTCTTTATTTTAAGCATTCCGGTCTTTGCCAATTTCATTTACCTTACCTGGGGAAAAACTCTTCTCTCCCGCTTTGCGGCAATTTCCACGCTTCTTGTATATGCAGGTTATGTTTCCGTGGACTTTAACGACCCAAGATGCTTTTATGAAACCCCTTTCTGGATGCTTCCCTGTTTTATGCTTTTGTGCATTACGGCAGGGAATTTTAATATTACACCGTTTTTTAAAAAAATATCTTCTCTTTTTATCCTTATTTTTTCATCAGTAGTTATGGTCCAGACATTATTGCCCCGTTTCGAAGGAAGTTTTTTCGATATAGGCGGAAAACGATTGTCCATCCTATTTCTTGCCTTCCTCGTTTCTCTGCTCTTTTCATCTAACTTTGTGCGCAGTATGAATGTACGGGGAAAGAGCGCGGTTGCCCTTTGTTCTATGATATTGGTTTTCGCTTTTGTCGTTAATTTGAGGCAGGGACCCTATTTTCCCCTGAAAGGTTATGAGGAAGAGAGAAGGACGGACTGGATTGACCTTCAGTTTTTTGTGCGCGATAACACTTCTAAGGATGCGCTTTTTATTGTGCCACCCTATCTTGCGTATCCCGATTTCCGCTTTTATTCGCAACGGGCGAGTTTCGGAGACTGGGTTGACGGCGGGTTTGCCATTTATCTGGGAAGCGAATTTGCGCGGGAATGGTCAAAAAGGATGAAGGCAACCGGACTCGATCTGAAGGAGATTTATGATGACAGTTTCGCTCACGAAAAAAGGCAGTATCAATCATTGAATTCCGACGAAATTATGGAAACGGCTATAAAATATAATGTACAGTATTTCGTGGCACAGGGGGAAAAAGAGCTTCCTTTTGTAAAGGCCTACGAAAACGATACATTCACTCTTTATGAATTGCCGAAAGGCGCAGACCATAAAACAGGAAAATAGAGAAATCCGCTCTTTATGAATGCGAGAAAAAAAACTGCATCTGTCGTAGTGCTGAACTGGAACGGAAAAGATTATATCTGCGAATGTGTTGACTCCCTTCTTTCTCAGACATATGAGAATGTCGAAATAGTTATTGTCGATAACGGTTCAACTGACGGTTCTGCGGAAATGCTTGAAAAAAAATACGCAGACAGAATCAGTCTGATCAAAAAGGAGAAAAATTTTGGGTTTGCCGTGGGAAATAACGCGGGGATAAAGGAGGCAGGGGGTGAATTCATATTCCTCTTAAACAGCGACGCGGTGGCGGAAGCGCGATGGATTGAAGAAGTTGTAAAGTGCGCCGAAAGAAATCCTTCTTCAGGTATGTTTGCAAGCAGAATTCTGCAATATGACAGGCGAAGCATAATCGACAATACGGGGCACCTCATATACAGGGACGGACTAAACAGAGGCAGAGGCCGCCTTGAAACTGATTGCGGATACTATGACAGGGAAGCGGAGGTTTTTTTCCCCAGCGGCTGCGCGGCAATGTATCGAAAGGAAGCGCTGGCCGCGAAAACTCCCTTTGACGAAGATTTCTTTGCCTACGGGGATGATACGGATATAGGTCTGATGTGCAGAATGGGGGGATGGAAATGCACCTATGTGCCTTCGGCTGTAGTTTATCACCGTTACTCCGCGTCAACTTCCGCATACTCCAAACTCAAAGCCTTTTACGTAGAACGAAACAGAATCTGGATAGCGGTAAAATATTTTCCTTTCCTTGACCTTGCTGTCAGCCCTTTCTATACTCTTTTACGACTGCTTTTACAGGCATACGGCGCTCTTTCGGGAAAGGGCGCGGCGGGAAAATTTACTGAGGAATTTTCCAAATCGGATTTGCTTGTTATTTTATTCAGGGCGTATTTTTCCGCTATTAAAGGAATCCCCTCTATGCTTGAAAAAAGGCGGAAGATTCAAAGGGAGTCGAAGATAGATTCCGGACAATTCAGAAGATGGCTAAAGGAATTTTCAATCAGCGTGGGTGAAATCGCGTTAAAGGAATAATTTTTAATGAAGATACTGCTGCTTAATCCGCCTGCAAGGAGAGAAGAATACGAAAACATAGTGGTTCCTCCCCTTGGGCTTTCCTATCTGTGCTCTTCGGCAAGGGCAAAAGGTTTCGATGTAAAGATTCTCGATGCTTTTGCCCTTGGGATTGGTTGGGATTCTCTTTGCGATGAAGCAGGAAAATTCTCTCCTGACATTCTTGGCATTGGCGGAATGAGTCCTGTCATAGATACATCCTTTCGCGCGGCAAAACTTCTGAAGAACAATGTAAAGCGGATTGTAATGGGAGGTCCGCATATTACGGCATTTCGGGAAAAGGTCTTTGAACAATGCCCTGAGGTGGATGAGGGAATTCTCGGAGAAGGCGAAGAAACCTTCTGCGAGTATTTGGCGGCAGTGGAAAAAGACGAAAATATATCCGGCATTAAGGGAATGATTACAAGGGAAGGGATTGCGGAAAGCAGAGGACTTATAGAGGATATCGATTCGATGCCCTTTCCCGACCGTTCTTCCCTGCCCAATGAATTGTACCGTTATCCCTTCGCCTGGGAGGGCGCTGTTACCACAATGTTTACCTCGAGAGGATGTCCTTACAAATGCGTCTTCTGCGACAAATCTGTTTTCGGCAGTAAATGGAGGGGACGTTCACCTGAAAATATAATTGCGGAAATCGAAGAGGTGGTAACAAATTACGGAACTAAAAATATGATTTTTTACGATGATCTTTTCACTCTCAAAAAAGAAAGAGTGCTGAAAATTTGCAGTATGATTAAGGAAAGAAACCTTGATATCAGATGGAAGTGCGAAGGACGTGTTGACAGGATAGACAGGGAAATGCTTTCCGTTATGAAGGATGCCGGATGTCGTGTTATTGCTTTTGGCGTTGAAAGCGGAAATCAGAAAGGGCTCGATTATCTGAAGAAGAATCTTGACCTTTCAAAGGTAAAGAGGGCGTTTCAGATGGCGCGCGCCGAAGGAATTGAAACAATTGCCTACTTCATCCTGGGGATTCCAAACGAAACTTATGAAGACGAAAAGGAGACAGTGAAATTTGCCGTTGAAGTGAATCCCACCTATGCCCAGTTCAGTACTCTTTCCCCCTACTACGGCACCTGGATTTACGAGGAGGCGATGAAAAAAGACTGGTATAGGGAGGCATCTGCAAAGAATCCCCTTGATAAGGATTTAAAGCGCCCTGTGATAATTTCGGAATTGTGGAGTGAAAAGAAGCTTGAAGATATAATACGCTACGCATACAGGAAGTTTTTTTTCAGACCTTCTTATGTCTATGACCGGATGAAAAATATTGTCTCATCGCCGGCGAGAATATGGACCATGGCAAAGACCGCTATTTCCCTGTTGAAGTGGTTTTTTTTGAAAAAATAATTTTATATGATATCTTAAAAAGCAATCAGTGACTTGAAAGATTTTCCATAAGATGAAAAAACTACTTTCGGCAATTGTTGTTGCGGCAATCATTTTAGCCCTATATTTTTCCTTCGGGAACAGGATTGTTTCATTCATAAAGGGCGACGCGTCTTCGTTGAATTTAATAGTCATAACTGTGGACACGGTGCGCGCAGACCGTCTCGGATGCTACGGATTTCAGAAAAATACTACTCCCGCAATAGACGCTTTCTCGGAAAAGTCGCTTCTTTTTGAAAATGCAATAGTACCGTTGCCATTAACGGGACCTTCTCATTCAACAATATTTACCGGAAAATCCATTATAAATCACGGTGTCATAGGAAACGGTTACAAACTTTCAAATGAGAATGTGACACTTGCCGAAATTCTAAAGGAGAAAGGATATGCCACTGCGGCATTTATTGCATCGAAAGTTTTAGAAAGGGAACATAATTACAGCCAGGGATTTGATGTTTATTCAGGCGGAGAAGTCTTCGAAAGGCGCGCGGATGTCGTACGTAAAGACTTCTTGGATTGGCTTGAAGCAAATAGCGGTAAAAAGTTTTTCTCCTGGGTACACTTCTATGACGCTCATTGTCCATATTATGCGCCTGACAAATTCAGAGAGGAATTTAGAGGCGGATATGAAGGTGAACTCAATACTGCCTGGAAGTGCGACAAGGCGCAGTATTCCAGGATGAATCTTTCAGATGACGATATAGAATATATCAAATCGATGTATGAAGCGGAAATTGCCTATATAGATTCAAATATAAAAAAGATTCTCGATGCCATTGATGATAAAGGACTGTTAAAAGATACGGTAATTGTAATTACTGCCGACCACGGAGAGTCACTTTACGAAGAAGGCAAATTCGGGCACGACAGGTGCCTGAAAGATTATGAGATTAATGTTCCTTTGATTGTTTATTATCCGAAAATGAAGAGAGCGGGGGAGAGAGAAATAAGTCAGGTAGCAAGCATTTCAATTATGCCCACTATTCTTGATATTATGAAAATTCCCTTCAATGGCAAGATAGACGGAAAGAGTTTCTTTTCCCTTCTTGCCGGAGGTGACGGAGGGGATGAATCCGCTTTTTCCGTAAGAGTGGTGAAGAGTGAGGACGGTTTGCAAATGATTGAACATTCACTGAGAACGGCGAAATGGAAAGTGATAGTCAAACCCCATGGAGAAGAACTGTATAACCTTTCAGATGACCCCGGTGAAACCGACAATCTCATAGCGGAAAAGAGTGAATTAAAAGAAGTCCACCCTCTTTTTGACAAACTTTATTCGGTTATAGAGATTGATAAAGAGATGATGAAGGGAAAAAAGCAGAAAATTTCACAAAAGACCGTGCGCGACCTTAAAGCACTCGGATATTTGCAGTAACCGATTCTTATTTTACCTTTGAAATGTAGAGTGTAACGGGATAAATATTCTTATCGCCCAATTCAAGAGTCATAATACTGATGTCTTTTATAAGGGGATTGAAGGTTTCGGCAAAGGAATCAAAAAGCGTATCCGTTTTTCCTCGGACCTTTTTCAATATTGGTATGTCGGGAGGATGTTTTACGGGAAAAATCCAGAATATATGTTCGAATTTGTCCGCTTCCACTACCCCCCCCTGATAAATGGAAATGTCGTTTTCAATGAGAATTCCGGACAATTTTTCGTTTTCCTTGCTAACCCATACCCATTTGTTTTTGCTCCCCTTGTAGGGATAAAACACTTCTCTCCAATTAAAGAGGTAACAGATAAGGGAATTTGAATATTCCTTTTCAATGGTTGAGTAAACTTCGTTTCTTGCAATGAAAAAACTTCCCCAGAAACCTCTGTAATATGTGTCCAGTTTTAGATTTTCCCATATTTGAAGAGTCGCCGGAATAAGGAAAAGAATCAAAAGGGTTGATCTAATCTTTTTCTTTGGGATCATCGATATGGCACAATAGGCGGAAACGGCAATCAGAGAGGAAAAGGGAATTGCCGATTGTGCGAGATATCTTGTTTCCGAGCTTGGAAGTATGGGCCAGAGGCAGACCGAAAAAAAAGACCACAGAGCGAAGAAGAGAACTAATCCCGGGATTTTTCCCCTTGTTTCCTTTTGCTTGACTTGAAAGATAATCGCGCAAAGGGAAATCAGAAGCAGAGTCAGCAGAGGTATGCCGACGACGATAACGGATTGCCTTGATAGTTCCTCAACCTGCGGTAATTTAATTTCCTGATGATAATAAAAGGAAGGTGAAAGAAATTTCGGGAGAAGCGCAACGGTAAGCATAACGAAGCATAAGGGAAAGTATATTTTTGCCTTTCTGTAATTTATCAGAAGAATGTAGAAAATCAGCACGGGCGCAATTATGCTGCAACTCGGTTTTGCCTTCATCGCCGTAAGGTAAAGAAACAATATGAGAATCTGCAGAGGAATCGTATCCTTCCATTTTTTGCTCTCATCATTGAATAGATTAAAGAACAATATGAAAATGATTAGCATTAAAAACTGCGACACTATTTCCATTTCCAGGCACCACAGCACTGATTCATAAACTGGGATGGCAGTTAAAAACATTATGCCTGCAAGCATTGCGGGATATCTGCTTCCGGTTTCTCTGCGAATAAAATAAAAAAGCAGAATAACCGTCAGAAAGAGGAAAATGCTTTTTAGAAAATGATATGGAAAAGGAGTATATCCGAAGAGGTCATTGAAGAATTTAGCGATAAAAACCTGTACGGGGCGGTCTGCAAGACTTGCGTCACGAACAAGGGTTTTTCCCCAGTAAAAATTTGGGAAAGGATTCAGATAAGCAAGAACAATGTCTGAATAGGAGACAGTAACAGAAAGATTTATCTGATCAACATCTTCCCAAAGGAAAGGGAGTCCCTGATAGAAAAATACTATGAATCCTGTTGTCAGAAGCGCGATTATTAAAAAAGCCGAATAAGAAAAAAATTTTTTCTCCATATTTCTGCTATTCTATAATCTAATTTAGAAAATGGCAAAATGCCTTTTTGATTTTTTAAAGCCCTGTCGTAATGATATAATTCAATAACGATTATCTTATCAGAGAAAGGCGCTTCAAATACTCCTATGAAAGTAGCGGTAATAACTCCCGTCTATCCTCCCTATTCCTCGGGAATGTCAGGAATGGCAGAGGAAGAAGTGAATATGCTCGAGGAGGAAGGATTCGACGTGACCGTATTTACGCCTTCCCGTCCGGGAGAGGGCAAAAGCGATGAAAGAGGGAAAATTCAGCGGTTAAATCCCATCTTTAAATATGGCAACGGTTCATTTATTCCACAGTTCGCGTGGAAACTTTCTCCTTTTGACATTATCCATATTCATTATCCCTTCATAGGCGCGTCGGAGATACTGTTGTTGTGGAAAAAACTCTTTGGCGGGGACAAGCGCCTTTTTGTCACTTATCAGCTTGACCTTCAGGGTGAAGGAGTAGTGCGGACATTCTTCAATCTTTACAATTCGATTGTAACACCTTCAGTCATCAAATGCGCGTCCACGGTTATGTTTACGTCGATGGACTATGCCGAATCTTCGCTCTTTTATCCGTTGTTCAAAAAAATGTCCTGTGAGGAGAAACTTAAACTTGCCGAGATTCCCGGTCCTGTTCGAACCGAGAGGTTTCATCCGGCAGAGAAAAGAATCGACTTATTAAAAAAATACAATCTTAAACAGGAGAATAAAACAGCGCTCTTTGTAGGGTCACTTGACAGGGCGCATTATTTCAAGGGGATTTCCGTTCTGCTTTCAGCTTTTGAAATCTATTGCCGAAAATCGGGCGACGATAAAGCGCGCCTTCTCATAGGCGGTGAAGGGGATATGAAAAGTGAATATATGAATCAGGCAAAGTCTTCGGAAATTTTAAGGGAAAAAGTGGTTTTTGCCGGAAAGATTCCTGAAGGCGAACTTCCACACTTCTACAATCTCGGGGATTTTGTGGTTCTTCCTTCGATTGATTCCTCGGAGGCATTCGGCATTGTCATTGCCGAGGGTTATGCTTCGGGAAAACCTGCTCTTGCCTCAGACCTTCCCGGAGTAAGGTCGGTAATCGTTAAGGAAGAGACCGGTGTTTTGGCGAAACCTTCAAACAATGAAGACCTTTGCGAAAAGCTTTCCTTTATGTTTAATGACGCGCCGCTTAAAGAATGGGGTGAAAATGCGCGCAAAAGAGCGCAGAGGAAATACGACAGGACTGTTGT
>CAZJVM010000026.1:23321-34386 GCA_964549305.1 uncultured bacterium
AATGGGGTGAAAATGCGCGCAAAAGAGCGCAGAGGAAATACGACAGGACTGTTGTAAAGGAAAAATTTGTTTCGCTATTCGAAGATCTCTGATTTAATTATATTTTATGGATAAAAACGGGGATTTTACGCAAAGCGACAGTAAAGAGTTTATGGGCAAAAACGCCCGTTATACCGCCGCAGGCGTTTTGTTTTCATCATTCTTTGGCTTCCTCCTCTACTTTGCAATCGGCAGATTCTTCGGCGCGGGAAGCGTAAGCGACGCTTTTTTCGCCGCAAACATTATATGGATGATGTTTCTAACATTTGCTTCCACATTCAGATACACGGTTTCTGTTATGCTTGCACCTCTTGAAAAAGCGGAAGAATTCAAAGCGCTTGAAGGAAAAGTGCTTACAACCGTGATTTTCTTAATCATTCCCCTTTGTTTTATCATTTATATCTATTCTTACCAATTAACCGGACTTCTCGGCGCGGGATTTGACGCAAAGAGAATGGATATAGCGCGCAATCTCGTGAAGATAATGATACCGGGATTTTTCTTTGTCTGCGCGGGATTTGTTTTTTCGTCATCACTTGGCGCGCGGGGAATATTTTCCATACCCGCGCTTGCCCTTGCATCATTGAATATGACCGCTTTCCTTATTTTTCTTTTGCTTAAAGATCCTTTGGGAATTTATGCCGTTGCAATCGGTCTTACTGCCGGTTCGGTAATTTTTTTTCTTATTCTTCTTTCCGCTGTAACGGTTAAAGGGATTTTCCCCGGGTTAAAACTTGTTTCGCCGCGGATTTTCTTCAAATTTATGGCTGTTATTTTCGCCGGCGCGGGCGTTTATCTCTTCAATCAGCTCAACTATTGGGCTATTCAGAGTTTTTCATCTTTTTTTAGAGAAGGCATCCCGAGTCTCTTTGCTTATTCAGCCACCGTTACGGCTTTCGTGATTTATATTATATCTTTTCCAATTTCGGTTGTTTCCGCGCCTTCCATGGCAAGACAGCGGGAAAACGTAGAGAAGTATTTTTTCGGCGCTCTTCGCCTCAATTCCATTTTCTCGATTCCTCTTGCCGTAATGGTATTTCTCTTTGCCGACAGTTGTGCGAAAATTTTGTTCGCGGGAAGTTTTTCGGATTTGCAGATTCAAATTCTCGCAGGGATGATCAAACTTTATATACCTGTCATAATTGCCGGTGGAGTGCTCCTTCAGTTTTTCTCACTCTTTTTCTCCATGGATATGAAAAGACATCTCTTTATATCCGGACTTTTGAGTATCCCTGTCAATCTGATTCTCTTGTATCTGCTTGAACCCTATACCGGGTATTATTCCCTTATGCTTTCACAACTCGGATTTACGCTTTTCATTCTTGCCTACCTCTTTACTTTTATGAAATCGCTTAAAATTAAAATCAAACCGCTGTGTATGGAAATTTTTCAACCCAATGTGGTCATTTGCGCCATTTTCGCTTCGGTACCCGTAAAGGTTATTATGTTTTTAATTGGCGAAAAAACTGATTTGCCTTTTTTGGGGGAATTCTTGCTAATATCAGGCGGAGTGCTAATATATCTTGTATCTTTCATTTTGCTTCTCAGGTTTTTGAGCAGGGCTAAATTCGAGGAAACGGCAGGGATGATTAAAAGATAGATTGTAATGCAGGAAAATAAAGAAAAGAATAGCGATAAACTTATAATCATAATACCCGCGTTCAACGAAGCGCAGGGCATTGCAAAAGTCATTGAAGACGTGCACGCCTCTTTTTCGCAGGCGGAGATTGTTGTTGTCGATGACGGTTCGAAAGACAATACATGGGAATCAGCAGGGAACTCAGGAGCTACCGTACTGCGGCTTTCTGCTAATATGGGATACGGCGCGGCACTTCAAACGGGGTTTCGCTATGCTGTTGAAAATCGCTATGAAAGGGCGGTTATTATGGACGGCGACGGACAGCACCTTGCGGGAGAGATAGAAAAAGTTTTGAATCCCCTCCTTGAAGAAGGATACGACCTTGTCATCGGGTCGAGATATTCGGGGGAGAAGAAATATGAAGGCTCTTTTTTTAGAAAACTCGGTTCCTACCTTTTTGCAAAGCTCGCTTCCCTTTCCCTTGGTTTTACCGTTACCGACCCTACATCGGGGTTTCAGGCATTGAGCGGAAGAATACTCAGGTTTTTCACCACTCCTGTTTATCCCTCAGACTACCCCGATGCTGATATTTTAATTGCATCAAAGAGAAACGGTTTCAGGATTAAAGAAGTCTCCGTTGCAATGAAGGCAAACCCTTCCGGAAAATCGATGCATTCCGGATTAAAGCCGCTTTATTATATATTCAAAATGTTCTTTTCCGTATTTCTCACTTTTTTGAGAAAAAAGGACTTTTAATTAATGGAGGAATGAAATGCCGTTAATTCAAAAAATATTTGCTCTATCCGTAAGCATAATTATTCTGGTGATTATTATCGAGCTTGTCAGGAGAAGGAAACTGCGTGAAGAATATTCCCTGTTATGGATTATCACCGGGATATCGATTATTGTTCTTTCAAGCTGGTACAAGCTTCTTCTCTTTATTACAAAGATGATTGGGGCGGTGCTTCCCACTTCAACGCTTTTCCTATTCAGTGTTCTCTTTCTCATTCTCATTAGTCTGCATTTTTCCGTTAAAATATCCATGCTTACCGATAAGCTGAAGGATGTCACTCAGGATGTAGCCCTTCTGCGGGCTAAAGTGGAAAAAGGAGAGTAGGAATTTCCGAATATGGGCATTAAAAAAAAAGCAGAAGAAAATATTAAGTCAGGGACAGCCGCCGGTATTCTCTTTGTTCTCCTTCTCGCTATATATGGGTTTTCCCTTGCATATCCTTTTCATTACGACGACTGGAAGGTAATAGTAAATAACGAGAGCATCAGGTATGCCGGTACGATGAAAAACGTACTTCTTTCCGAGGCGTCGCGCCCTTTAACGATTTTAACATTTGCCCTCAATTACGCCTTTTCGGGGACAAATCCCGCCTGTTACAGAGTAGTGAATATTCTGCTTCACTTTTTCAACTCCCTTTTTCTCTATTTCATCTTAACCTTTTTCACCGATAGCTATAAAAAAAAAATATCACCCTATGCCGCTGTAATCTCCGCGGGAGTCTTTCTGGCCCATCCGGTTCAGATTGAGGCAGTTACCTATATATCAAGCCGCTCGGAACTTCTTTTCTGTTTTTTCTCCTTTGCGTCGTTTCTCATTTTCTTGAAAGCAGCAAACCGTGAAAGATTTCGCCTGTTGACGGCGTTGTCAGTTGTTATTTTTATCTTTGCCCTTGTTTCCAAGGAAAGGGCGGTGATGTATCCTTTTGTGGCGGGGATTTTCTTTGCCCTTTTTCCCCGTAATTTCAAAAAAAATATGGGCAGGATATATGCTTACCTGTCACTTTGCCTGATTGCTGATCTACTTTATGTTCTTTACAGATTTACCTTTGCGGCGAGTTTCGAGGTGCGTACCGCGGCACGCACCTACATAGAGCAGGCAAAGGGCGCTGTTGCAGTTCTTTTAATCTACGTGAGAATGCTTTTTCTTCCCTTTAACCAGAATATAGATCATACAGTTAATGTTCCTTCGGGGACTGCCCTGGTCAAAGACCTGTTTATGATATTTGTTCTGATTTTTTTAACGGCTTTAATTTTCCGGAAAAGGGATAAGTATTTTTTTCTTTTTCCGGGTATAATCATTTTTATTCTTCCCCTCATTCCCAATCTTCTCATTCCCATTGAAGACCTTATGACTGAGCGATGGATGTATATGTCTGTTGCGGGACTTTCTTTCGTAATACTTCAGGCGTTTGTATCAATCGGCGAAATTAAAAGAATCGGCGAAAAAATATTATTTGGTATTCTAATATTTTTTATCATTCTTTCCTGCGGAAGAAATGCTGTCTGGTCCGATGAAGTGAGCCTGTGGAACGATGCGGCAAAGAAATCGCCTCAAAAGGCGCGACCACTGAACAATATGGCTTATGTGCATATTCAAAGAGGCGAATATGAGAAGGCGCGCGATGAGCTCGCAGAGGCAATCAGGCGTGAGCCTGGCTTTGCACAGGCATACTTTAACTTCGGCACACTCTTTTCAAAAACCGGAAACGGCCCAAAAGCGGTTGAGTTTTATAAAAAATCCTTTGAACTTGATAAGGGTTTTAAGGGAGCGCCCGTGAATATCGGAGTGATTGTTGCCCGCGAAACGAAGGACTATGCTTCAGCGGAAAGATGGTTTAAGTATGCATTAAGCTTTGATGAGGATTTCATTCCCGCCCTTGAAAACCTTGCGGAACTCTATTATGCGACAAAGAGATTTTCAGAGGCGGGAGCGTACTTTGCGAAATTGAAAAAGATTGGCGTTAAAAACAGGGAATTTGAAATCAAAGCGGCTAATTCCTGCAGAAGGGCGGGGAATTTGAATGAGGCGATGAAACTTTATAGAGAATACATTAAGAAATATGGTGAAAGTGTTGAAGCTCTTTCGGGAATGGCTAAAATCAGTTTTTCCCGCGGAGAAAACGAAAAGGCATATGCCCTTTTTAAAAGGGTAACGGAGATAAATCCGAAAACCCCCGAGGCATACGGCAACATTGCCCTTATTCTTTTAAAGAATGGAAAAAAAGAGGAAGCTATTGAAAACCTCGAGAAAGTTATCCTCCTCAATCCGTCGGATTCAAGGGCGCGAAATTTGAAAGATACCATCCTTTCCGAAATGAGAGAGGAACAAAGTAAAAAGGAATAAATGGAAAACATAAAGAATAGAAATGTCATTATAGCAGTATTCCTGATGTTAATCATTCTTCTCATATATCTTCCGGCAGTGGATTTTCCATTTCAATACGATGATGTGAAGGTTATCGTGATGCCTGATGTAATCAAGACTTTGAGCATAGATAAAATTTTCGAAGACAATCCCTTTCGCTTCCTTCTTACGTTTTCTTTTGCCGTTAATTATTTTTTTTCCGGACTTTCGCCGTCAGGTTACAGGACGGTTAATATTCTTCTTCACATTGAGAATACCCTTCTCTTTTATCTGATTTTCAGCCGTATCGAGGAATTAATTATTACCAAAAAAAAAGACGGGGAAAAGCTTTTTTTCACTCCTTCATCTGTTTCAGCTTTTTTCTTTGCCGTAAGCCCTCTTATGATTGAATCGGTGACTTATGTTTCCGGAAGGTCGGAGCTTTTATGCGGTTTCTTTTTTTTACTCTCTATCTATTTTTTCCTTTCATTCATCGGGCAGGGAAAGGGATATTACCTCATTCCTTCTCTTTTAGCGGGAAGCGCGTCTGTGCTTTCAAAGGAGAGAGGGGGAATGCTCGTTTTTGTCATTTTCCTTATAATAGCCTTCGTGCCGGCAAAATTCAGGAAAAAAAAGGTCTATTATGCTCTCATTCCCTACTTTCTTTTGTTCATTTTTTATATTGTCTTCAGACAGCAGTTTCTCGGAGATACTTTCGAGTCGGGATTTCAAAGAGATTTTATGAGACAGATTTTTTATCAGGGAGAAGCGCAAGTGCTGAATTTAAAACTCCTTTCTTTCCCGGTTAATCTCTGTATTATGTATCCCCATTATCTTTCGTCATCTTCTCCTCTTCTAAGATTTGCCGCCATTGTCCTGATTGTCATTTTTTTCATTGCCCTTACAATCAGAATTTCCTCATCGACAAAGGCGGGACTCTTCTGCTGGGCGTGGTTTTATATTATTATTGCGCCCAATATTATCGTACCCCTTCAGGATATTGCCGCGGACAGATGGCTTTACCTTCCCTCTGCGGGAATATTCTTTTTGGCGGGAATGATACTTTGCGGGAATGTTAAAAAGCCCGCCTTTGCGTCGCTTCGCTCTGCCTTGATTATTTCAGTTATCCTCTGCTTTACTCTTTTATCAATTGACAGAAATATGGTGTGGCGAACGGAAATATCCCTTTGGCAGGATGCAGTGGCGAAGGCGTCTTCTTCGGCGCGTCCCTACAATAACTTCGGTGTTGCACTGGGAAAAAGCAACAGACTATCAGAAGCGAAAGATAATTTTCTAAAGTCTCTTTCAATCGATGAATATTATTCGCCGGCGTGGTCAAACTTCGGATTTGCCTGCAGGAAAAGCGGGGACGAAATGGGCGTGCTGAAATCTGCCGCTCAGCTTTTACGGTGCGGAGAGCATTTCGCGCGCAGGGGGCAGATAAAGGAGGCGATAACTTCCTACAGGTCAATTCTTACCCTTGTGCCCGATTCCATTGCCGCGATGGGAAATCTTGCCTCCATCTATATAATGACGGGAAATTACGAGGTCGCGCGATTATATCTCAGAGACCTTTTAGAGATATCGCCATCAAACAGAATGGCAAGAGAAATGCTTTCAAAAATCGGAGAATAGTTATTTGCGCTTCAAATATTTTTTTATTTTCATCGTTCTTGCGGCAGTATTGATTTATGTTTATGCCGATTCCTTCAATTCACCCTTTCAGTATGATGATGTCCGCACTATCGCGTTGAATCAAAAAATAACGGATTTCAATCCGCTGAAGATTTTTCTGGATTATCCTTCGCGGGCATTTACGCAAATGACTTTTTCCCTTAATCTTGCCGTTGGGGGAATCGACACCTTTGGATTTCATCTTGTTAATTTCATTATCCATCTGCTGAACGGAATTTTGTTTTTTCTTCTGCTCAAATGTATGAGCGGGGGTGATGTGAAACTGTCACTTTTTGCCTCGGCGCTTTTTCTTCTCTATCCGGTCAATGTGGAAGCGGTAACATATATTTCGGCAAGGTCGGGACTTCTATCTTCCTTTTTTTTGCTTGCCGGAATGCTCTCATTTATCAATTCTCAAACTTCAAAGAGGATGGTTTCCAAGTGGTCCCTTTTATCCCTTTTCCTTTTCTTTTTCGCCTCTGTGAGCAAGGAGTCGGGTTTTGTCTTCCTTTTCTTTCTTGTGCTTTATTTCCTGTCATTTGAAAGGGGAAACACTGAAGGATTGAAGAAGTATCTGCCTTTTACATTCCTGTGGGTTGTTCTGGTCATATCCTATTTTATATATAATTCCGGTACAGTGCCCGGCAAAAGAAGCCATTCACTTGTTACCCATTTAATAACTCACGTCGATGCGTCTGAAAAATATCTGCGTTTATTTCTTTTTCCCGTTAATCTGAACATTGACCATTATTTTCCCTTAAGGCCATATCCCGGCATTAAAACATTATGTTTTTTACTTCTCATAATTGCCGCGATATATTTCCTCTTTTGGAAGGGAAAGTCGCCTGCAGGAAAATTTTTTGCGGGATTCTATTTTGTTTCTTTTTTGCCTGTTGCTCTTGTGCCTCTTAATGACATTGTTTCGGAGAGATGGATGTATCTTGCTTCACTATCCCTATCATTCTTTGTCGCTAAGTGTTTTCTGGTTTCTGAAAAATATGCCAAAGGAGACGGCATAAGATTGTTCATTGCTAAAGCACTTCCTTTAATTTTAATTGTCTTGTTCGCCCTGAATACGCAAAATCGCAATGCCCTCTGGATTGACGATGTCGCTCTCTGGCAGGACGCGGCAAAAAAGTCGCCTGAAAAAGCGAGACCCTATCTCAATCTCGGTTCAGCGCTTCTTTCAAAGTCAGCTTTTTCAAAAGCGGAGTCAGCTTTAAAAACCGCTGTGCTCATCGATAATGAATCTGCCGAACCTTATCTAAATCTCGGACTTTTAAAAGTTATGGAGGGTAATATGGGCGAGGCATTCAATTTTTTCAGGAAAGCTGAAAGCATTAATCGTGAATCTCCCTATGTGCGAAACAATTTCGGCAACTTTTTCAGGGATACGGGAAACTTAGAAAGGGCGGAAAATGAATACAGAAAAGTTATTTCCCTTATGCCGGCATTTGCCGAAGCGCACGGAAACCTCGGAATTGTTTTAAAGAGGATGGGAAGATACAAAGAGGCGGAAGATGAAATAAGAAACGCGTCCCATATGGATAAATTCAGATATAAATGGAGAAACGAGCTTGCTATTTTGTACCTTGAAAGAGGGATAATGGAAAAAGCGGGGGAAATCATAGAAAATCTGATTTCTGATTTTCCGAATGTTGCAAGTGTAAGAAACACAAAGGGGATTTTTCTTGCTAAAAGCGGAAAAATCGCGGAGTCCGAAAAAGAATTTTCGAGAGCATTCACGCTTTCCCCCTCCAATATTAATTACCTTACTAACAAAGCGCTTGCTCTAAAAAAAGCAGGGCGCTTAGATGACGCGTTGACCTGCTTTGACATTGCCGAAAGGCATTATCCCAAAGCATATGATATACTCTTTAACAAGGGCGTAATTCTCTTTATGAAAAAAAAATATGATAACTCCGAAAAATATTTTAAAAAAGCACTGATGCTGAATCCGTCATTTGCCCTTTCGTGGAAATATCTCGGCGATATTGAATTTGCGCGGGGAAACAGGGTTCAAGGGTTAAAATTTTATTCATCTTATCTTAAATACGGGCAAAAAAATATTAATTGAAAAAGGAAAATCGGGAATAGATGGGAGATTACCTTTCACCTCGTCAACAAAAGCAGGGGAAAATTCTTTTCATAATCTGCGCCCTGCTTTTTATTCTTTCCTTTGCCTTATATTTTCAAAGCATATTTCACGGTTTTACGAATTACGATGACGACTGGCTGATTCTCGATAACTTTAAAATTCGCACACTGGAAAACACTTTCAGGTTTTTTACGGAATCTACGGAAACCGACTATCTCCCTCTGAAAGAACTTTCATATGCCGTTAATTACTATTTTAACGGGACTGACCCCCTGGGATATCATCTTACCGATGTAGTTCTTTACGCGCTAACGGTTGTTTTTGTTTTTCTCTTTTTAATGACATTGTCCGACTCCTGTCTTCTGCCTGTAACGGCAACCTTGATTTTTCTCTGTCACCCCATTCACGCCGAAGTTGTCAACTGGGCATCTGCTAGAAAAGATACTCTGTCGGGACTTTTCTTTTTCGCGTCCCTTTATTTATTTGCAAGATATTTAAAAGGAGGAAAGGTAAAAAAAACTTCGCTCTATCTTCTTTCGCTTTTTCTTTTTCTATTATCTCTCTTTTCAAAGCCTTCAGTGATTATCCTGCCTCTGCTTCTTTTTGTGACCGAAATCTCATTCTTCAATGACGGTGATGACTGCAGGAAACTTTTTCCCGAAGGAATAATAAAAAGGATAATGCCTTTTGCGGCAGTCTCGGTTGTCTTTGCTATTCTTACATTTGTTACCGCCTATGAAAAAGAGGTAGTGAAAGAGTATTGGGAAGGCAGTCCCTATGTGACGTTTCTGTCAATGATAACCGTTATAGGCGATTACATTCGTCTTGTATTTTTTCCCTTCAACCTTTCTGTGAGATATGAGATAGATTTTCAGAGAAGTTTTTTCAGCATGCCGGTTATCCTCAATCTCATCTTTATAGCGATTATCCTTTTTGCCGCTTTAAAATGGAAAGAAAATAAGTGGTATCGCTTCGGAATTCTTTGGTTTTTCGCATCTCTTCTTCCCGTGTCGAATATAATACCCATAGCGATTTTAAAAGCCGACAGATATATCTACATTCCCTCTCTGGGCATCATTGTCATCTTTGCGTTCTTCATTACCCGTCTTTTCGAAAAAGAGAGGGGCGAAACTTCCCTGCTCCCCATAAAATCCCTTGCTTATCTTTTCTCTTTGCTCGTATTCATTCTGTTTTCGCTTCTCACAGTTGACAGAAGCAATGTATGGAAGGACGGAATGACTCTTTGGCAGGATACGATAAAAAAATCGCCCGGTGATTATCTCGTATTGAACAATATGGGCACTACGTACAAAGATATGAAAAAATATGAGAAAGCGGAAAGTTTGTTTCGCCGGGCAATAAGGGCAAAGCCCGATTATTATGCCCCCTATTTCAACCTTTCCACGCTATACGGTATTTACGGTGAAAGGGAAGAAGCGCTTTCATATATAGAAAAAGCTTTTGAACTCAACCCGGGAGATTTTAAGACAAATGTGAATCTCGGGAACATCTACAGGAGAGAAGGAAGACTGACCGATGCTGAATCGGCATACAGGCGCGCCATATCGATTAAACCCGACGCGCCCGAAGGGTATTACAATCTCGCTATTTTCTATGAAAAGGAAATGGGTGACTTAAATGAAGCGCTGAAACTTTATGAGATGTCAATCACCAGGGATAAAACATTCGTGCGTGCCTTTAACAACATAGGAAACCTGTATTTCAGAAACGGAAAACCCGATGATGCCCTTTTCTACTATGAAAAGGCGCTTGAAATAAAACCGGGACACCTTCAATCCCTTAACAACATTGCCACGATTTACCTTCAGAAGGGAAAGTGCGAAAAGGCGATTTCATACTTGAAAAAAGCTGTTCAAAAAAGTAGTGATTTAAGACATATATTCTATTTCAACCTTTACAAGGCATATCAATGCTCGGGAAACGATAAGGAATCCGTGAAATATCTGAAACTTTCTCTTGAAATAAAGCCGGATTTTGCGCCCGCGCTTGAAGCACTGGACGTAAAAAAATGATTTATTATTTTTGTTAGTTTTAGATTTGTTTATAAATAATTATCATAATATGTAGCTGTTTTAGAATGTCGGTTTTTTGAACATTTTTTTCCCATAAAAAACAGCAACTTAACAAAAGAGCAAAAAAAGCGTCGGAAAATTGAACAAAAATTGATAATTAAAGTTCTTTGTTTTAAAAAAAAAAAGAGAGGGGAAAATAAAATATCTCTATTTTATCAATGTTTTACTGTTAAAAATAGATTTTTTTTCTAAAAACGGCATAATTTTTGCTTGTTTGAACTGATAAAAGATTTTGTTCATAAAAAAAACTCAATAAAACTATGGAGGTTATTCAATGAGTCAGACCCGTAAAAAGACAGCAGTAAAGGAAGAAAGGCTTTCGGAATCAGGCGGCAAAAAACCTTTCGAAGAGCCGAAAATCAAGGTTTACAAGAAGCTTGAAGACATCACCCTTTTTACATCGACACAGAATGTTTCGGGCGGAACATTTTTCTAAAGGAACGGAA